>NZ_JBSJOZ010000023.1:0-7377 GCF_056633155.1 Cryptocyanus atlanticus LEGE 06306
AGGGCTTACGTCTGCTCAATGCTGCTTCGGTAATGGGAATATTTCGAGGTGCCCTTCAATCGTTTCATCAGCGCCACAAGCAATTGGCACATGTGGCGAAACAGAGGAAGTCCAAGGCGCCCACTCTCCTCGATCCCCCTCAATCCTGACCTGGTGGTGATGAAAGCAGCAGGACGGGGAAGACCTTGCCACCCAGTCCCACCGCTCAGGAGCCTTCTGCCGTGCTGTTCCGCACGAGCAGCCTGTGGGCAGCTGGCACATAAAACAGCGCCAGCACGGTGGCACCCACAAGACCACCCGACACCGCGATCGCCAGCGGCGGCCAGAAGCCGGTGGGATCAAGCATCAGCGGCAGAAAACCGATGACGGTGGTGAGGGTAGTGGCGACCACATGGCGGGTGGCATGCAGCACCACGGCGGTGGTGGCGGCGGGGTCGCCGCTGGCGGCGAGCGGATCGGTACGGATGGCGTTGAGCACCACGATCGAATCGTTGATCGCCAGGCCGATCAGGGCGAGGGTGCCCAGGATGGCGGTGAATCCGAACAGGGAGCCGCTGAGCTTCAGGGCCAGGGCCGCCAGTCCCACCGAGAGCAGTGCCACCGAGCCGATCAGAGCCGCCAGCCGGAAGGAGCGGAATGACAGCACCAGAGTGGCGGTGATCAGGATCAACAGCACCCCCACGGCGGAGAGCAGGTTGGTGATCGCATCGCCGCGGGCGTCGGCTTCACCGCCGTAGGCCAGGCTCATCCCGGCCGGCAGCTGCCAGCCCTCCTGTTCCAGCTGCCTGTGGAACCCGCCCAGCGTCGCTTCGGGCAGGGAACCGGCGGACAGGTAGGCCTGCACCGTGTTGATGCGCTGTCCGTCACGCCGGTCGATGGCCGCCAGCTCGGGCTCCAGCCGCAGGCGGGCCAGGGCCGAAAGCGGCACGGTGTCGCCGCTGCTGGGCGACACCACATCGAGGGAGGCCACCTGCTGGAGATTCCCCCGCTGGGCCTCGGCCACCTGCACCCTCACCGGCAGGCTGGTGACGCCTTCCAGAATCGAACCGCCCACGGCGCCATCGAGGCCGGCCTGCAGCTGCCGGGCGATGGCCAAGTTGTCGAGGCCGCTGCGCTGGGCCTGCTGTTCATCCACCGCCACAGCAAGCCGGGGCAGGGCTTCGCTGAGGCTGGCGCTGGTGTGGGTCACGGCCGGCAGCTGCGCCAGGCGGCGCCGCAGGTCGTCGCCGATCTGCCGCAGCTGGGTGAGGTCTGGGCCCTGCAGGCGCAGCTCGATCGGCGCCTCAAACGGTGGACCCTGCTCCAGCTGCTTCACCAGCAGCTGCGCTTCCGGGAAGGCCCCATCCAGGCTCTCCTGCAGGGAGCGGATCGTGTCGCGCAGGCGCTCGGTGCCGCGCAGCTGCACCAGGCCCTGGGCGTAATGGGGGGCGTTCTCCTGGGAGGCCACCACGTTGTAGAAGAACGGCGGCGCGCTCTCACCCAGGAACCAGTGCACATCAGCAACGCCGGGATGTTCGCGCAGGCGCTGGCGGGCGGCCAGGGCCAGAGTTTCGCTGCGCTCCAGGGAGCTCTGCCTCGGCAGGCGCATCTCGATCTGAAACTGGTCGCGGTTGGTCGGCGGAAAGAACTGCTGCTCGAGGCTGCCGAAGACCACAAAGCCGATCACCGGCAACACCAGTGACAACGCCACCCCCTGCCAGGGACGCCGCAGCACCTGCTGCAGGGTGTGGCTGTAGCGCTGGGTCAGCCGCGGCAGCGACACCCCCTGCTCCCACCAGCGCGCCTCGATCCCCAACAGCCGCCAATGCTGCAGCCGGGCGCAGAGGGCGGGGATCACCGTGAGCGAGAGGGCCAGGGAACTGGCCAGCGCCAGGATCACCACCAGGCCGATCGCACCGATGAATTCGCCCGTGGCTCCCGGCGCCGAGGCGATCGGCACGAAGGCCAGCACCGTGGTGAGCGTGGCGGCCAGCATCGGCACCAGCAGGTAGCCCACCGACTGCCGCACCGCCGCGCCGCTGGAGGCGCCGCCGCGCAGACGTTGCTGCACCTCATCGACCACCACGATGGCGTTGTCGATCAGCAGCCCCAGGGCGATCACCAGGCCAGTGGCCGACATCTGGTGCAGGGGAATCGCCAGCACCCGCATCCAGCCGAACACCATCAGGGCGCTGAGGGGCAGGGCCGCTCCCACCACCAGCGCCGCCCGGCCGCCGAGCATCAGCACCGACACCGCCACCACCAGCAGCGCGGCGGTGATCAGGTTGCCGATCACGCCGTCGAGGCGTTCCTCCACATACCGGCTCTGATCCAGCAACGGGTGCAGGCCGAGGCCGGCGGGCAGGGTGGCGTTCACATCAGCCAGCTGCTGCCGCGCCAGCTGCGCCCAGCGGTCGACCCGCTCACCGGAGGCCACTGTGGCTGACACCACCACCGCCGAATGGCCATGCACCAGCGCCAGCCGGCTGGCCGGTTCGCGCACACCGCGGCTCACCGCCGCCACCTGCCCGAGGCGGGCGCTGGCACCATCGGCGCCGGTCTGCAGGGGGATGGCGCGGATGCGCTCCAGGGAGTCGAGGGCGCCATCCAGCTGAAGCGGCAGCGCGCTGCGTCCACCTTGCACCTGCCCGGCGGCCTGCTTGGCGTCGCTGGCGGCGACCCGTTCGGAGAGGCCTTGAGCCGTGAGCCCGAGCCGGGCCAGCTCCCGGGCGCCGATCTCCACCCGGATCTCCTCTGTGGGCTCGCCGCTGAGCTCCACCTTGTCGGTGCCGGGCAGGGCGCGCAGGCGGGTCTGCAGATCCTCCGCCAGCCGGGCCAGCAGCCCCAGGTTGGCGGGCCCGGGCAGCTCCCAGGTGAGGCCCACGATCAGGGCGCTGGCGCCGATGTTACCGTCGCGGAAGTCGGGCCTGGAGGCTTCCGGCGGCAGCAGCGGGGTGGCATCGTCGAGCTTGCCGCGCACCTGGCTCCACACCGGCGCCACCTCGCGGATCGAATCCTTCAGGGCCACGGCGATCACCGAGGTGCCGGAAGTGGAGGTGGAGTCGAGATGGTCCACCGCCTCCAGCTCCAGCAGGGCCTCCTCCAGCGGTTCCGTGAGCAGCGATTCGACCCGCTCCGGCGTGGCGCCCGGCAGGGCGGTGATCACCAGAGCATTGCGCTGGGTGAGCAGCGGATCCTCCAGCCGCGGCAGCGTCAGCAGCGACGACACCCCCCAGACCACCACCAGCAGCAGGGTGAGCAGCAGCAGCTGGCGGTTGCGATGAAAGAGATCGAGCCTCACAGCGCCGCCCGCACCCATTGGCCCGGCACCACGCGGTGGGTGCCGCTGGCGATCACCTGCTCACCGGGGCGCAGGGTGCCGCGCACCAGCGAGCGTTCGCCCTCGGTGTGGACCATCTCCACCACACGGCGAGCCACCTGCCGTGCCTGCGGTGGCGTGTTGGCGTCCGGCGGCGGTGCAGGCGAGAGCACATAGACCGACCACAGGCCCCGCTCCGCCGCCACCAGCGCATCGGTGGGAAGCCAGAAGCCCTCCCCCGCTTCGCTGCGCTCCAGGCTGAGGCGCGCCGTCGCACCCACCGGCAGATCCTCGGCCGGCAACCGCAGCACCACCGTGACCGTGCGGCTGGCGGCATCGAGCTCGGGCAGCACGGCGCTGATCGTGGCGCTGAGGCGGCGATCGCCCACGCTCACGGGGTGGGTTTCACCCAGCCGCAGGCCCTGCGCAACGGCGGGCGGCACCCCCACCCGCACCTCGCGGGGGGCGGCTTCCACCAGGTTGAGCAGGGCCTGGCCGCTGCTCACCACCATCCCCTCATCCAGCAGCCGCCGGCTCACCGTGGCGGCGAAGGGGGCCACCAGCTCGCTGCGGGCCAGGTCGACATCGATCTGACGCAGGCGGGCGCCGAACTCATCGACCTGGCTGTCGGCCTGGGCCAGCCGGCTCACCAGCGCCCCGGCGCCATAGATCTGCTGGTCGAGGTCCTCGCGGGAGATCGCTCCCTGGGCATGGAGCCTGCGGCGCCGTTCCCGCTGCAGCTCCGCCAGGGTGAGCTCCTGGCGCACTTCCTGCACGGCGGCGCGGGCGGTGCGCTGCTGGGCCTGCAGCTGCTGGCGCTGGGCCTGCAGGCGGCGGCGATCGAGGCGGGCCAGGGGCTGGCCGGCCACCACCGGATCCCCCTCCTCCACCAGCACCTGCTCCAGGGTGCCGGCGAGCTCAAAGCCGAGGCTGCTGCTGCGGCCAGCCACCACCTCGCCGGTGTACTCCCGGCTGGTGAGATAGCGGCTCACCGGCTGCGCCATAACCACAGCCACGGGCAGGGCCTTGGGCACAGGCGGGCGGGGACGGGGGGCGAGGGCCAGGGCCAGACCAACGGCGGTGGCGGCGGCGGCGGCAGTGAGCGGAAGCTGCCAGCGACGACGGCCGCAGCCAAGGCGCCGCAGGCCCTGCGGTGGCGCGGGGGACCCGGGGGGAGGCAGGGCGCCGGGTGCGGTGGCCATGGAAGCGCGGCGGGGAGAGGACCAACCCGTTGCTAATCAACAAGTTGGTCATTCGTGGAAGTGTATGCCCAATAAGTTGACTAGGTCAACAGTGCCTTCCTGGGCCACCCCCACCCCCGAGCCTGGCCCAGGGACAATTCGAAGCAAGATCAGAGGACCCAGCACCGCCGCCGCTCGTACCCCCATGGCTCTGGCCCATACGATCCTCACCGTGCTCTGCGAGCAGCCCGCCAGCGGCTACGCCATCAGCAAGCAGTTTGAGGAAACCATCGCCTGCTACTGGAAAGCCAGCCAGCAGCAGATCTACCGGGAACTGGCCGCGATGGAAGCCAAGGGTTGGCTGAGTCATCAACTGGTGCCCCAGGCCGGCAAGCCCGACAAGAAGGTGTACGCCCTCACCGCCAGCGGCCGCGAGGAACTCGACCGCTGGAACCGATCACCCACTGAACCCACCCCGATCCGGGAGGACCTGGGGGTGCGGGTGCTCGGTGGCGCCAACATGCCCCGGTCGGTGCTGATCAAGGAACTGGAGCGGCGCCGGGGCATCCATCAACAGAACCTGGACACCTACCTGCAGCGGGAGAGGGAATTCCAGGCCCTGGATACCCCGAGCCCCGCTTGCCAGTTCCGCTACCTCACCCTGCGCCGCGGCATCCTCTATGAGCAGGAATGGGTCCACTGGTGCGATGAGGTGATCGCCTTTCTGGAGGGGCCACCGGCCGGGGCTCTGATCACTCCCGCCCCCCCTGCGTCAGGAAAGAAGTCCCCAGAGTCAACAGTCGAGCTGAGAGTCTGAAGCCATCCCAACAGCGCCATGCCCTGTAGGGGGGCTGCCCTGGCAAGCCTTGGGGCATGGCATGATGCCTGTCATGCGCTATGCCAAAGGCCACAAGCAAGCGGTGCGTGAGCGCATCCTTGATGCGGCGGCAAAAGAGTTGCGTCGCCATGGGCTTTCGGGAATCGGCATCCCGGCACTGATGAAAGGTGCTGGCCTCACCCATGGCGCCTTTTATTCCCATTTCGCCAACCGCGACGTCCTGGTGGCCGAGGCCATCCGTACGGCGGCTGCCGCCAGTGCCGACGAGACCCTGGGGGAGGCGCTCTCGCTGGAGCAGAGCCTGGCCCAATACCTCTCGCCTGAGCATCTCAACCACCCCGAGCTGGGCTGCGTGATTGCGGCCCTGGGAAGCGAGGGGGCCCGCCAGTCGTCTCCTGTTCGCTCTGCTTTCGCGGTGGCCGCCCGGGGGTTGCTGGCGGCGATCGAGCGCAAGCTGAAGCCACGCGAACCGTCCCCGGCGCCGAGCGATGCGGCGCTGCAGCTCGCAGCGGCGATGGTGGGATCGGTGGTTCTCGCTCGCCTGGTGGACGAGCCAGCCCTGGCCCAGCGCCTGCTCACCGCCGCACGGGCCCTTGGCCCAGCGGCTGAAGGGGGCTGAGGAGGAGGCTCCTGGGGGGCTCAAACCCCTTTGTTGGTCTTATTGCATGATGATCATCATGGCTTACAGTGCGAGCCGCCATCTCTCCCACCCGCGCGCTCTCGCCGATGACCCCCGCCCGCTCACGGCGCCAGCAGCATTTTCTCTCCCGCTACGGCCCCTGGGCCGTCGTCACCGGAGCCTCTTCCGGCATCGGCCGCGCCCTGGCCTGCCGCCTGGCGGAAGCGGGGCTGAACCTGGTGCTGGTGGCCCGTCGTCGGGCGCCGCTGGAGGCCCTCGCGGCTCACCTGAGCGCCCAGCACAGGGTGCAAGTGCGCGTGATCGACCTGGATCTGGCGCGGGAGGACCATCTGGGCGTGCTCGCGGGCGCCACCGGGGCGCTGGAGGTGGGCCTGCTGGTGGCCGCCGCCGGTTTCGGCAGCTCCGGCGCTTTCCTCGATGCCGACATCACCGAAGAAACCGAGATGCTGATGGTGAACAGCCGGGCGGTGCTGCAGATGGGCCACCACTACGGGCGCCGCTTCCGGGCGCAGGGCCGCGGGGGTCTGGTACTGCTCAGCTCGATCGTGGGGTTTCAGGGCATGCCCTACGCCGCCCATTACGCGGCCACCAAGGCCTATGTGCAGGGTCTGGCCGAGGCCCTGCAAGTGGAGCTCAGCCACTGCGGTGTGGATGTCCTGGCTGCCGCGCCGGGGCCCACCCGCAGCGGCTTTGCGTCACGGGCCGGGATGCGGATGGGAAACGCCCTGGATCCCGACGCCATCGCCCAGCCGATCCTCGATGCCCTGGGCCGCCAGACTACCGTGCTGCCGGGCACGCTCTCGAAGCTGTTGGTCTACGCCCTGGTTCCCCTGCCGCGCTGGGCACGGGTGCGGATCATGGGCATGGTGATGCGTGGCATGGCACCCACGTCTGAGCCTAGCCCTCACCACGGCCATCATAAGCTGCTCAACGCTGCGGAGGGAGCTGTCCAAGGTGGGCACCATGCCGTTGAACGTCCAGATTCAGATGTGGGGAATCAACAAGGCTTCTCATCCCCAGGCAAGCCGCCTGGATGTTGTCTGTTGGCTTCAACGCCATGCCGGTGCCAAGTCGGCAAAAAGTCGCTTGAGATGGGCTTCCAATCGAAGAAGATCATGCTCAAGGCTTGAGTTCTTCATCCCATCCAAGCAAGCAGAGCTTGGCATGGATTGCAGGCGAAGAGCCTGAGAATTCAACGCATCAGCCCAAGCAAAACATCAGGTTCTCTCCCCTCGATCAACATTGGTTGGGGTCAAGAAAGGCCGCCATGGGTCATGCAGCGGGGGGGGCCTCTCTTGGATGGTCGTGAGTACCCCCCAGGCCCCCGTAGGGCAGGCAGTGATCCTGGCGACGTCTACCCGGGCCCTGAGGTGGGTGCCTTTTATTGGACATCCTGGGCCCCTGTCATCGTTAACCCTGG
>NZ_JBSJOZ010000024.1:0-7293 GCF_056633155.1 Cryptocyanus atlanticus LEGE 06306
CAGGGTTAACGATGACAGGGGCCCAGGATGTCCAATAAAAGGCACCCACCTCACAATCATCAGTGAGGCATAGACAACGCGTTTGTTCTCGCTGATGGAAGGTATCGGTCCAAGTGGCACTATCGTCATCAAATGTGAAAGAACCGGTTTGTGTTTGGCTGTTATAAATCCACGTGTAAGCTAAGGGCATTATGCACTTGACAAACACGCTCTAAATCCCTAGGTTAGAGGTCAAGGATAAAACAATGTCCATTCTTTCCACCCCTATTTCCACGACGAAGCGGCGGCCTTCGCAGAGCTTGAGCGCGTTTTATGGCCAGACGGCCCTGTCTGCCCCCGCTGCAATGGCAAGGAACGAATTACGTCCGTCAAGGGTGGGCGAAAGGGCCTATGGCGCTGTGGGCCCTGCAAGCGTCAATTCACGGTGAAGGTGGGAACGCTGTTTGAAAGCAGCCATGTTCCGCTGAACTTTTGGCTTCAAGCAATCTATTTGATGTGCTGCAGCAAGAAGGGGATCAGCAGCCATCAACTTATGCGAGTGCTCGGAGTCCAGTACAAAACAGCTTGGTTCATGACCCACCGTATTCGGGAAGCAATGAAAGGGGGTGCCCTGCCTCCCATTGGCGGGGAGGGGGCTGTCGTTGAGATAGACGAAACGTTTATTGGCCGCAAGCCAGGGCACAAGCCAAAACGTGGATACTCACACAAGAATGCGGTTCTGACCCTTGTTCAGCGCGGTGGGTCCGCTCGCTCCTTCCACGTTGAGGGGACCAAGGTGGCGGATCTGTTACCTGTCCTCCAAGCGAACGTCCATCCCGGCACTGAGGTCATGACCGACGAAGCCGGGCAGTACAAGGGCCTGGGCAAACACTTTGCCAGCCATGGTTACGTCAGTCACAGTCAGTTCGAGTGGGGCCGTGGCAATGTCAACACCAATACGGTTGAGGGCTTCTACAGTGTGTTCAAACGGTGCATGAAAGGCGTCTACCAGCACTGCTCCGAGAAGCACCTTCACCGATATGTCGCAGAGTTTGACTTTCGTTACAACACTCGCGCACGCCTTGGCGTCTGTGATAAAGAAAGGGCGTCCATCCTCCTGGCGGGTATCGCCGGGAAGCGACTTACATACCGTGGCTCACGAAAGGGAACTCTAGATCTTGATCAAAATGGAAAGTAAATCTATTAGGCTTACTATCTATCCATCAGATCATTCCGCGGGTTCCCATGAAGTTGCTGACGCAATGCGTCAGGTGCTTGATCTGTTTCGACTACTAGACAAATCAAGCGCAAAACCTGATGACCACGGAGCGCAGGTTTTGTGGAGGCTTACGTCTGCAACAACTAATTCACCCCTGACAGTAGAGGCCCAGCCGTTCTCCGTTGAGTCTGGCCAGCAACCTGAAGTAAAAGGCTTTATGGCAGCCAAAGCGGTTTCCCACGGCATTGAGGAGATTATTCAAGCCAGGACAAGGTTTGAATGGATTGATCATGAATCGGAGGCGATCATTCGCCAAATACTCAGCCGAAATCTAAATGGAATTGGCCGCACAGTTTTTCAAGTTGCGAATGGTGAGGTTGATCTTCGCATTGACCAACGATCGGCCAGAATGGGGCTAACCTATTTAGACAAGCTCTCCCAAGAGGAGAAGGCTAGCAAGGCTGATTGGACTCACAAAGAGTATGGATCAGTAGAGGGAAATCTTCTTTCTACCACAACTTATCATGGAAATCCAGCAATTTTACTTCAGTTGCGCTTGACCGGGAAAGAGGTTAAGTGTGTTTTCACGCATGTAGAAGATGAAGTTAGTTCAAGAATATGGAAAGACGTTTGGGCCGGTCGACGCGTGATCGTTCCAGGTATGTGTTTCTATAATGCTAATGGTGAGATTAGGCTCGTTCATGCTGACGACCTAAAACCTGTTGAGTCCAAAGATGTATCTCTTGAAGAGATACACGATGCTAGCTTCAGTAATGGCCTAACGCCTTCTGCTCATGTTGCTGCATTTTGGGGGAATGCCTAATGGCAGCACCTAAGCGGGTTTTCTGGGACTCGTGTTGCTGGATTGGCCTAATCAATCAAGATCCAGGCCGGTGGGAGCCGCTTGAATACATTTACAATTCATCCAAAGACGGACTGTATCAAATATGGACTTCTACGCTTTCCTTGGTTGAAGTAAATCGGCTTGGAAGCGAACAAGCAACACCAAAGCCGTTAACCAAGTATGGCTTAGATATTATTGAAAAGGTTTTCAATCAAGATTTTGTCATTATCAATCAAGTTGATCAGATTGTTGCGTCAGAAGCCAGGAGATTGCTTAGGGAGCTTCCAGGACTATCCAAGCGGACAGACTCAATTCACCTCGCAACGGCACTGCTTAGATCTGTTGACGAGATGCACACATATGACGAATGCGATTTACTGCACCTTGATCGTAAACTTGAATCTAGAAATGGACAGAGACTTGTGATTTGTCGGCCTACCTTGCCAGTCGGGTATGTAAAGCCAGGAATGCAGCTCGATTTGCTGAGCATTGCGTCTGACGCCGAACACTTGGGAGATGACGAAAACCCTAAACTAAATGTCGTTAGCGAAGAGAAAGTGGCTCCCAATGAACTTGATGCGCCAAGTGCCAGCGAACAAGCGCCTACAGTGAATGGTCATCAGGAGACAACCACCAAAAATAGTTCTGACATCTCGCAATCCAGTAGTTCTTTGCCAGTCTCGTCTAATTCAGTGGGAGAAGTAGTAAAAGCCGGGCCAACAGATTCTGATGTGACCGCCACAGCAAAGGCATCCTACGAGGCTCCAATTCAAATCAGAAAGGATGATGATAATGAGCAAATCAGACAGTGATCAATCTTCAAGATTCTCGGAAGCGGCCAAGCTCTTGGATGCTGAAACCTCAGAAAAACGATTTCGTACTATTCTCTCGGCCATAGCTCGACCAAAGTCTGCCGACCCAAAACCAGAAAGAGAAGAGTCCGAGCAGACATAATTAGGCCAATTAGTATTGTGTATTCTGTCATGTTACCTAAGCTCCCTTGACGGTGTTTGCCAAGTACATAATGCCCTAAGCTAAAACTCCTGAGTTGATTGATAGAGTGCAGTCACTTACATTGGCTTCATTGCCGGCGGGATCAAGCCACAACTCAGCCTGACCATCCCATTCACTCCCCTTGAACTCATTGCTCCAGGACTGAAACATCATTTCTTTGGTGATTGCTTCAATGTATTGTTGTACCTAACAGTAGATCACACCCGCCGCCGCAGGCGACTGTGTGGAGCAATTTGTTAGACCGGATTCATTTTGGTAGTACATATCTCCGCCCCGAAAGTATTTCATGTTCTTGATCCCCGGTCACCGCTTTTCGTTGAATGGGACCAGCATCGATGAACCCAAGTCGTTCAGCAACGCGAACCGAGGGCATGTTCTCTGGAATGACGTAGGCGATAAGCATCGCTTCCGTAGTCTCTTTGAGGTAGTCGAGCAGCGCCCTGGCCGCTTCGGTTGCATAACCCTTGCCCTGATGCTCTGCAACGATAGTATAGTAAATCTCGATGTCTTTAACGTCTGGGTTCGCCCCACACGAGCCTAAGTATTGATCCGTTTCCGGATCGGCAATCGTCAACGAGAAGATCGGGGCATCAGTTGTATACGATTCAATCACGTACTCCAGCATTTTTCGTGCCCCCGCCTGCGCCTTCTGTTCGGGCGTGAATGCCATGTAGCGTGTTGCTACTGGGTCGCTCAAGAAGGCTGTCAAGGCTTCAAGGTCCTTTATTTCATGTCTTCGAAGAGTTAGGCGGTCAGTTGTGATTCTGTTTGGGACTTTCATGCGTGGCATCTCCGGCTAACGCTGCCCCTGAGTGGCAGGCAAGGAGCTTGAGGGCGTAACAGACGCTTGGGGTGGCCTGACCACTCAAGGGGTATGTTAGATGGGCAGTCTTAGCGATTGTCACTTGGCGGTTGTATTGAGGATGTTGCTTGAGCTGACTTTGAACCATATGCCATCTTTATTGCTCTGCCAAGAAAGATTATTGTGCTAATCAATGCCGTAACAACTAGGCTCCAAAATGACATCCAATTGATGTTTCGGTCAATAAAGCTTGTCGATCCAGCATAGACGGCAAAGCCTGTCAACCAATCACCCCAAGGGGGCAGGAATAGAATGATCAGGATTAAAACACCACAAAGTATTGAGAATAGGGATCCCCTGCCTGGGTAAATCACTGTCCTGCTTGGCTCTAAAAACCTCATAATCAATGGGGCCAAGAATGGTCGAATGATTAACCCTCCGCCTAGTGAGCCCGCGAGGAGTCCGATTGCGGATCGAAACCCGTAGCCACTAATCGACATCCTGAAAGCATCAAACGCGTCTTTGAGGTAGGAGTAGATTGCATTAACCTGCGCGGTATCGGCTCCTTCAACGATTAGTTGCCGATAAAGATCAGACAAAGCTATCTCTACTCGGGAGATTGATGAGTCGCTTTGAGTAAACACAAATCTAAATGCTCTTCCAGGATTGGGCGCAGACTTTACAGAATGAAGTGATTCCCAGTCCAACAAAGAAATACTCTCTTCACCGGCTTCAATGGTAGATTTTGCACTAGACCTATCATCATCCTTGGATGTCTTATTTGCAGAAGCAACTTGGCTCTTGACATTGGCTAGAATGCGATCCAGATCATTGTATGTCAGGATAATTGGCGGGAGATTCGTCTGCTTAAGATACTCAGGACTGGCTATAGTAGGGGCGCAGATCGCAATAGATATGCAGATTATGGCAACGAGAATGTGGCGGAGCATCCAAGGCATGCTTTTTCTAATCATAGTGCTCCATCTAACGCTCGCCATCACCTGACCGCAATGGGTTACGCTAAAGCTATCTACATGGGCACAGTAAATCTCAGGTGGCGGTTCAGGTGTATGGCGATGTTATACAGATGTCTCACAGGGAATGCATCAGGGTTCTCTTGGCGGAGGATTTGGTTCGCCTTTCTTCTTGCTTTCTGTAGGCTGATACCCTCGCTCAAGAGGACGAGAACCTTCGCGCTTTGGCTTATCTGAGCCACTTGGCCCAGGTTGATAACCCTCGTCTAGTCTAACTTTCTTGCTAGGGTCGCTCATTGTCTTGTGGATAGGTAACGTGGAAGAATTCGATCGAAGCCAAATCATGACACATAATCAGAGTGCCTGCGGTATTATTCTTTTTTCTTTCGAATCCGCCTTTTTCATTAATGATCCAAGCCTCTTCAAGGTAAAGTCTTTCAGTCGTCCCTGATGTAGACGAAAATGAAAGGCTATCGTATTTTCCTCCCAGCTTTGTCCCATCCTTTAGTGTCACAACTATCCAGTATGGTTTGAGACTCCCAAAAATGTAATCCCAAGGATTTCCTGGGTGTGGCAGGATCCGTTGAATAGCAGGCTGAAGCCTGAGCCACTTGTAAGTAAATGACCAGAGAATCGGGGCAAGCAGCAGCACGAAGACGTAGAATGCTGAGTAAGCAGCTGGATTCGAGACTCGAAGACCACTACTCTCAACTGCTGATATCGGCCAAAGAAGAAGCGCGTAGTTGAAGCAACTAATTGCAATTGCGTCTACTATCAGCTTACTGGAATCTTTTGGTGGCCCCGGAAATAATAGCTCATATACTTTTAGTCCAATAAATCCTGGAATAACAAATGCGATAAACAGTAGCAGTTTGTTTTGCTCCCAGATGTCCATTAGACACAGAGCGTTCGAATCTCTAGCATTCTAGCCTTCGACTCGGCCTGGCGCCATTCTGTATAACGCTTGCCATCACCTGGCCGCAGAAAGATCCAAGTACAATCAGAAGCAATAGGGAGGCGGCTCAGGTGGATGGCATTGTTTTCCGTTTAGCCTGTTGCAGAGGCTAGAAGCTTTCGGACACGCGCAGCCTCCTGTCGGGTTGCCTCAGCCCCTTTCCTGTGTGCATAGTGCAGCATCGGTACTACTAAGGCGCCTGGAACTAGCTTCTTGAAATCTGATTCAAAAGCATGCGCCTTATTGCCACTCAAGATCACCACATCTGGCCCAATCGCACGTGCAAGTCTGGATGTATACTTGTCAAAGCAATGTCGCAGCATCTTGTTGGGATACTGATTCTCGCGAGTTGCGCACAATGCAATATTGATGAAGCTGACTTCATCAAGCTTTAGGCCTAGGCTGGTAGTATAAAAACCTAAAAAGTGGCCATGCTCCCTTCCCCAGCTACGCATATGGCCTTCTTGAAAAGAGAGCACATTGTCCAGTGTCGCACCGCCACTCTTGTAGTCATTGAGAATCTTCAGTGCTTGCTTATTGCCGTGAAGTTGACCTTCGTCCCCTTGACCAGGATTCAGCAAGACAAACAATATCTTCAATCTTGCCTGATCATATCCCTTGCCAACCCATCGCGGCTGAGGCAGATTTATCGTAGGATAATGCAGTTGAGGACTGCAGCCACAAGAAAAGCAATCTGAGCAACTCATGGCTGGTCTGTAGATTGCGTCAGCTCGTTCCCTCGCTGATAACATAATTCCTCTCAGGTTAGAAATTGGTAAATGATACAGGCCACTGGCTTATTCTGTAGTTGTATCTGCAATTGCGCATAACGCCTAGAATTAACTCGCCGCATGGAGATTAATCCTTGCCAGGGAATGTGAGGGTTACAGCACAAGTGAGTTGCAATGTTAGTCATCATAGCCACACTATAGGTCAGCAAGTCTCTTCATAAGATTCCGATACTGATTAACAAATCCATCGACTGTCTCTTCAAGGTTGTAGAAGCCGGCCGAATCAACCCCATGCAGTTCGTCAAGATGGAGAGATCGGCGTATACGCTTCACTTCTTGAACGGGGACCGTGAAGTTAGCACGTGGATAGCCAGTCTTTACGCTCCATTGGAGTCGCCTTATCTTCACGAAGTTATTGTCGGGAGAATCAAACTCGCATCCAAGCTCTTCAAGAATCTCGCGAAGCTCCTTATAGTCGGTTGCGTTATCGCCTAATATCTTCGGCCTGATATGGCCTCGCAACCATTTTGCAACGGCTTTGACCTCGCTCTCTGAGTTCCTTTGGGCATTCGGGCTGATCGGGATCTCATGCGCTGCGACTTGGCGAGCCAAATCGTATAGATCGTCTTCAGTTGCATTGACTAGTAGGGTTTTATTCTTATCCAAGAACACAAGCAATGAAACTAAGGCTGTTCGCTTGTTTCCATTTTCAAATGCATGGTGAGGTGGGTGCCTTTTATTGGACATCCTGGGCCCCTGTCATCGTTAACCCTGG
>NZ_JBSJOZ010000025.1:0-6782 GCF_056633155.1 Cryptocyanus atlanticus LEGE 06306
TCAAGAGCGGTCAACCTGATTGGCGCGACCCCTCAACCAGATTGTCGTCGGACAGAAATGCAAGGATTGTCGTCTCATCCGGGATGCGCTCGCTGACCAGGTCGATCCCGGCAAAGCGCCGCATCGTGGGCACCTCGATCAGGGCATCCTCCATCGCTGGATCGCTGAGTGAGTACCACTGCTGCATCAGGTGGATCCGCAGCATGGTGGCCAGCGGATAAGCCGGGCGTCCGCCTTTGGAGCTGGTTATGGGGTAATGGGGCTCGATCAGATCGATGAGCGCCTTCCAGGGCACCACCGCCTCCATCTCAGAAAGAAAACGCTCACGTTTGGTCCGCTTCTTGGCCGTGGATTGTTCCTAGTCACCAAACCCGAGCTGCTTGCCGCCCATGAACCCAGCCCTTACCTGCGATCACAAGGTCATTGTCCCGTAGTCGGGTTGGCTTTTCCAGAGTCTCCCTAGAGGTACGGCCATGTAAGATCACACAACTCTATGGAAGGCATAACTCATCTAGTGCTCTACATTGAGTCCAAAGCAATTTACTCCCGCACAGAGTTTACGATGTCAGGGGCCGAACTCCTTAATAGACGCAATCCACGTCAGTGAGTGCGCACTGCCGGGTTGGCAAAGCCAAGAAAGCATGTCTAAGATGTGCTACAGATGCGACCATCAGTCTTGATTCAAGCCCCTAGGCTCACCGCATTAGTACCGAGCGCGGAGGTTCTCTCGCTACATGATTTAAGAAAGCGTTATGATTGCTTTGAAACTTTTCAAGCCGAGCTTCTTGGCTTGCTTGAACTAGGTGGCCATGTTGATGACTGTGTCAAGACTATTAAGGCTCTAGGATTTTTAGAACCCTTCACGGCTGAACATATACGGCCCGAGGAAATCGATATCCAAGGGACAAATTATCGCGAATCAATAATCGCTAATGGCTTACTGAGCCGCAACAGGGCTATGCTACTTGTGTTAGAGCAAACCTTTAGATCAATTCAGTTTCTAAGCCAGCAGAGTATCTATCTTGTAGAGGCCCTCAGCAGCTTCGCAATATGGATGAGACGCCACCTTGGAGATGAAAGCCTCATCTGTAGTGAGTATCTTAGTGATTCTGAGCTTGGAACTAACGACATAGTCCATCAAGACCTCTGCGAATTGAGCTTCTCAGACGGGAGCTTCGATCTAGTTCTATGCAATGAGCTGTTTGAGCACGTTAAGGATTTAGATCTCGCATTCCATGAGATATTTAGGGTTCTCCGACCAGGTGGTCGGCTAGTTGCTACCTGTCCACTGGCTTTTGGTCAACGCGAATCAATCATCAAAGCAGTCCATGATCCGGCCAGTGGGCAAATACAGCATTTGGCCGAGGTAGAAATTCATGGAGATCCTATACGGCCGCAAGTGGGGGCACTGGTATATCGCATCCCAGGTTGGGAGATGGTCGAACAACTTAAGGCAGCGGGATTTTCTGAGACCTATTTGTATCATGTGGCTAGCTGGAAGCACGGAGTTCTAGGTTCAGACCTCCCAGGAGTGATGGTCACAGAAGCCGTTAAATACTGATCATGGATATGAAGCAGGCAAGAAACATTATCCAAGTAGTTCAGCTTCGCATACTGATAAATCCATATAACCAAGAAGACTGGATTGAATTAATGACCCACCTTGAGCAGCAGAACAACAGCGATACTATACTGGCTCACAAGAAAGACATTGAAACTAGCGAACCCTGCAAAGAGTCTTTGTACTGCAACGAGAACACTATGACGAGCACTGTTGCAGTAGATTCCACAAAATACATTAGACACCGTATAGATGATTGTTTGAGTGACTACAGATCACAAGACATTGTAAGAATGACAACTAGTCTTGAAGCTCTGGACGAATGTGGAGATAGTAGTGGCTGGAATATTGCGTTACGTGGCTTACTTGAAGGGCTTAAAAAAAATAATGAAATGTACTTAGACTTCCTAGTTAGAAGCCTTGAACATGATTCCAAGAATGAGTGGTTCCTTTACTGGCTTACAGAAGCCTCATTGCGTCTCAAACGAACTGAAACTTTTCTCCTATACGCTCCACGCCTAAGAGAATGCTCTATAGGACATTTAGCAAACTATTTTTCTTTTACAGCAGTTACTCTTGGTATTGGACTTAAGCATTCTGATGTCATAGGTGTATCAACACTTAATTACTGTGTCTGCCTAATCTTTGATCAGATACTAGAGATTAAATCCAATGAACTATCTCTTCTGTATAGGCTGATTTCCCAGCCTATATTTAGACGCACTGAAAAGAAGCTTTTGCAATATGGTGAGAGTTGCGGCAACATATACGGTGACTTCATTAAGTTGAAACTGTGTCGCGAATCTGAAAGAAACTATTATGCTCTAAACTTTTTAGAGTATAATCAACATCCCACTATTAAGGCGGATTGACACTTGTGAAAATCAACCCACAGTTGGCATCAGAACTACTTAGCTCTATTCATGCCGGAATGTTGTACAAAGGCATTAAAGCAGACTATTCTGGTCTACTTGAGAATCTATTTGCCTCTATTCGAGACTGGGGGAGTGATGACTTTGTCAGTGCTCGCATGGAAGATATAGACTACCAGATTCTACGTCTAGTTGAGGCATCACTAGAAGACTGCAACGGCGATATCACGTCACCAGACACGAATCCATATCTAGCCCTGTACGGCCTAATGTATTTTAAGTCTATGTATCTTGGGATAAAGCTTTTTTCCCAGTCACTTAGATCACTCGAGTTTGGCGTTGACTGGATATCACTACTCGCGGCATCCTATAGCGAAAATTCCCACGATACACTACCTAGTATATATCACTTGGTTAACTCTATTGCGCTAGCTCCAGAGAAGCAGTTGGACTATTATATTGGCGCAGCTGGACATACCAGTAGCCAGACTTCCCAAGATAGCATAGTCGACTATGAACCTACACTCGAAAGTTGTGCAACTACTGATAAACCATCACTTATAAGAACATTCAAAGTATCAGAAAGACTGACTTCCAGCTACTTTAGTATTAGTCAAGTAGGGCGAAGTAAGCTTAATATCTGGATACTTTACGATTCATCTGCTTATTCTGTTGTAGACGGGGGTCTTCTTGCAGATGTACTTACAAGATTTTTCGTGTTGCGTATTAAAAATAGTATTCCAAAAGTGATTTACCAGGTTCAGCTTACAGGGCGCAGCAAGAAAGTCTCACCAAGTTCATGTTCTTGGTGGGATCTTTCAAATCTACCAAGTCTATCTAGTCGGCCTGTAATCTCGATATCCAGAAACATCCCTTGTTTTGCCATTGCTATTTATGACTCAACTGAGGGATGCAATCCCCTCCATGAAATAATGAACTCAACCTTATCGACATATCATTGGCTAGGAGTCGTCGATACTTTATCTTCTTTATCGTATAATGGTTTCGAGTCTAGTGCTAGTATTAGACTTAGTTCGGATAAGCGACATCATGTTGCCAAGGAGGGCTTAAGTGATGACAAGAATGTTCTTATAGATACTAGGCTCATTCCAGATAGGCATGTAGGTGCGACCACGAGCTATAGTCCTATTACACAAAGTGAATATCTTGGACTCAAGGGCTGGGCCACTCAACTTAGTAGTTTGCAAATTTTCAGAAGCTGGATTGATATAGCCTCGCTTGCGTTATGTTCTAAGTCGATGCGTGCTGAAAATACGCATAATTCTGGGATTTTAAATCCGAGTCTACGTACTAAAAGTAGAGGCACTCTTCTCGTGTGGCGTTATGAGCCAAACTATTTAGCATGGTCGGGTCGACTAGTCGATTCTTTTAGAACTCAGAATTCCATATTGGCAGCGTATTATACTAATACTGATACCCATGCTGACGTCTTTGAGCTAACTCCTGTAGGCTTCCCTGATATGTCGTGGATTGAGGATATTCGCTTATACAATACAGCTTCTGACTTCTCCGCAAGCTGTGCTTTATTTCTTCCTTCGCATAACGCTAGATCCTCATTATCTAAACAAGACTTCCACGAAAACAATACTGGAACGGGCATGATCGTAACTCAGTGTAAATGCACAATCGACCTTTCGTCCAGGTTGATCGTCTTCAACGGCTTCCTTTGTCTTGAATCACGTATAGAGCCACGGGTTCCGACTACGTTTGAAAAGAACTGGGCAGTTTGGGATTCTGTACATGCATTTAGAATAATATACTCATTGGATCCTTATAGGGTCTTTGTCAAAGCCTCGTCGACCAATAGCTGCTTGGAAGAACAAAAGTCCTCTCCCGTTATTAACCTTTCAATAGCCGAACTCTTAGGTGCTACGCCTAGAAATAGCTGTCACTTAGTTAATCTGTTGGACACTGCCGCGGGAATTGATATAAGTATTGGCCTATTTCATGTTAGACGTAGTGGGTACTCCTACTATCAGTACTTATACTCTGTGGACAATGTGACTGGTAGCTTTCTTGGCTTCAATCAGACGCCTTTTTTGTCAATTGATAATCGACTTTCTAATGCTACTAAAGCATCCGGATTTTGGAAGAATAGTAACGTTTGCTACGTATCTGATGCGTTCGTGATGGAAGGTCAGTTTGTTATTCTCTTAAATCTATACGATGCTCAGGCGTATCGGTGCTCGATGGCTCTATCAGAGATTGTCGAACGAGTTTCTGCTGCTTGTGGGGACTATATTACCTGTTGATGAAATTTACGCGCTACTTCATGAATGTATCATGACTTTATCTTCTAATTGCAGCCTCTACGCCTACTGGCAGTTGGAGATCATTTCCTCTTACTATCAGTTCTTTATGCATTCAAGTGTGTCAGTAAGCCAGGTTATGGATGGCTTCTTCTTGCTTAATATATCTACTCCAGCTTCTTCGGGCGAGGATGTGCTAAAAAGGCTACTGTTTAAGGACTTATCTCCTTATTCATGTTTTGAGACGCCTCATCCGCTTTCTTTATCAGTTTTAGATAGTATTGATTGCGCAGTCCTTTCCGGAACGCAGTACTCAATTATTAGATACTTGGAAGATAGCAAAGTCTTTGCTAAGGCTGTAATAGATCAGCATATTCGACTAGCAATTTGCTCTGTCGATGACTTACTCTCGCCTGTTTCATTTGAGTTTAGTGGTTCTCCCGTCCTTTTAATTCCACAGATATTGACCGGTGCTTGTATGTATGCCAATACATCTCAGTCCACTGTGCAAAAGTCCAATGTTGGACTAACGTTTCGACAGGAACAGCATAGCAGCCTAGATTTAACCACACCAGTGAAACCATGTATTCTACTGCTATCCCAGCCTGGCACGTTTCTTGCCAGTAGGCCATGCTTTGATGCGTTAAGTGCATTAGTTAATATATTATGTAGGTACTACGCCTTTCGTGTCCTTCCATGTAGGCACTCACTCGATTCGGATAATGGCCTTCCTGCGTTCTTGCAGCTTGTTGATCAGCTTGAGATAAATTCGAGTCGAATCCTATTTAGTTATCCATCCTTGGCCGAGTTATCGGAGACCTTTTCATATCCAGGTGCACTACTCGTCAGTGATGCCCCGTACATGGGGTGGGCAGCTAGCTCGATGAATGCTCGATCGATGTATTTAGCTGCCAGCCACGAGGATAGCTTATTACACTTTGAGTATGGTTACGCAAATGTCTTGGACATGTCAGAGACTGGAAGCAGTTCTCTGGTTATCGTATCTCTAAAGTCTGCCGAGGCTGGTACGCATACAGGATATTTAAATGCAATGTCTAAAGTCTCTTCAAGTCATGTCTTTCTTTCCCTGGATAGCTTGATCTACATATAGCCTATGAGGGAAATCGTTAAAGTTCAAGCTTTTGTATTTCCTGCATAACTAATGAAATCTTAGAATCATGGACCGTTATATCTATTCAAGAAGATCTAATCAAAGCATTGATCTACTGTAGCATCGTATTTTGCAATAACCCTATGACAATACGATGTATGCCATTTAATTCACGCACCTTTTCCCGCATAGGGCCTTGATTGAGGTGGTCTGGTATTTCTTGACAGGGCCCATCGTTAACCTCTATGGCTGTCCCCATAACCCAGAGAGGCCTTGCGCCAGCGTTTGTGGGTTCGCAGGCAGATGCCGATCTCACCGCAGGCACTCACCAGGCTGTCGCCAGCAGCTATTGCCTTGCTGATCAGTTCGATCACCTTCTGCCGGTGCGCGGCGCTGGTCAGCCTTCCGCATCCTCCGTGCAGAATGCGACTTAATTTATCGCAGTATCAGCAGTGCTAAGTGGCGTCCCTCCAGTTGGTGTAAATGCTGAGTGCCCAGCCCCGGCGTAGCCGGGGCTGGCTGACCGCTCCTCAGACGCCAGTCGTTGCAAGGGGTGGGCAGGCAGGCCCGTTTCCCTGGTTTGAGAACCACCTCAACCAGACGAACCATGCCCAAACCGGATTCTGGCGCCTCAGCCCTGGCGCCGCTACTGAATGGCAGCACCGCCGGGGAGCTGATCCCGGAGCTGGTGCGTCACGGCCTGCAGCGACTGATCGAGCTGGAAGTCGCTGTGGTGCTCGGCGCTGACCGCCATGAGCGCAGCGAGGACCGACTCGGCTACCGCAACGGCCACAGGCTTCGAACCCTGGCCACCCAGGCGGGCGACATCGCGCTGAGCATCCCCAAACTGAGAGCAGGCAGCTTCCTGCCCTCAATCCTGGAGCCCCGGCGCCGTGTGGATCAGGCCCTCTATTGTCCGACGACAATCTGGTTGAGGGGTCGCGCCAATCAGGTTGACCGCTCTTGAG
>NZ_JBSJOZ010000003.1:0-258553 GCF_056633155.1 Cryptocyanus atlanticus LEGE 06306
GTTCCTTCCTGGCTCAAGGACACCACCAGCCACTCCAGGCCTATCAATGCCCGCAATGAAACCGTGGCCAGACAGCCAGGCCAGGTCTGAAGCCTGATGTCGCTGAAGCTTCCTGACGGTGAAGGTTTTCTGCGATCCGAATTGGGAACGAATGCCTCCACTCACGAGCGCCACCGGCTACCCACCATCTGGAGTGACCTGGTCCAACAACGAGACCAGACCGGGATAGCCAAGGTCTGTCAGCGATCTGTCAGTCGGTCCATACACCCTAGTTGTCGAGATAGGTTTACTCAGATTTCAACCGGCTTTTAACCGATTGGTCCTGAGTTCGAATCTCAGGCGACCCATCTCCCAGCTCATTTCAGCTCAATCCTCCACCGGTCCGGCGTCCTCCGGGACGGGAACGCTCAGGGGGCTGCCGGCCGCACCGGCATAGACGACCACGATCACCGCCGGCCCCGGGCCCAGGCTTCTTCCCCGGTGCGGCCTCTCGACCACTTCGATCAGTCCTTCACCAGCCGCCAGCTCCCTGCTCTGACCCCGGTCGGTGGTGATCCGCAATCGGCCTTCAAGCAGCACCCCCGCGTTGATGACCGGATGGAGGTGGAGGGGGAGTTCGGTTCCGGCGGGGATGGTGATGCGCAGGATCGTGATCTCCGGGGGAGCGGAGGGATAGGCGGGCAGGGGAGCGCCATCCCAGGAGCGGGAACTCCGGACCAGGGTCTCGACCTGGATTCCGCTGCCGGAGAGCGCGGCGGCGGGTTCAGCCCGGGAGGGCAGGCCGGGGAGACCCGCCAGGACCGCGCAGGCCAGCAGGGGCGCACACCGGTTCGGCCCGGACAGTGAGCGCATGGGAGTCGGGGGCATTCGCTGCTCCATGCTGCCGTTCCACCCTCCCGCGGGTCTCCGCTCCTGTCAGCACCACGAAGCCCGCCCTGGAGAGGGCGGGCTTGCGCGTCAACTGGCCTCCATGGGCCAGGCCTTTGATGGGACGGTCAGATGGTGGCTTCTTCGGTTGTGGGGACGGAACTCTTCGGCGCTGGCACCTGGGGCCATGGTTCCAGGGGGGCATCCCTTGGGGTCCTGGGCACCTGAAACGATGCGGCGGACGTCCTGATCCCACGCTGAACAACGGGGACTAGGACCTGGGACAGCCAGATATCAAGCGAGCGTGTTGGAGCAGGGGCCGGTACATCCGCGAGTTCCTGATCCCTGGTTGGGCGGCGTGTCGTCCATGCGGTGCCTCCGAATCCGTGGTTTCACTCTCGGCCCGGCAGGCGGGTGGGACCGGGGACGAACGGAAGGACGACATGTCTCGTCACCGAATCCACGTCCCGGGGGCACGGCGCCGTGCTGGCGGCCAGACTGGCCCCCGAGTCCACCCGGATGGCGTTGCCGGTCGGGGAATCCTGGCGTTCCATGGCTGACAGCGAGTTCCAGAGGTGCTCTCCGGCCGAGGCTCGAGCCCAGGCTCCCCTCCCTGGGACCAGCCGCGCCAGCCCACTGTGGACCCGGCTGTTTCATCTGTTCAACATTCCCGTGCTGGTGCTGATGGCCGGCAGCGGGCTGCAGATCTACAACGCCAATCCGGTGTTCGGCGGCCGGGATGGGGCCACCGTGCCCCGGCTGTTCACCCTGGGCGGCTGGCTGGCCGGTGGCCGCGACTGGCATTTCGGCGTCATGGCCCTGTACGCCCTGAATCTTGGTCTCTGGATCGTTTTGCTGCTCCGCAAGCGGCGCCGGCGACTGGCCGATCCCGCCGATCTCGACACCGTGCGAGCCAGTCAGAACGGGGCCAAGCGCAGGCGGGCCGCTCACCGGCTCGTGTACACCCTGATGCTGGTGGTGCTGGCCCTCAGCCTGCTCACGGGTCTGGCCCTCTACAAACCAGCTCAGTTCTGGTGGCTCTCCGGCCTGTTCGCCTTCGGCAGACCGATCGGGGCCACAAGCTGGCACACCCTGAGGGTCAGCCATCTGGCCACGATCCCCGCCATCGTGCTGCTGGTGGGGGCCCATGTGGGCCTGTCCTGGCGGATCGGCGGCCTGAACCTGCTGCGCTCGATCCTGCCCTGATGGCTCCGACGCTGCCATGACCCGCTCCGCCCCGCTCTCCCGCCGGGGGCTTCTTGGCCTCGGTCTGGGGGGAGGGTCCACCCTGCTGCTGGGAGGATGCATCCTTGATCGTTACAGCGAGGCGGTGGGGAACGCCACCCAGCCCCTCAACGAACGGATCGAGGCCCTGATCCAGAGCCCGAAGCCGGTGCCGGAGTTCGGTCGCGACCAGGTGGATCCGGATGCCCTGTTGATCAACAGCTTCAACGGCATCCCCCGGCTGGATCCAGTCCGCTACCGCCTGCGGGTCGACGGACTGGTCAGCCAGCCCCTCAGCCTCGACCTGGCGGCGCTCCGCGCCCTGCCCCAGCAGGACTGCGTCATCCGGCACGTCTGCGTGGAGGGCTGGTCGGCCATCGTGGCCTGGTCCGGGGTGCGACTCTCGGACGTGCTCACGCTGGCGGGCCTCTCCGGACTGGGAAATTACCTTGAGATCGCCTCGGCCGATCAGTATTTTGAGACCTGGGATATCGCGTCGGCCCTCCACCCCCAGACCCTGCTGGCCACGGGCATGAACGGGTCCCCCCTGCCCGTGCGCAACGGCGCACCCCTCCGCCTGGCCAGCCCGATCAAGCTGGGCTACAAGCTCAGCAAGTGGGTCGTCAGCCTTCGGGTTGTCGCCGGCCTCACCCACCGGCGTGGCACCTGGGAGGACAAAGGCTATGAGTGGTTTGCCGGGCTGTGAAGGGGTGGGTGACCAAGCTCAGGGCTTGAGGGGGGCCCAGGCCATGGTGGAGTTGAACTGCTTGCACCAGATCAGCACCGACCCCTGCTGGTTCAACGGGATGGACGGAGGAATCACATAGGTCTGCCCCCCCTGGCTGGACTTGAGGGGGGCCAGCAGGGTGTAGCTGCCCGGCTTGAGCGGATAGGCGGGGGGTTTGGACATCGCCAAGGGCGTGGTGGAGCGGCTGAACACCACCTTCAGATCTGGAGCCGATTCGCTCGTCTTGAAATCCTTGCTGAGGATCAGCAGCGTCTTGCCGTCCTTCGTCTTGATCGTGAATCCGCCGCTGACCGGTTTTTCGGCCCGGCGGAACGTCTGACTGGCCAGGATGCCGGCTGGGGCCATCCGCGTCTCCTGGGCCTGGAGCAGGGTTCCGGAGCCGCCAGCGATGGTCAGGGCCAGGGCGCCGACAAGACAGGTGGACAGGGTGGACATGGGAGGAAGGATTTGGGGGGTGGGGAGGTCGGCAGGGAGTTCAAGCCAACTCCTGCAAGGCCTGTCTTCCATACCGGTCCCACGGTGGATCGGATGTCGGTGGCCGGAGTGGCCCCGGGTGGCCGCCCAGGGCCTCGGCCGGTGAAGATTCCTCTCCCGGGCGGTCGGTGTCGTCGTAATGGCGGGAGGCTGGTTGCATCAAGAGGCAGGTGAGGGCTCCGACTCCCTGTCAGGCGAAACGAGGCGCAGTTGCGTCCGTGTGTGAACGGCATACCCAACCTTGTTCTTCTGAACTCCATACCCATGGCCAATCTCCAATGGCTTGAAGCGGATGCTGGGCCCGTCGTGGCTGAAACCAGCCACGGCTGCCGCATTCTCCGCTCCCCGTCGATCGGCTACGTCGTCACCACGACCCAGTGTCCCGATCGCCACTGGGACGCTCCCAACCTCCCCACCGCCTATGCCTTGTGCGAGTCCCTGGAGGGACGGGGGGGCCATCGCCTCGGCTGAAGCGATCGCGCCTCAGGAGGACGTCCGAAACTGGTCCTGGAGCAGCCCGCGCTGATACTCCAGGGAGAGGGCCTCCAGGTGGCTCCTCGCCTGTTCATGGAGGGCCGGGTCCACCTGGTCAAGCACCTTGCCCTGGGGAACGCGCATCCGCACCACCAGGCCCAAGGCATCGAACAGACGGACCTGATCGCTCTGCCAGCCCTGATAGTCGGCAGCCACCGCTGCCAGCGCTTCGGCGGGAATATCCCCATCCGCCACGTGGGGGCGCATTTCCTGAACCTGGGCCAGACGGGCGGAGGTGACCAGGGCATGGGCGGCCGCCAGAGCGGCGAGGCTGTCGCAGGCTTCACGCTTAAGCACGGAGAGGTCCCTGCTGAGCACGGCGGTCTCCACCGATAGCGGCTCCCGCAGGGAGGGACAGAGAGCGGCCAGCTCCGTGGCCGGGTCCACCGCCGGAAGCGGTGGACGGGGCGATTCGGGCGCTGGTCTGGAGTCCGGTCGGAGGGACTCAGCCCAGCCCTGAAGCCAGCGGGAGAGGCGCAGTCTGATCTTGCGAGCGGCCAGCCTCATCGTTTGTCCTCCTCGCCTTGATCCACTCTGGCGGTGCAACCCCCCTTCGCCCACGGGGGAAGGCCGATCGCTGGGCCTTCGGCAATCCGCATCCGCTGGACCCTGCCGCCTGGGGAAGGCGTGGACACGCCCTGAAGTGCGGGGAACCGCCACGCAACGACGACAAGCACTGTTAATATGTCGTAACATTGGACCGTACCCATGGCTGATTCCCTCTCCCTGAATCGCCAGTTCACCCTGGCTCTGCACAAGCGGGCAATCGAATCCTGCGACGATATCGACCAGCTTCGCGACGTGGCCCTCACCCTGCTCACGGCCTGGCAACTTCAGGCCCAGTTCAGTGAACAGTATGGGGCGGAAATGCTGGGTCTGAAGCGATCGACCCACTGATTCCTGCAGACCCGGTGGATCCAAACGGATCCCAATGGCAGGGGGACATGAATGGGGGGCGCTCAGGAGTTAAGAAAGGTGAGAACATCCCGGCTGATGGGCTGGTTGGGCATCCCCACTGCCCGGTTGATCATTGTATGTTCCAGCCGATAGGACTTGTGGGTGGCACTCCACCCCTGCCGAAGCCGCAGGGAATGGGCGAGGGCGGCAGCACTGCGCAGACTTCCTTGCTTGAGCGTTGTGCACAGGAGCACGTCCAGAGATGATCGAGCGGATGGGAGATCACCCTGTCGGGACAGGAGAAGGTGGGCAGGTGAATAGCGTTCCAGGTGAGTCGTGAGCTCGCGTTCGGCGAGACCCTGAGCGCCGACGAGACGCTTCATTTCCTGACGAACCGGTGGCCGCGCTGATCGGTAGCGGGCCACAAGATCATAGGACGCGGAATCGATCAGAATGCATTTGCTGATCTCCGCTGCCAACAACCCTTTCGCCACGGCCAGAGCTAGAAGATAGGCACCTGCGGAGTGCCCGGAAGCCACCAGATCCGATCCTGGTGGCAGCAGACAATAGGATCCGAGTTGATCCACGATCCAGGAGGAGAGAGCAGAAAGTGCCTCCAATTGAAGATCCAGGCTAACGTCTGACGTCGCACTGGCCAGGGGGTAATTCGCGGAAACAAAATGATAGCCAGAATCCGTGAAAAAACCAGGTTTGACACCAACATGGCGTTTATCCCCGCTGCTGAGACCACCGCCGTGCAGAAAGAACACGACGCCGCGGGGTTCTGGGAGGCTTGTCCGATAGAGATCAATGGAGGTCTGACTGTCAACCAGATGACCCGCCAGGCCTTTGCTATAGATGAGTTCAAGGGGGGCTGGCGCCGCTCTGCCGCGATGGGGCCGCACTCCTCGCTGGGAATCAGCCCGTGGCTCCCGCCCAAGCCAGCGAGACAACGAACCAAACACAAAAGCCATGGGGGGACTGCTTTTGTTTCAGTTTACCAAGGCTGCAATGCGTCGGGTCGGCATCACTCTGAGCTCCCGCTGGAGCTGATTCCCACAACGCTGGGGCCCAGCGGATTCGAGATCCGCCGGCCCAGGGCGAGCGGGTCATGACAACGAAATGCAACAATCTGGCCGGGATGCTTTCACCTTGCGGCATCAAACCAGGGGGCTCGGTAGTCTTTTCGAAACAATTGAAGCCACACTTCATGAAGTTTCCTTTCCTGGATGACTCGCTGACCGGGACGGCTCCCGATCCCGTCACCGGCCAGGCCTACTCGATGGCCTCCCCGGCGACAGGATTCAGGATCGATGCTTCTGATTTCAACCTCTTTCCAGAACCTGAGGTGGTGATCAGCCCAGGCTTCACCTCTTACAATGAGGCCAACCTTGGCAATGACGAGACGCTGGAGATCTATATCGAAACAGATCGGGGATCGGTCAATACTGACCGCGGAAGAGTTGACAGCGTTGGGCTGACTCGAACCGAAGAACAATATGCCGAAGCCGCATTCATTGAGATTGATCCGATCATTGATGCCGATTTTGTCTTCGTCGACAACCCCAATCAAGCTTATATTTCCATCTATTACGTTGAAACGGTTCCCGTTTTTCTTCCCGGAGTGGTCGGCCTGGCCCACCAGACCGGCGATGACTGGGAAATCTTCGTGCAGGATACGGGGAACAATCAATTTGATGCTAATACCTTTATTCATGAGATCGGGCATACGCTTGGACTGCGTCATCCGAACGAGCGTCCATCCAGTCGTCTGTACGACACCTCCGACACCGTGATGTCCTACAACGCCAACAGCAACGGTGATTTCGACACCCGTTATTCCCCCACTGACATTGCCGCGTTGGTGACGATCTGGGGATTCGAATCGGATAACGGCCAGGATGCCGCCCTTGACTCTGCGTTTGACTATCTCGGAGTGCGGCCCGCCTGAGCCGATGCTGCCGCGCATCTGCGAGCCTGAATTGATGGACGAGCCCGGCCAGGCGCACGCCTACGCCGACGCCGATTTCAGCGGCAGTGATCAGGCCCTGGTCCAGCGCATCCAGGCCCGTTTCGGTGATGACCTGGGTCCGCAGATCGTGGATCTGGGCTGTGGACCGGGCAACATCACCTTCCTGCTGGCCCGCTGCTTTCCCCGCAGTCAGGTGATGGGAATCGACGGCTCCAGGGCGATGCTGGCGATTGCCGGGGCGCGTCTTCAGGCCGATCCGGAGCTGTCCATCCGTCTTCGGTTTCAGCAGATAACCCTTCCCGCCACCGATCTGCCCGGTGGTTTCAGCGCGCTGGTCAGCAACAGCCTGCTCCATCACCTGCACAACCCCCAGGTGCTCTGGAGCAGCCTGCGTCAGCTGGGAGGATCCGGAGCCGCCGTGTCCGTCACCGATCTGCGTCGCCCGGGCGAGCGGTCCGAGCTCGAGGAGCTGGTCAACACCCACATGGGCCAGGCACCTGACGTGCTGCGTCGGGACTATCGCCACTCCCTCCACGCCGCCTTCACGCGCCGGGAGGTGCTCGATCAGCTCCGGGCGGCCGATCTCGGCTGCCTCGAGGTGATTGAGCTGAAGGACCGGTATCTGGAGATCAGGGGACGCCTGGACTGAGGCGTCCCGGGGGGTGCTGGAGAGCGGGGCTAGGTTGGGATCAACCCTCGGGTTGGGCCCATGTCCACCAATCCCGTCCACTGGTTCGAGATCTACGTCACGGAGATCGGGCGAGCCAAGGCCTTCTATGAAGCGGTCTTCCAGCTGCAACTTGAGGAGATGCCCTCCGACGAGGTCGACGCGTACTGGACCTTCCCGATGCACACCGACCGGGTCGGGGCCGGAGGGGCGCTGGCGAAGATGGAAGGCATGGCCCCGGGAGCGGGCGGGGGCACCCTGGTCTATTTCAATTGTGAGGACTGCTCCGTTGAGGAAGGTCGCGTTGAGCCGGCCGGGGGCGTGGTGATTCAGCCCAAGCGGGCGATCCCTCCCTATGGCTACATCTCCCTGATCAACGACACGGAAGGCAACCTGATCGGCCTGCATTCGCAGACCTGAGCGTCGGCTCCGATCCACCCCATGCCGCCAGCCGAGGCTCTCCCCGGCGTGCTTCGGGTCAGACTGCATGGAGTGACTGCCCAAGACCCATCCATAGGGGGATCCGGCTGGTGAAGGAGAGGCCGAAGCCGCCACCGGTGGAGTCCGGGGAGGAGAGAGAGTCGTCCGGGATGCATCGGGGTCTGAGGATCCTGGCCGGAGTCGGTGCCGTGTCCTTCGTCATGATCGCGATCAACCTTGCCGTGGTGGGCGTGGGGCTCCTGCTGACACCGGCCGGTCCTCCCCGCCGACCCGAGGCCCCCCGGGGTCCGGGGCCCACTCCGTCCAGCATCAGCGCCGCGACCCACCGGATCGGCCGATGACCGAGCAGAGCCAGCATCGACCGGCCAATCCCTGGGTCGCGGCCGTTCCCCTTCTGCTCTATGTCGTGCTCAAGGGCCTCAACGGCACCGTGCTCAAAGGGCTTCAGGGCTATGGGGCGGCCCATCCGATCAATGGGGAGAACCCGATCAGCTTCTGCAACGTGTTCTTCGTGGCCCAGTTGATGGTGGGGATGGCGGCGCTGCTGCCGGGCCGTCAGCGGCTCCGGGACGCCATCGGTCAGCTCAGCCGGTCGGACCGCCGGCTGTTGCTCATCGATGGATCCCTCGGCCTGCTGATCGGCCCCATTGCCTTCTATTTCGCGCTCGAATCGCTCAGTGTGATCAGCCAGACCCTGCTGTTCTCCCTGGTGCTGCCGTTGTCGGCCCTGCTGGCCAGGCAGCTGCTGGGGGAACCCCTGCCCCAGGGGTTCTGGATCAGCCTGACCCTGATCGCTCTCGGCCTGCTGCTGCCCCAACTGGTGATGGGCCCGGCGGGGGACCGGGCCGGGATGGACGATCCCCGGGGTGTGGCCTGGGCCCTGCTGGCGGTGGCGGCCTTCGCCGGTGCCGGCGTGAGCGGCAAGGCGATCGCCGGAAAGGGCTGGCCCCCCAGCCTCACCGTGGGGGTCAGCACCACCATCAGCTCGCTGATCTTCGGCGTGTTGGCCCTGATCCTGTTCGGACCCGACCACTTCCACCTGCTCAGCCTCTGGTGGGTGGTGGGAGTGATCTTGATCTACGGGCTGACCCTCTCCCTGGGGAGCGAGTTGGCCCTGCGCTGGTCCTACCGGCACTGGAGCGTGGCCGATGTGTCGCTCTGGGGTGCGCTGACGATCCTGGTGGCGGTGCTCAGCGCGGCCCTCCTGCTGGGTGAACCGATCGGCTGGGCCACGGCCGCCGGTCTTGCCCTGCTGCTGCTCGGCACCAGCTGGAGCCGCTGGCCCCGTCGCCAGCCCCTCCGGCGCGGCTGACTCTCAGCCCCGTCCGCCTTCCTGCCAGTGGGAGCAGGTATGTGCCGCCGCCGTTCCGGCCGGGAGTACGGCCTGCCACACCCGACAGACACCAGCCTGGGCGGGGCAGCCTGAAAAGTTGCGGCAGGTGGAGCAACGGGGTGCGAGGGAGACCATCGGCGGCTGTGGAACGGTCAGGAAACCGTCACACGGTAGGGATCGCTGCAGGGGTGTTTCGAGACCTGGCAATACTTCTTCGTCTGCGCGATCCCAAGACTTGCGGGGGAGGCCCGCCCTCCGGGGCCTACGGTCTGCCGGAGCTGACTCCTGGTCATCGGGGAACTGCCGGCCAGTCAGGGGTGGGTGCATGGCAGCCCCATCCGATCCGCACGCCGGTGGCGGCGACCGGTCGCTCTGGTCTCCCTGGCCCTGACGGTGCTGCTGGGCCTGGCTGGCCCCGGGACCTGGGGATCGGAAACGGACCCCGGCCGTCCCGACCGACCGTCCCCCCTGAGCAGCTATGCGCTGGCTCAGGCCGCGCCCTTCAACAGCCCGGCCCATTACCCGCTGAGCCAGCGTCCGGATCCCCGATTCTTCCGACCCCACGCCGAGTGGATCGGGCGCCTGATCCTCCCCCGCAGCCGCGAGGAGGGCCGGGAGGAGGACTGGGTCTGGATCGAGATCGAACAGGCACCTGAGCCCCACCGACGGATGATCGGGCAGGTGGTGCCCCTCTCCTGGCAGGACCGCCCCCAGCTGCGCTCTCTGGTGCGGACGGTGACCACGGATGTGGGCTTCACTCCCGCCGCCGAACGCACTGTCCGAGCGGGCAACGTACTGCCCAGCCGCCTGGGCGGATGGGGTCCGGTGGGTCCCCTGCAGACGCTGGCGGGTGCCCGGCCCCACGATGACGTGATCGTTGCCCTGGAGGAGGTGACCCTCGAACCGCTGGCCGGGGGCGGCAGCAGCCTTCGGATCGGACGGTCACCCATCCAGATCACCGGCCGCTACGAAGCTCTGGTGCGGATCGAGGGCAGGGAAGCGCCGGACTCCGATCGTTTCCGGGTCCGTCACTGGGAGCCTACCCGTGGGGACTTCAGCGGCCCCCTCGACACGGTACGGCTACCCCAGCAGCCCCGGGACCGCTTCGGGCGCTGGCTCTCCACTCCCCTGGGCCTCTCGACCCATCCGCTGGGGGAGCAGGGCTGGTCGCTCTTCGGAGCCCCCGACGCCGATGGGCTGTTCACCGTTCAGGCGATCCGTCCCCGCGCCCTGTTCCGGCTCCAGCCGGACCGGGTTCTGCCGGCCGAATCCGCCGGGTTCCCCTATCTCTTTCATGGCAACTGGCGGGACACCCCCTCCCGTCGCGGCAGGATCGAGCGGGTGCTGCTCCGCCGGGGCGCGGCCGACGCTCCCGGCGGCCCGGACTGGCGTCCGGGCGAGCGGGGCCTGCTGATCCATGCCTTCGGTGGCATCGGGGGCCCGGCCGGGGAACCGACACCTGGGGGCACCGTGACCGGGCATTTCGCCTTCGGAGAAGCCCGGGTGATCCGTGACGGGTTCACCGGTGAGCCGCGATTCGATCTGCGTTACCACCAGATCTACGCCAACAATCCCAACGGCATCGTCTCTGGCACCCAGGACTGGACCGCCTTCACGGGCGATCTGCAGAGGGGCTGGCTCGGCAGCCGGCCGATCTCCGATCTGGTGATTCATCTGGGCGCCTTCCGGGATCTGGACCTCGGCGGTCGCCGGCTTTCCCTGCTCGACGAACTGGCCCTGCAGGCCGAAGTGCTGATGGCGCGCTACCGCAGCGGCGATGGCAGCGGGCTCTCGAGCGTGACCCCGGCCACGTCCTGCGTGCAGGATTCCAGCCAGGCGCTGTTCATCGCGCTGGAGCGACTTCGGGCCACCGTGGAGGAGGATCCTGAGCTGCAGGCCTGGGTGCGGCAGCATCCCCGCGATCCCCAGAGCCAGGCCTTCCGGCAGCTGGTGGAGCTCGCCGGCTCCCTCGACGCCCTGCTGAAACCCTTCGGCACCGTGCGCTCCGACTGGAGCCGGAACGCGGCGGTGCTGGCCGGAACCGCCAGCGATCCGGCGGCACAGCCGCCGGAGGAGGACCTGTTCGTGCGCGGCGAGAACTGGACGGACACCCTTCTGAGCTGGCGCTCGATACTGCCACGCCGCGCCCATGACGACATGGCCGCGGTATTCCTGCGCCACGGAGGGTCTCTGTGGTTCCTGCGCACCAACCAGCTGGCCGGCGGGGACACCACCATCGAACCGCTGGCTCCCACCCTGCTGCTGGGCCGCATCCCCGTGCTTGCGACGCTCCTGCGCCGGCTCACCGATGCCCTCCTCACCCCCCTGGGGCCCGGCGCCACCGGCTGGAGCCTGCTGCTGCTGGGGGGGTACACCGCCCTGGCGCTGACGGTGGGCCGGGCATCGGGCTTCCTGCCACAGCGCTGGATCCACGCCCCCCGCGGCAGCCTGGCGGGCACCGCCGCCGGCCTGTTCCTGACCCCGGCGCTGCTGGAGGAACTGCTGTTCCGGGTGGCCCTGCTGCCCCATCCCCTGGAGGGGGGAGGCCCGCTGGCCGCTCTGGGCTGGGGGGGGCTGAGTGTCGGGGTGTTCGTCCTCTACCACCCGCTCGCCACCGTCTGGTATCCGTCGGGCCGCGGCGTGTTCCGTGACCCCCGCTTCCTGGTTCAGTGCGCCCTGCTGGGGATTGCCTGTGTGCTCGCCTACGGGTTCACCGGTTCGCTCTGGCCCCCCGTGCTGATCCACTGGCTGGCGGCGACCGTCTGGATCCGGGGTCTTGGGGGGGAGGGGAGACTGGAGGGGTAGCCGCAGCATGGCCGTGTCCCTTGATCGCTTCAAGACGGCCCTGGCGGCGCTGATGGAACGGGCCCCCAACGATCCGCTCGAACGGGATGAATTCTTCGAAGTGACGCCCCTTCCCAGCCACGATGGTCCCTTCGAGGTGGTGCTGGTCGACGAGGAGGAGGGTGTGTTCGCCGCCCTCTACCTCGACCGGCTCTTCCGGGAAGGCGAGCATGAGGGTCTGCAGGAGGTGGAGGCGCTGGTGCCCGCCTACCTGCTCAGCCACTTCGGACTGAGCGGGGAGGAATGGAGCGCCACCGCCCCCTTCGATCTGGGCTGGCGCAGCCGGGAATTCCTCTGGTTTCAGGAATTCACCGTGCCAGGTCTCACCCCCACCTGCCGCTACGACTGAGACCCAGACCGTCAGCGGCGCCCGTTGACGATCACCGGGGTTCCGCCACCGGCCAGCGTGCCCGGCAGGGCCGGCACGACGGAGGTCTGGCCATCCCACTTATCAAGGAAGAGCTTGTAGAGCACCTGGTCATCGAGGCTGGAGTTGAGGATCTGGTAGCGCTTGGCCTCCTGATCGGCGATCTTCACTTCCGTCTGGGCCCGCAGCAGGCGCTGGTCGGCGATCTGCTTCTGCTCGATCGCGGCCCGGTACTCCTCGGCGATCTGCAGGCCGGTGAGATCGAGGCCCTGCACGATCACGTAGTTGAACTTCTTGAGTTCCTCGGCCACCTTGTCCTGGACCAGCTCGGAGATGCTGTTCCACTCCGTGGCGATGGTCACCAGCTCGTACTGCGAGAAGACCGACTTCAGGGCCTTCAGCAGCGAAGGCTGGATCACCCGCGCGTAGATCTGGGAGTTGTCGGTGGCGATCGTTTCGTAGATCCGGCCGGCCTCGGAGGGCTTGACGGCGTACTTCACCGTGGCGGTGGCCTCGATCACCTGCAGGTCCTTGGTGAGGGTGGAGAACTGCTCCGGACGCACCTGGGTGCGCACATCAAAGAACGAGGTGGCCTGGATCAGCGGCGCCTTGAAGTTGGCTCCAGGATTGCGCTGGCCCCCCGTGACCTTGCCCAGGGTGGTCACCACCGCCACCGTGCCGGCCGGCACGATGAAGATCGTCTGGGTGAGCAGGATCACCAGGGCCAGCGCCCCGGCCACGATCAGCTGAACGGTCGATCCCGGTCCATCGCCACCGGCCGGTCGCATCGAGCTCTGCATGGAGGAGGGGATCCAAGGGGATGGCAGAACCCTAGGGATCGGCGGAGACCATCCACGGATGGGAGCGGCCCGGCCACGCTTCAGGGGCCGGATCCCCGCCCGATCACCACTTGACTCTCCATCTAACTGGAGATGTAACGGTGAAGGTCCCTGCCTCCAGCGCCATGCCCGCATCCCAGCTCCCCTCCCCCGTCCGACTCCATCGCATCGCCACGGCCGACCATCTCTGCCCCTACGGCCAGCTGGCGGTGGAGCTGCTTCGGGAGCAGGGCATCCCCTTCGAGGACCATCTCCTCACCAGCGAAGAGGCTGAGGAGCAGTTCCGCTCCGTCCACGGGGTTGCCACCACGCCCCAGATCTTCGCCGGCGAGGAGAGGATCGGTGGCTACACCGACCTGGCACGGCGACTCGAGCAGACGCCCCGCAGACCTGGCGGGCGCCGTTATCGGCCCGTCATCACGGTGTTCGCCACGGCCGCCCTGATCGCCCTGGCGCTCGGCCTCGGCCCGGCGGGCTCCATGGGGGTGGCCCTGGCGCTGCTGGCGTGCCTGAAGCTGATGGATCCGGCGGCATTCCGCGCCTCCTTTCGCCGCTACAACCGGCTCAGCCAGCGGCTGGGGATATACGGCACACTCTTCCCCTATCTCGAGCTTCTGGTGGGGTTGGCCGTGCTCTCGGGCCTGGCCGCCCAGCCGGTCGGGATCCTCTCCGTGGCCATGGGCGTGGAGGGCGGCGTGTCGGTGCTTCAGGCGGTGTATGTCCGCAAGCTCGATCTCGACTGCGCCTGCGTGGGCGGGAACATCCGTACCCCACTCGGCCTGTTGAGCGTTCTGGAGAATGGGGCGATGGTGGTGATGGGTCTCGTGATGGTCCTGCGGGGATGAACGACCCACGGGCCACCTCTCACCCGCTCCGCTCCTCGATCTGCAGCACCCCCATCATCCCCCTGTCCTCATGGTCGAGGTTGTGGCAGTGGTACACGGTGCGTCCCGGAAAGGTTCGGAAGCTGACTCGCAGCCGCAGCTCCTCCCCCGCCCGCAGCAACACCGTGTCCTTCCACTGCCGCTGGGGTTCCGGGCGTCCATTGCGACTGATCACCTGAAACGGATTGATGTGCAGGTGGAAGGGATGGTCGAGGTGGGGGTCGCTGTTGACGATCAGCCAGTCTTCGGTGCTTCCCAGGGCGACCCGGGTGTCGATTCGTCCTTGGCTGAAAGCCCGGCCATTGATCAGGAAGGCCATCCCACCCCCACCACCCCTGCCCATGCCCCTGCCCATGCCCATGCCCATGCCCATGCCCATGCCATGGGAGAACACGAAGCGGCGGGTGCGCTCCGGCTCCGGCAGGGAGGGTACGGGAATCAGGGCTGCCGGCAGCTCCAGAGGGTCCACGACTCCGGCATAGGTCAGGGTGGCGAGGGTCTGGGGCCGAGACCAGCGATCCAGCAGACGGTACGTGCCAGGAGTCTGGTGGCCCTGCACCAACAGATCGGCCCGCTCACCGGGGGCGAGAACTAGCTCCTCAAGGGGCTGGGGGCTGCCGATCGCTCCCCCATCGGTGGCGATCAGCACCAGCGGATGGCCCTCCAGGGCGAGGCGGTAGATGCGGGCGTTGGAGGCATTGAGCAGACGCCATCGCAACAGGCCGCCATGGGGCAGGGTCAGGGAGGGTTGGAGCCTGCCGTTGATCGTGAGCAGAGCCCCCTGGCGTCCGAGCCGGCCGGCCCTGCCCAGTCCCCGTCCCATGGCGCCGGCACCGGGGGAGGCGGCGGCGGGGAGATCCTTGAGCACCAGGATGGCCTCCGTGGCCGCCCGCACTTCCGGGATCCGATCCAGTGCGCCGCGCACCACCAGCGCACCTCCCAGCCCGCCGAACACCTGATCGGCGGTGGTGCCGTGGTGGTGGGGGTGGTAATAGAACAGCCCCCCTGGGTGATCCTCGGGCAGGGTGAAGGCATAGGTTGCGGTTTCCCCCGGCTCGACCGTCCGGAAGACGTTGTCCGCGCTGCCGCCCGGGGGGATGTGCAGGCCGTGAAAGTGCAGGTTGGTCGGCTGATCCAGGGCATTGCGCAGCCGCAGCTGTACCCGGTCCCCCGGCTGGAACTCCAGCACGGGCCCGGGGCTGTGGCCGTTGTAGGCGAGGAGGGCGGCGGGTCCGTCGGGGACCAGCCCCGGGGTGGCTGCGGCCACCAGCTCCAGATCGGCCAGACCGGCTCGGGAGGTGTACCACGCCGTTCCGGCGGGGGGCGCGGGGTCCGGCGCCGGCAGCCGGGCCCAGAGGCGCCGGCCGGCCAGGGCCGTGCCCAGGCCCGCGATCCCCAGACCCAGAATCTGCCGGCGGCGAAGTCTGGGGGCCATGGCCGGGTCCTCGCCAGGGGGTGATTCGACCGTAGTTCCTCCCCCTGAGGGGAGAGTCAACCGGCGCTGTCCGTCCCGGCTCCAGCGGCAACCCCACGCTGACGCCAGGGCTTGACTCTCTAGTTGAGTGGAGACCATACGGTGAGCTGAGTTCTGCCCCGTGGCGATGCGCTCCGTTCTTCTGCCCCTGACGCTGGTCTGCCTCAGCACCCTCGCCCTGCCTCTCCTGGCGGCCCGCGCCGAGCCGGATCCCAGCCACGACCACGGACAGCACCAGCACGGCAGTCCCCAGGGACCCCCAGTCCCCGCGCCCGCTCCTGCGACCCGAGTGGACCATGACGACCACGACCAGGGTCACGCCCATGAGATGGGGCCCGCCGGCAGGACCTACGACCTGCGCTTCCTCGACGGCATGGTCCAGCACCACACCGGCGCCCTGCGGATGAGTGAATTCGTGTTCGGGATTGGAGCGCCGGGCGTCGGAGCCCTGGGCCAGTCGATCTGGCGGGAGCAGGCCAGGGAGATCCGGGCGATGGGGCTGTGGCGCAAGGCCTGGTATCCCCAGGCCCCCGTCTACCCCGTGGCCCTGGTGCCGGGCGGGGATCCCAACAGCCTCTCGGACCTCACCCGCATGAGCTCGGCCCAGATCGAGGGCATGCGGATGATGGGTGCTGGCCCCACCCGGGAGAACCGGGTGGTGTGGTTCCTGGAGGGGATGATCGCGCACCACGGCGGAGCGCTGATGATGGCCCATGACGCCCTGGCCAAGAGCACCAACCCCACGATCCGGCGCTTCGCCCGGGAGGTGATCATGGCCCAGCGGGCGGAGATCATCACATTGCGGCGGATGCTGGCGGTGGAGGGATTGCGCAAACCCGCTTACTACACCTTCGACCCCCTCTTCCGGCTCTGAGCCGATCCCGGGGGGGACCGGCTCACCACCCGGAGCCCCCCAACGCCGCCCGGAAGCCTCCCCGCGATCCAGCCATGACCGCCGCCCACAACCTCCTTCCGCCGGACCGGGCCCAGGGGCCATGGCCCTCTCCGCCCAGCGCGGAGGACGGGACAATTTCTTCTGCAGTCAGATGTGCCTGCAGACCTTCCGCAATCCCGAGCGCGTACGGCGTGTGATGCGCCGCCGGGTCGGCCTGGTCTTCGGCGGAGTGCTCGCGCTCGCCGTGCTCCGGGCCGCCGGTTTTCTGGCTCCGGCGGCCGGGATTAGCCTGGTCTCCTGGGTCCCAGTCTCGTTCCTGCCCTGGATGAGCTGGGGGATGTGGCTGTTCCTGCTGGCCACCCCGGTGCAGATCGTCGGGGGCTGGTCGTTCTAGGCCGGCAGCTGGACGGCGCTCAGGCGCCGCACGCTGAACATGGATGTGCTGATCGCCCTGGGCACCTCCGTCGCCTACCTCTATTCGGTGGTGGTGGTCTTTGGAGCGCAATGGCTGCCCATCGGCAACAACCAGCGCGACGTCTACTTCGAGGAGTCCGCCGTGGTGATCGCCTTCGTGCTGCTGGCCTTCATCGCCGTGCTGGTGATCTCCTGCCCCTGTGCCCTGGGCATCGCCACACCGGCGGCGCTGCTGGTGGGGGTGGGCCGGGGGGCGGAACTGGGGATTCTGATCCGCAGCGGCGAGGTGCTGGAGCGGATGGAATCCCTCGACACAGTGGTGTTCGACAAGACCGGCACCTTCAACCGGGGCACGCCGGTGCTCACGGACCTGCTGCAGCGGGAAGGCCAGTCGGGGCTGGAGGTTCTCCAGCTGGCGGGGTCGTTGGTGCATGGCTCGGAACATCCCCGGGCGGCTGCCATCGCCGCTGCCGTGGCGGCACACCCGCTGGAGCCCCAACCCCTGCAGGGGTTCGAGGCCAGGATCGGCGAAGGGATCACGGCCGTGGAGGCCGGCCGTGTGGTCTGGCTAGGCAACCGCTCCCTGGCCAGCCGCTTCCTCCCGGAACCTCCCGATCCGGCGGACGCGCTGCACAAACGGCTCGAATCGGAAGGCAACACGGCGATGCTGCTGGGGCGGGCCAGGCGTTGCGCCTGCTGCGGGGCCGCGGAATGCGGGTGATCCTGCTGAGCGGAGACAACCGCAGCACCGCTCGGGCCGTGGCCGGCCAGGTGGGAATCGATGAGGTGATCGCCGAGGTGAGACCGGTTGACAAGGCCGGCACGATCCAGTCCCTGCAACGGCAGGGGCGGGTGGTGGCGCTGGTGGGGGATGGCGTCAATGACGCCCCGGCCCGCGCCACGGCCGACATCGGCATCGCCATCGGCTCGGGTTCGGATGTGGTCAAGGAGGCGGGCGGCGTCATCCTGATGCGCACCGATGTCCGCCCCGTGGCGACCGCCATCCGGCTGGCGCTCGCCACCATGGCCAAGATCCGCCAGAACCTTTTCTGGGCGTTCATCCACAACACGATCGGCGTTCCGATCGCCGCCCTCGGCTGGCTGAACCCGATGATCGCCGGAGCGGCCATGGCCCTGAGTTCCCTGTCGGTGATCGTCAACTCGTCCCTGCTGCGTCGCTTCCGATCCGTCCGGCCGGACCCACAATGACGGTCCTCCGTTCAGCGGCGATGACCGGCAACCTCCAGGCCATCGGCTTGCTGATCAGCTGGGTGCTGGGCTGGGGGATCGGCGGATCCCTGATCGACGCGGGTCTGATCCAGGCCGGGGTCTATTCGATCGAGACAAATCAGCTGGGCACCCTCGCCACCTTCACGGTCTGGACCCTGCTCTGGGGAGCCCTGGGGCTCCGCCTCTACCGCCGCAGGACCGGCACCGGGGAGGAGTGAGCCCTCGGGCGGCGCACTGGGGCCCCGAACCGGATCGTCTATAGCTCAGAGCGCCACCTCGTCGAGGGATTGAACGCAGGTCACCTCGTCCGGATAGTGGTCATGGGAGAGGCCTGGGGGCAGCAGCACGTGCACCCGACAACCGGCAGCCAGGGCCGCCCGGCTGCCCGCCGGGGAATCCTCGAAGGCCCAGCAGTCGCTGGCCTTCACCCCGAGGCGCCGCGCCGCCAGCAGAAAGATGTCCGGGGCGGGCTTGCCCGCCAGCAATTCCGGATCATCCCCGTGCACCCGCTGGCGGATCCCGGCCAGCCAGGGGTGGGGGCCCGCCTTGAGGGCCACCGATGCCCGGGAACTGCTGGTGGCGAGGGCCATCGGAATGCCGCGCTCCAGGCAGCGACCGACCAGTTCCGGTGCGCCCGCCATCGGCGGGGCCTGCACCAACAGGGCCTCGGCGATGGGCTGCCGCACCGCGAGCAACGCCTCGATGCTGGGACCGCTCCGTCCCTCCTCGCCGATCCAGTGGATCACCTGTCGGGCGCAGTCGAGCCGGCGGCGGCCCCGCAGGGCCAGCAGTGCCGCTTCATCGAGCGGGAGGCCGAACTGCGCCGCCGCCTCGCTCCAGGCCCGGGCATGGAGCGGCTCGGTGTCGAGCAGCAGTCCATCGAGATCAAACAGGCAGGCCGCGGGGGGAATCATGGCCGCATCCTCTCAGTCCACAATGGGGCCCCGTCAGCCCGGAGCCGATGAGCGAGGACACGATCGAATCGGTGCTGCAGGAAGCCCGTGTCTTCGCCCCGCCGGCGGAACTGGCGGCCGGGGCCCGCATCGGCAGCCTGGCGGCCTACCGCGCCCTGGTGGCCGAGGTGGAGGCCGATCCCGACGCCTTCTGGGGGCGCCAGGCCCGCGAACTGCTGCACTGGTTCGAGCCCTTCCACACGGTGCTCGACTGGAGCAACCCGCCCTTCGCCCGCTGGTTCGAGGGTGGCACCACCAACCTCGCCTACAACTGCCTCGACCGGCATCTGCAGGGCCCCCGGGCCGAGAAGACCGCCCTGATCTGGGAAGGGGAGCCCGGCGACAGCCGCCGCTTCACCTACCGCGAACTGCACGCCCAGGTCTGCCAGGCCGCCAATGCCCTCAAGGCCCTCGGGATCGGCAAGGGCGACCTGGTGGCCCTGTACATGCCCATGGTGCCGGAAGCGGCGATCGCCATGCTGGCCTGCGCCCGCCTCGGTGCCCCCCACTCGGTGGTGTTCGGCGGTTTCTCGGCTGAGGCCCTGCGGGACCGGCTGATCGACGGCGGCGTCAAAGCCGTGATCACCGCCGACGGCGGCTTCCGCAAGGACAAGGCGGTGGCGCTCAAGCCCGCGGTGGATCAGGCCCTCGCCGATGGCGCCTGCCCCACCGTGGAGCAGGTGCTGGTGGTGCGCCGCACCGGGGAGCCCACGGCGATGCAGGAGGGCCGCGACTGCTGGTGGCATGCGCTGGTGGAGGCCCAGGGCGCCGATTGCCCGGCCGAGCCGATGGCCAGCGAAGACCGCCTCTTCGTGCTCTACACCTCCGGCTCCACCGGCAAACCCAAGGGGGTGGTCCACACCACCGCCGGCTACAACCTCTGGGCCCAGCTCACCTTCCAGTGGATCTTCGACCTCCGCGACGACGACGTGCACTGGTGCACCGCCGATGTGGGCTGGATCACCGGCCACAGCTACATCGTCTACGGCCCCCTCTCCGCCGGCGCCACCACGGTGATGTACGAGGGGGCTCCGCGTCCGTCGAAACCCGGGGCCTTCTGGGAGCTGATCGAGAAGCACAAGGTGAGCTTGTTCTATACCGCGCCCACGGCGATCCGGGCCTTCATGAAGAGCGGCCGCGAGGTGCCCGATCAGTCCGACATGGGCAGCCTGCGCATCCTGGGCACGGTGGGGGAGCCGATCAATCCCGAGGCCTGGATCTGGTACCGGGAGGTGATCGGCCGTGGCCGCTGCCCGATCATCGACACCTGGTGGCAGACCGAAACCGGCGGCGTGATGATCAGCCCCCTGCCCGGGGCCACCCCCACCAAGCCGGGATCCGCCACCCTGCCGCTGCCGGGGATCGCCGCCGATGTGGTCGACAGCGACGGCCGCAGCGTGGGCGTGGATGAAGGCGGTTATCTGGCGGTGCGCCGCCCCTGGCCGGGGATGATGCGCACGGTCCATGGGGACCCTGAGCGCTTCCGCAGGAGCTACTGGGAGCACATCGCCGGCGCCGATGGCCGCCCGCTCTACTTCGCCGGCGATGGGGCCCGCCGCGATGCCGACGGCTACTACTGGGTGATGGGCCGGGTCGATGACGTGATCAGCGTGTCGGGGCACCGGCTGGGTTCGATGGAGATCGAATCGGCGCTGGTGAGCCATCCGGCCGTGGCCGAAGCCGCCGTGGTGGGCCGCCCCGACGCCCTCAAAGGCGAAGGCATCGTCGCCTTCGTGACCCTGCAGGCGGACCGCAGCGGCGACGAGTCGTTGGCGGCCGAACTGCGCCGGCATGTGGGCATCGAAATCGGCGTGATCGCCCGCCCCGATGAAATCCGCTTCAGCGACGCCCTGCCGAAAACCCGCAGCGGCAAGATCATGCGCCGCATCCTGCGGGCCCTGGCCGCCGGGGAGGAGGTGAGCGGCGACACCAGCACCCTGGAGGACCGTTCCGTGCTTGACGCCCTGCGGGTCTGAGCGGCAGGGGGCGGCCATGCGCGCCGATCTGTGGCATCAGAGCCTGCGGCTGGGTCTGGCCGCCGGGATCACGGCCTCGATCGCGCTCTGGAGCCAGCGGATCGAATTCGTCTGGTATCCGCTGCTGGCAGTGATCTTCGTCATCGACGACAACGACGAGCGCACGCTGGCCTCCGCCCGGGCCCGGCTGCTCGGCACCGCCACGGGGGGGCTGGTGGCCTTCCTGGTGCACACGATCGCGTCCGGCTGGGGAGCGGTGCTGCTGTCATTGCTGATCACGGTGCCCCTGCTGCGCCTGCTGGGCTGGCACCAGGGCCTCTCGACGGCCGTGACGATCACGATCCTGTTCCTGCTGATTCCCGGCTACACCGCCCTGAACTGGGACTACGTCTTCAACCGCACCCTCGACACCAGCGTCGGCATCGGGATCGCCCTGCTCTGCGGCCTGGGGCTCTGGCCCCGCGACCGACTGGAGCGGATCACGGGGCTCGATCGCGAGCTGCGGGCCGCGATCGCACACCAGGAACAGGCCTGGAAGGACTGGCGCCAGGGGCGCCGCGACGGAGCGGCGTCGGCACCGCCCGGGCCCCTGCCCCCCGCCCGGCTCTCCACCGACCTGCTGGAGCTGGAGCGCCTGGTGCAGGCCGAACGCGCTCACCGGGGCGGAACCGTGGTCCGGCGTCAGCGCTGGGACCAGCGGCTGCTGCTCTGGCGCACCATCAAGCACCACTGGGTGCAGTACGAGCGGCTGATGACGCTGCAGGCCGCCCTGCCGGAGGGAAGTCCGATCCCGCTGCTGCTGCGGCAGTCGATCGAGGAGGAGGAGAGCCGGCTGCGCCATGCCCTCCACAGCCAGCGTCTGTGCGAAGGGCATCCCCGCGGCCGGGGGGCTCCATGATCCTGCCCCGACGCTCCGAGCTGCGGCTGGTGGTGGTGGTCGGCCTGAGTGCCGCCTTCGGAGCGCTCAATCCGGTGCCGGATGCCTACTACATGCCCCTGGCGGTGGTGGCGGTCATGGCGGGGAGCTATGGGGGCTCCCTGCGTCTGGCCCTGCAGCGCCTGCTGGGCTCCCTGCTCGGCAGCCTGATTCTCCTGGTCAGCGCCACGGGTCTGTCCGTGCCGCTGCCGCTGGCCCTGGCGGTGGCCCTCACCCTGATGCGTCTGCTCGGGGGGAGCATCGGGCTGGCCTCCGGCTACAAGGTGGGGGGCAACATCATCGTGATGGGCTGGCTGGTGCACACCGCCACCCTGACCAGCTGGGTGCCGCTGCGCCTGCTCTGGACCTCTCTGGGTGTGATCGTGGGCATGCTGGCGATGCGGCTGATCTGGCCGAGCCGGGCCATCAGCCAGCGTCACCGGACCAGCCGGGTGTTGCTGGAGGGGCTGGCCGGCGAGTGCCGCCGCCAGGGGCACGCCCTGGAGCAGGTCACAGCCGGGGACCCGCCGATCCGGATGCGCCGACGGGGGGAAGGGTTGCAGGAGGAGCGCAGCGTCCTCCAAGGGCTGCGTCAGACCCTGCCCGAAGCGATCACGGAGCTGGGCCCCCATCCCCTGAGCCATCCCCTGGCCCGGTTCTGGGAGGTGTTCGATGGGTGCTGCTCCACCCTGATCGGGCTCCTGGAGAGCCTGCGCACCCTGCCGCCGGTCCCGCCGGTCGCCCCCCCCTGGGTCGTGCTCCGGCAGGCGGAGGCCGAGCTGCTGCTCGCCATCGCCGACCGTCTGGAGCAGTGGCACCGAGGGTTCCCCATCCCACCCCGGCCCCGGGAGCTGCCGGAACTGGAGCACCTGCACCGGTGCAGATGCGCGATCCTGGCGGCAGACCCGGCCCAGGGCGCCGAGCTGCTGTCGGCGGGGCGGCAGCGTCAGGTGGCCCGACGGCTCACACTGGCGCACCAGGCTGGCCAGGCGATCGAAACGATGGAGGAGCATTGGGCGGAGCTGCGTCCATGAGCCGGTCGGGATCGGCTGGCCTCGGACTTCTGCTGGTTCTGGGTCTTGCCACTGCCGGCCGGGCGATGGATCCCCCGGTGCCCCACACGGCTCCGGCCGGCACCGAAGGGCTCCGGCGCCGCTGGGAGCGGCTGGACGAGGAGCTCCGGCTGCTCGATGGGGGTCTCCTGCCCCCCGAAGGCAGCGGCCCGGCGGAGGCTCCCGCGGCGCCCCCCACCCGGCCGTTGCCTCCGCCGCCGCCCCTGGCCCTGCCGAGCGCGGCGGCCCTCAGCCGGCCCGGGGAGCTGGAGCTGAGCCTGGAGCAGGCGGTGCTCACGGCCCTGGCCCAGAGCCCGACGCTGGCCGTCCGGCGGCAGGAGGTGGCCGGGGCGCTCGCCACCCTGCAGGGGCGCCTGGGATCGTACTGGCCACGCCTCGCCGCGGTGGGCGGCCTTGGATACGCCCAGACCAACTCCCGTTTCGTCGCTCCCCAGGGCAACAGCGGCCTGGGCTTCGGAGCCAACTTCGTCCCCGACGGACTGCGGGCGGCCGATGGATCCCGGGTGGACGGGCCGTTCGCGGTCCCTTCGGGCGGGAGCGCCCGGCTCACCCAGGGGGTGCAGTCGCTGGGCGGGGGTGTGGAGCTGGAACTCGCCCTGGTGGATTTCGCCCGGCAGCCAGCGATCCAGGCGGCACGCGCCGAGCTGCGGCGCGCGCGCCACGCCTACGCGACCACCCTGCGGAACCTGCAGCTGGAGGTGAGCGAGACCTACTACGGCCTGCAGCGCGCCGACCAGCTGGTGCGGCTGCGCCAGGCGGAGCTGCGCAACGATGCGGTGGTGCTGGAGGAGGTGCTGGCCCTGCAGCGGGCGGGTCTGGTGCCGCGGCTGGATCGTCTGCGTCGCGAGGCGATCGAAGCCGGTGCCGAGGAACGGCTGATCCAGGCCCGCGCCGACCAGGCGATCGGGCGGCGGAGGCTGGCCGCCTTGCTCAATCTGGCGCCGGCCCAGATTCCCAGCGCGAGCGATCCGATCGCCCTGCAGCAGCGCTGGCCCCTGGACCTGGAGGCCAGCCTGCTGGCGGCCTACCGCGATAACCCCGAGCTCGAAGCGGTGCTGGCCACGCGGGAGGCTCTGGCGAACCGGAAGGATGCCCTCGCCGCCACCCTGCTGCCGTCCCTCAGCCTGTTCGCCCTTGCCGGGGTGGAGAACACGCTGACCAACCAGTGGAACGCCTCGGGGGATTGCTGCGGGGTCACGGTGATCCCGAGCCTGCGCAGCCGGGGCACCGACTGGGCGGTGGGGCTGACCCTGCGCTGGCTCCTCTTCGACGGAGGCAGAACCGCCGCCGAAGTGCGGGCCCTGGCGGCCCGGGAGATCGGCGCCAGCCAAACCTTCGCCGAGCGGCGCAACGCGATCCGGCTGCGGCTGGAGCAGGCCTTCTTCGAGCATGAGGCCAGCCTGGCCAAGCTGGCCTCCAGTCGCCGCGCCGTGGCGGCCAGCCGGGAAGCCTTCCGAGACGCACGCCTGCGCTACGGCGCCGGCCTCGCCGACGAGACCACCCTCTCGCTCACCCAGGAGCGGCTGATCGCCAGCCTGGTGACGCGGCTGGAGGCCACCGTGGCGGTGAACGTCACCTACGCCCGCCTGCTGAGGGAGCTGCTGCCGGTGAGCGGTGATCCGGCATCCCCCCGGCCAGCCACGCTGCAGCTGCCGCCCTGAGGGCCAGGGAGTGCCGGCTCCCCGGCTTCAGCCGCCCCCGCCGGCGAGAAAGCGCTCGATGCGGTAGGCCAGCAGGGCCAGGAGCACCGCCAGCCAGAACCAGAGCTCCGGCGCATTGGCCTGGAGCAGAATCAGCAGGAGCACTCCCTCGGCCAGCAGCCAGGGCAGTTCCTGCCGCAGCAGGGGCTCGCGGCGGGAGGGCGGGCTCACGGTGGGCCGGAGTCGGGTGGGACGGAGCCCAGGCCTCGGTAGCCGCCGGTGAGGCTGCGCAGCCCCGGCAGCAGGTACGACAGGGGGGTGCGCCACTCCACGTAGGCATGGGAACGCACCGTCAGCCCGTCCCGGATGGGGAAGACGCCACTGCCCCGGGAAATCGTCCAGCGGTAGCCATCGAGGCTGGTGGCATCCCGCTCCAGTTCAATCTCGGCCCGCATCACGGGACCCCCCTCCACCAGGGCCCTGGCCAGCTGGGGATTGCCGATCGTGGTGGCGATGTCCTCCTCGCTGGCCGGCAGCACGTTGACCCGTCGGACGCGCCCCACGATGCCGCCGAAGCGGCCCCGCTGGTCCCAGTCGGGCACCACCTCCACGGGCAGATCGAGCGGCAGGCGGCGGGCGTCGGCGGGGCGGAAATAGGAGACGGCCCGCAGGCGGCCGGCCCCGACGGAACGCCCGATCGTGCCGAGCCGCTGGCCGGTGGACACCGTCTGCCCTTCGATCACCTGCAGATCCAGCACCCGGCCATCGCGGTCGGCGTGGAGCTTGCCCTCGAAGGCGAGCTGGGCTTCGGTCACCCGGATACGGCGGCGCAGATCATCGACGGCGAAGCGGCGCTGGTCCGCTTCGGTCTCGATCTGGAGCGCCACCTGCTGCTGCTCGGTGAGCAGGCGCTTCCGCTCGATCACCACCTGATCCAGGCTGGCGCCGGTGCCACTGAAGCTCTGCTCCACCGCCACCACTTCGGCGGAGAGCGGCGCCACCACCTCCCGTTCAGCCAGCCAGTCCAGCTGGCGCCGCTTGGTGTCCAGGGTGTCCAGGAGACTGCCGTAGCGGCGACGGTCGGCCTCCAGCTTGGCCAGGCCGACCGCCACGACCCTCGCCTCGGTGGAGAGGCGCCGGGCATCCCGCCCGGTGAGGCGACGATCCTGGCGTTCCAGTTCGCGCAGGTTGGCCCGCTGCTGCTCCAGCTGACGCTCCAGCACCGGCAGGTTGAATTCGATCAGCACCTGCCCCCGCCGCACCGGATCGCCGGTGGCCACGTGCAACCGGCGCACCTGGCCGCCGGAGCGGGCATCGAGCAGACCGGCGCTGTCGGGGGGAAGCAGCACTCCCTGGCCCACCACCTCGGTGGGGACCCGCCAGAAGCAGGCCCAGAGCACCAGGGCTCCGGCCATCACCGCCAGCCCGCCACCCAGCCGCTGGCGCGGGCTCCAGTGGTTCCAGCCAGCGGGCCGCCGCAGATCCATGGGCCCAGCTTGCAGGATCTGCCGCAGGCTGTCAGCCGGGCACCGACGGCAGCACCAGCAGCACGATCAGCCAGATGGCCCCGATGATCGGCACCAGGCCGATGAAGATCCAGGGCCAGGCCTTGCCGGCATCGCGCAGGCGCCGGACGATGAGGGACAGACCCGGCACGATCGTGGCGATGGCATAGACGTTGGAGATTGCGCCCAGCTGGCTCACGGCCTTCGTGAGCAGGCCCAGGGCGATTCCCACGATCAGATTGGCAAGCGCGAACCACCAGTAGTCGCCGCGAGTGGATCGCCCGCTGTAGTCGAAGGCGCGTTGCCAGCCAGAGATGTAGGCGTCGAACATGTACGGAATGGTCCACAGGTATCGGATCGCACAAACACTGTCCGGGCTTGGCAGGGCTGTCAATCGAAGTTGGACGAACCGTTGCGATCGGCCGCTCCGCTCCGGGCCGCCGGCCGATCCCGCCACCAGGCCTCGATCGTGGCCGCGAGCTGATCGATCTGCCGCTGGCGCCTGGGGTCATCGGCCCAGCTCCCCAGCACGGACTGCCGCAGACCGGCGCTGGCGGGGGTGAGATGGTCCCCGGGCTGCTGCTCCAGGCGGCTGGCATCGTGCGGACGCTGTTGCAGCACACCCAGCAGACGGCTGCTCTGGTCGAGCCGGTCGTCGCCGAAGCGCAGCAGCAGGTTGCGGGGCTGGCGGTAGAGCTGGCCCACCAGCCGCAGGGTCTCCTCCGGAGCGGGGCTGAATTCGGTGCGCACCCCCAACCGCGGGGCCAGATCGGCCAGCAATGGAATGGAGCGATCGGCCGAAAAGTTATTGAAACTCAGGGCGACCAGGCCGCTGCAGCCGCGCCCGGCATCGGGGGCCAGCAGGTGCAGCTTGCAACCGAGGCTGTGGCCGAGCCGCAGCACCGGCACCGCCCCTCCGGATCCGGCGGTGCGGGCCTGGCGGAAAGCCCTCCAGGCTTCCGTGGCCTGGGCCTGGTGATCAAAGCCGGGAACGTAGCTCCAGGCGTGGATCGCCAGCCCCAGCCGGGACAAGGCCTCGAGCAGACGCCGGTAGCTCAGCTGGGGGGTGGCCGCCAGGTAACTCCCACCGATGAACTCCACCAGCCCGAGCCGTTCCACCGGCTCGAGGCACCAGAGGCTTCCCTGCTGCCGCCAGCGGGCCATCGGCTCAGGCCTGCAACCGCTCAAGGGCGGCCAGGGCCTCCCTGGCATGGGCCGCGCCATCCAGCAGGTTGCTGAACACATGCCGCACCACCCCCTGCCCGTCGATCACGTAGGTGACCCGGCCCGGCAGGAGATTGAGCAGGGCGCCGGGGACGCCGAAGGCCTGGCGCAGGGCGTTGCCCCGATCCACCAGCAGGGGATAGGGCAGCCGGTGGCGGGCGGCAAAACGGCCATGGCTGCCGGCGTCATCGGCGCTCACCCCCCAAACTTCGGCGCCCAGGGCCTGCAGGGCCCCGTGGCTGTCGCGGAAGGCGCAGGCTTCAGCGGTGCACCCCGGTGTGTCGTCCTTGGGGTAGAAGAACAGCACCAGCGGCCGACCCTCCAGCCGGTCGCTGCGACGCTCCACCCCATCCTGATCGGAGAGCGCCACCAGGGGCGCCGAGGAGCCGGCCAGGACGGCAGTGGGCATGGGAGAAGGACCCAGGGATGACCAGCTTAGGAACGGGGAGCGCACCGGCGCCCCCTGGGGACGGCCCACACCGTTCCCTTGCGCCCGCTGGGATCATGCAGGGGATCAATCTGGCCTGACTCGGGAGTGCGATGGCGGCTGACCTTCCCCGACCGGGCGAGCGCCCCGGACCGGCCGCTCGCAGCGAGAACGCCCGGCAGTGGCAGCAGACCAGCCTGCTCAGTCTGACCCCACCTAAGGAGACGCCGGCGGCCGCAACGGTCGTCGCCCCCGCCCGGGACGGCCCTCCGGACCGGCTGCTGATCGTGGACACCGAAACCACCGGGCTCTCGCCGGAGCGCCACCACTGCATCGAAGTGGGTGCGGTGCTGTTCGCCGTGCCCCAGCGGGCCGTGCTCAGCCAGATCTCCTGTCTGCTCCCGTGCCGGGAGAATCCGGCCGAGGCGATCAACGGCATCCCCGCCGAAGTGAGCCGGCTGGAGCAGCCCTGGCGGCAGTCGCTGGCCACCTTCGAGTCCCTGGTGGACGCCTGTGACGTGGTGGTCGCCCACAACGCGGCCTTCGATCGGCAGTGGTTCGGCCAGGGTCCGCTGCCCGCCATTCACCGACCCTGGCTCTGCAGCATGGAGGAGATCCGCTGGCCCGCCGGCCGCGCCCTGCGGTCCACGCCATCGGTCCGCGACCTGGCCCTGGCCTACGGCGTGCCGGTTTGGGCCGCCCACCGCGCCCTGACCGACTGCATCTATCTCGCCCAGGTGTTCGAGCGTTGCGAGGATCTCGAGGCCCTGCTGTGCGCGGGACTGGAGCCCAGGCGGCTCTACCGGGCCCAGCTCCCCTATGAGGAACGCCAGCGCGCCCGCGACGCCGGCTTCCGCTGGAACGACCCCGTGCCCCGGGCCTGGAGCCGGCGGCTGAGCGAGCGGGAGGCGCAGAACCTCGGCTTCCCGGTGGCCCCGGTCGAGGCGGATGGTCCCAGCCGCAGCGCGGCCTGATTCCGTCGAGAAGCGGAAGCCTGGGGCCGGGGGGATGTCAACCCGGACTGCTGTGCACAAGCTGGGGGGAGCGGAGACCGCCTGCATGGTGACGACGGGCATGGACGGGCGAGCCGGGGCGATCGCCGCCCGACGCCGGCAACTGCGGCGCTGGCAGATGGCCCGCACCTGGGCCCGGCTGATCCGGGAAGCCGAAGCCCTCTGGCACGTGAACGTGCGGGACCTGCGCCGGCTCGGTGCCCTCGAACTGGCCCAGTTGCTGCAGGAGGTGCCCCCCTCCCTGAAGCCCCGCGTGAACCGCTGGCTGGCGGGCTATGGGGCCCTGACCCGCCTGGCATGAGCGATGCGGGCGGGCGTCGTGCAGGCGACAGCAGCGACGGCGATGAGGCTCTCAACTGTGGGCACCGAGGATGTGATGGGATGACTGTCCTGCTCTGGAATCGGCGCCGCCAAATCGGTTGCTGCCTGCTGCTGCAGGCCTCGCTGCTGGGCACGGGTCTGCTGGTGGAGCACTGGTTGGCGCCCACTCCGGTTCCCATCGGAGCCCAGCTGGCTCGAACCGGTGGATGATCCGCACCGCCCCGGGATCTCTGGTGTCGCGCCGGCTCGAGGAACGTCCCGGTGACCTGCCGGGCCATCTCTTCGTTCACGGGGGCCGGCCTCCCACCCGCCTCTCGGTTCTGAGCTTTGAAGCCCAAGGTCCCGTCGAGCGTCAGCTGGCCGGACTTGAGGAGCTCGACCCCTTGCTGGCGGGTGGGGCGCCCCTCTGGGTGCGGGTTCAGGGCCAGGCCGATCCGCAGCTGATCCGCTCGGTGCTCCAGAGCCTGGCCATTCCACCCATCTTTCATGCCCCCTTGATCGACACGCCCCAGCGCACCCGCGTGGACGCCGTCGACGACGTGGTCCTGGTGGTGATGCACCGGCTGAGTTTCTCGAGAACACCGGCCCATCTGATCTCCGAGCAGGTGGGGGTGCTGCTGATGCCCAACCTGCTGCTCAGCCTTGAGGAAGCCCCCAAGCCCCAAGCCTTCCCGGAACTCACCGACTGGCTGACCACCCTGCAGCCTCCCCCGGCGGCGGCCGACCTCGATGACCTGTTGCACTTTCTCCTCGACGAACTGCTCGATGAGCTGTTCCCCATGCTCGAACAGCTGGCCGACCTGCTCGACAGCCTGGAGGAGGCCGCCCTGCGCAGTCCGAGGGCCAGCCTGCTGAATCGCACCTACCAGGTCCGGGCCAGCCTGCGCCAGATCCGCAGCCAGGTTTGGCCGCTGCGGCACCAGATCATGATCCTGCTGCGCCAGAACCAGCGGCTGCTGGGGGTGGAGGCCATGCATGGCTTCCGGGACATGGAACAGCAGGTCTCGATGATCTTCGAGAACGGCGAACTGCTACGCCACCAGTGTGATGCTGTCACCGATGCCTACATGGCCAGCATGGGGAATCGCATGAATCAGGTGATGAAGACTCTCACCATCGTTTCGACCATCTTCGCTCCGCTGACCTTTATGGCCGGCATCTACGGCATGAACTTCCGCAACATGCCCGAACTGAACTGGAGATACGGCTATTTCATCGTGCTGCTGCTGATGGCGTTGATCGCCCTGCTCCAGAGTTTCTGGCTGTGGCGGCGCGGCTGGTTCGAAGACTGGACGGCGATGCGACCGGGCAGCGGGCCGGGCCCGCGCTCCTAGGGGGCCCGGCGGCGCCGTTCGCGACTGGCCTTGGATCGGCAGCTGCTGGAGCAGTAGCGCGCATCGCACCGCCGGGCCAGGAACGGCTCCCCGCAGCGCAGGCAATCCCGCTCGATCAGCTGGCCGGCGGGGCTGCGTCGCAGCAGGCGCATCCAGCGACCGCCCTGGGGACCCAGGGCCAGATCCAGCCCGTAGCCCTGCCGGAGCAGGGTGGCCGCGTCCGCATACCCCAGCGCCTCCGCCAGGATCGGGCCGTCCTCAGCCATGGTCTCCAGCAGCTGCAGGACGCGGTAGCCCTCGCTCCAGATCCAGCGGCGGCGCTCACGCACCAACTCCGGCCAGCGCTCCGGCGGCAGATGGCGGGCCGAATCGCCGATCTCGATCGGACTGCTGTCGCCTTGATCGAGCATCGCGACCCTGCCGGTGGTGCCTGTGGGGAAGCCTATGGGCTGAATCAGTCACAACCCAGCCCTAATCCGCCGTTAACCGTGGAGGTGGCTGCCCCCGCCCACAGTGGGCCGGTCGGGCCCCCCTCCATGCCAACCCTGCTCCCTCCGCTCCCCACCCGTCGTCTGGCCGTTCGAGGGATCGCCGCCTTCACGGCCGGCATGTCAGCCGCCACCCTGCTGGCCACGGTGGGGCTGACCCCCGCAGCCCCGGCCCAGAGCAAGGACGGCCAGATCCGCATCAGTGGCTCCAGCACGGTGTTTCCGATCACCACGGCCGCCATCGCCAGCTTCCGCCGCACCAACGCCGGCCGGGCCGTTCGCTTCGACCTCCAGGAGACCGGCACCAGCGCGGGGTTTCGCGAGTTCTGCTCCGGGGCCGTTCCGATCAGCAATGCCTCCAGACCGATCAACACCCAGGAGCTGAAGGCCTGTACGGCCAGGGGAATCCGCTTCATCGAACTGCCGATCGCCTTCGATGCCATCACAGTGGCGGTGAACCCCCGCAATGACTGGGCCAGCGCGATCAGCCTGAAGGAACTCTCCAGACTGTGGAACAAGCAGGCCCAGGGAACCGTGATGCGCTGGAACCAGGTGAACATCGACTGGCCAGCCCGGCCGATCCGGCTCTGCGGTCCTGGCCAGGACTCGGGCACCTACGAGTATTTCAACAAAGCGATTAACGGATCCGCCGGCAACAGCCGTCGCGACGTCACCACCAGCGAGGACGATGCGGTACTGGTTCGCTGCGTGGCCAGCCAGCCCAACGCCCTGGGATATTTCGGTTTCGGCTGGTACAGCGCCAATCGCCATCGTCTCCGGGCCCTCGCCGTGGCCGGCCCCAGGGGCCCGGTCCTCCCGTCCCTGGAGACCGTCCAGAAGGAGCAGTACACCCCGCTCTCCAGACCGCTCTTTCTATATGTGAACAACCAGGCCATGCTCTCGCGGGCGGATGTGCGCCGTTTCGTGACGCATTACGTCAAGACCGGGCCGAAGCTTGTGGCGGAGGCCCGCTTCATTCCCCTGCCCAGCACCACCTACCGCCTGGTGGAAACGAAGCTGTATCGCCACGTGCTGGGAACCTCCTTCGGAGGCGATCTGCCCGTCGGGCTCACGATCAGCCAGGCCCTGGCCCGCAGCTTCCGGGAACTGCGCCAGCCCCAGGCGCGCTGAGCGCCGCGCTACAGAGGATGGAGGGCTGAGCCGCCCCTCACGGCGGAGGACCGGCATGGATCAGGGTATGGATCACACTCCCGAAGGGTCTGCCCAGGCCAGTGGCCCCTATGCCGCCGATCTGATCCGGACCCAGACGCGGCGCCTGGGAAAACTGCAACCGGACGTTCTTGCCGACGAGGACCCCGAGCCCCTGCATCAGCTGCGGGTCAGCCTGCGACGGCTGCGCACAGCCCTCGGCCAGTTCGCTCCCGCCCTGGATCTGCCGGAGGGCATCAGTGATCGGCGCATCGCCCGGGTGGCTCGGCGCACGGGCCTCTGCCGCGACCTCGACGTGCTGCGCCAGCGACTGGTTGGGGACCTGACCCCCCACCTGCCGGAGTCCGAGCGCAGGGCCCTGCGGCCCATGCTCAAGCGGCTGGGGCGGGATCGGCGGCTCGCCTTCGAGGGCCTGACGGAGGGATTGCGCAGCGCTGCCTACCTGAAGCTGCTGGCCCGTCTGAACCAATGGCAGGCCGGCCCCCGCTTCACGGCCCTCGGCGCCCTGCCGGTTGAGCCGTGGCTGTTCGAATGGCAGGCCCAGGTGTCCGCCGGTCTGTTCCTCCATCCGGGTTGGTTCACGGCGGATCCGCAGGCCAGCGAGCTGCATGACCTTCGCAAGCGGATCAAGGGGGTCCGTTACGCCCTGGAGAACCTGGAACCCTTCGCCGGCGCCGGGCTGGCCGGCTGGATCGGAGAGCTTCGCCGATGCCAGGACAGTCTTGGTGACCTGCACGACCTGCAGGTGCTCAGCGAGGCCCTCGAGGATCAGCTCGACGGCAAACGGCTGGGCTGCCTGCCCGTTCTGCTGGAGGGGATCGCCGCCCGGACACGGGCCCGCTGGCAGGACTGGCAGCAGCAGAACCGCTCCCTGCGCTCCGATCCCAGCCGCCGGGCTCTGTACGAGGCCCTGCTGGGGGTGGGATGACACCCAGTCCTCCGGAGGCCTGCGGCGCCACGATCTGTACCGTTTCAGGGTCCGGGCCCGCCTGCAGATGTCACCGGCTCGGGAACTGCTGATCCGCGCCCCGCTGGCCTCCCTCCTGATCACCCTGTCGGGGATCAGCGGGGCCTGCTCCCTCTCCCCCCCGGCCGAGCCCCTGCTGATCGGGGCGGCAGCCAGCCTTTCCGGTCCGCTGCAGGAGATCGCGCCGGTGCAGGCCTCCTCTTCTGGAGAAGCCCTCCCCCAGTTCCACTTCGCCTCATCCGGCACGCTGCAGCAGCAGCTTCTCCAAGGGGCCCCGCTGGACGTGTTCCTCTCCGCCGGGGAGCGGCAGATGGAGGCTCTCCAGACCGCCGGGCTGCTGCTGGAGGGATCCCACCGGGAGCTGTTCGGCAACCGCCTTGTACTGGTGGTGCCGGCGAGGGCTCCATCCGCAGCCCTCGCCCTCCCCGACCTGGGCCGCGCCTCCATCCGGCGCATCGCCATCGGAGAGGCCGGCGTGCCCGCCGGCGACTATGCCCGGCAGACGCTGGCCAGCTTCGGCCTCACGGCCGCGGTGCAGGACCGGTTGGTACCGCTCGCCTCGGCGCGGGCGGTGGCCCGGGCCGTGGCGAGCGGTGACGCCGATGCGGGATTCGTCTACGCCAGTGATGCCGCTGCCAGCAGCCGGCTGCGGGTGAGCGCGGTAGTGCCCCAGAGCAGCCATGCCCCCATCCGCTACAGCGGAGCGGTGCTCCGCTCGAGCCCCCATCCGGAGCGGGCCGGCGCCTACCTGGATGCCCTCACGCTCCCTGCCGCCAGCGGGGTGCTCCGTCGCCATGGCTTCCTGACCCTGGCCCCCAGCGGCGGGACTGGACCGTGACGGCGCCCCTCCCCAGCCTCTCCCCCCTCTGGCTCTCCCTGCGCAGCGCCGCTCTGGCCGTTGTCCTCGTGGCTCCCCTGGGCCTGCTGGCGGCGCGGCAGGTGAGCCGCTGGCAGGGGTCCCGGCGGGCCGGCGCCGATCTGCTGCTGCTCTCCCCCCTGGTGCTGCCACCCACCGTGGTGGGATTCCTCCTGCTGCAGGTGCTGGGTCGCTACGGCCCGCTCGGCGCGCTGCTGGCCCGCTTCGACCTGGAAGTCGTGTTCGCCTGGCCCGCTGTCGTGCTGAGCGCCGCGGTGGTGTCTTTCCCCCTGATGTACCGCACTCTGCTGGGGGCCCTGGATCAGCTGGATCCATCCCTGGAAGCGGTGGCCCGCAGCCTGGGGGCCGGGCCCTGGCGGCTGCTCCGTCAGATCACGCTGCCGCTGGTACGGCCGGGCCTGCTCGCCGGGATCAGCCTGAGCTATGCCCGGGCGCTGGGGGAGTTCGGCACGACCTTGATGCTGGCCGGCAACATCCCGGGCCGCACCCAGACCCTCCCCCTGGCCCTCTTCGCAGCCGTCGACGCCGGAGATCGGCGGCTGGCCTGGTTCTGGACCGTGCTGGTGCTCGGGCTCAATGCCCTCTGCCTCGTGTTGGTGCAGCAGCTGCTGACCCGTCCCTGGATCCGCCACGCCGCACCCTCACGCGCGGGGGAGTCCGTCCCGCTGCCGCGTCCGCGACCGACCCTCGCCGCCCAACCGCCCGCCCGGGAGTCCGGAACGGCCGGTCGGCCCTTCTCCCTTCAGGTCGACCTGGAACGCCGCCACGCTTCCTTCCAGCTGCGCCTGCGCTTCGAGACCGGCCACCGGCATCTGGCGATCCTGGGCGCTTCGGGCGCCGGCAAGAGCCTCCTGCTGCGCTGTCTGGCCGGCCTGGAGCGTCCTGACCGTGGCCGCATCTGCCTGAACGGAGCGGTGCTGTTCGACAGCTCCAGCGGGCTGAACAAGCCGCTGGAGCAGCGGCGCATCGCCGTTGTCGTCCAGAACAATGCACTCTTCCCCCATCTCACGGTGGCCCAGAACGTGGGCTTCGGCCTGGCCCATCTGCCGGTTCGCCAGCGACAGCAGCGGGTGGCGGCCCAGCTGGAGGCCGTGCAGCTGCTAGCGCTGGCCCGTCAGCTCCCCCACCAGCTCTCCGGGGGACAGCAGCAGCGGGTCGCCCTGGCACGGGCCCTGGCGTTCGAGCCCCAGCTGCTCCTCCTTGATGAACCGCTCTCCTCCCAGGACAGCCACCTGCGGCGGCAGTTGCAGCAACTGATGCGGGAGCAGCTGGCGTTCACCGCTGTGCCCTCCCTGCTCGTCACCCACGACATTGATGAGGCCTATCGGCTGGCCGACGAGCTGGTCGTGATCGACGGCGGCCGGCTGCTGATCCAGGGGCCCAGGCGGGCCGTGTTCGATCAGCCCGGTTCCGTCACGGCGGCGCGCCTCACCGGCTGCAAGAACATCACCCCCATCACCTGGTGCTCGCCCCACCGGGTCTGGGCACCGGCCTGGGGCATCGAGCTGTGGCGGCAGCGACCCTGGGAACGGGGCACGACCCACGTGGGGCTTCGGGCCAATCACCTGGAGCTTCGATCCGCCGCGGAGGGCGGAGGACGTCCGCGGCCCAACGCCTGGCCCTGTCAGGTGGTCAGCCTCAACGACGGCGCCCTGCGGGTTTCGCTCCACCTCCACTGCCACGGAGCGGCGGATCGGGCGGCGGATGGAGCGGGTCACGATGCCATGGAGCCGATTCAGGTGGAGATGGATGCCGAAGCCTGGCTCCGGCTGGCCGGCTCGCCGGAGGACCTGGTCCTCTCCATCCCGGACACCCGGGTGATGCCGCTGACCGCGTGAACCGGGGGGTCACGGGGCCGGCCGGGGAGGGGTGATGCCGGCTGGCTCAGGAGGCGTCCGCCACCTCCTGAGGGTGGAAGTACTCCCAGATCTGACTCGCCAGGGCCGGACCCACGCCCGGCGCGGCGGCGATCTGCTCGGGGCTGGCCAGCTGGATGGCATCGATGGAGCGGAAGTGGCCCAGCAGCTCCTTCACCCGCTTCGGGCCCAGCCCCGGGATGTCCGAAAGACGGGAGCGTTTCATCCGCTCCCCGCGCTGCTGGCGGTGGTAGCTGACCGCAAAGCGGTGGGCCTCATCGCGCAGCCGCCGGAGCAGCAGCAGACCGAGCTGGTCCGGTTCGCTCTCCACGGGCTCGCTGGACCCCGGCAGAAACACCTCCTCCCGCTGCTTGGCCAGGGAGCAGACCACCAGCTCCCCGTGCAGGTCGAGCTCCCGCAGGGCCTCCATCACGGCGGAGAGCTGGCCCTTGCCGCCATCGATCATCACCACATCGGGCCAGTCCGTCAGGCCATCGGTGCTCAGGGCGCTGCCGGCCGACCGGCGCAGCGCGGCCAGGTCGGCCCCACCCGCCTTGGCCTGGGACCAGCGACGGAAGCGACGGCGCATGATCTCGGCCATCGCCATGAAGTCGTCGGAGTGGCCGGCTGTGATGCTGCTGCTCTGGATCCGGTACTTGCGGTAGTGCTGCCGGGCCGGCAGCCCGTCGACGAAGACCACCTGGGAGGCAACGGCGTCACTGCCCTGGATGTGGCTGATGTCGAACCCCTCGATCCGGCGCGGAGGCTCGGCCAGGTCCAGGAGCTGGGCCAGGTCTTCGGTGGCCAGCTGGTGCTGCTCGGCGCTGCGCTGGGCCCTGGCCAGCTCAAAGGCCGCGTTGCGCTCCACCAGCTCGATCAGCTCGGCCTTCTGTTGCCGCTGGGGATGGAGCAGTCGGACCCGCCGGCCCCGCCGTTCACCGAGCCACTCCTCCACCAGCTCCTGCTTCGGCAGCCGGTGCTGCACGAGCACCTCCGGCGGAATCTCCACCGGCTCCACCTGGCCGTAGTGCTCCTCCAGCACCCGCTGCAGGATCTCGCCCGGTGCGGCGATGCCGGCGTCGGCGGTGTACCCCAGGCGGCCCACCAGCTTGCCCGCCCGCATCTGGAACAGCTGCACCGCCGCCACCCGCTGGTCCGCCGCCAGGGCCAGCACATCCCGCGACACCGTGGCGTCGGGCAGGGCCATCTTCTGGTCGGCGGTGAGCTGCTCGAGGCCCTGCAGCTGATCGCGCACCCGGGCCGCCTGCTCAAAATCGAGCCGCTCGGCGTAGCGCTCCATCTGGCCACGCAGCAGCACCAACAGCTCGTCGCTGCGGCCCTGGAACACCATCGCCACCTTGCGTAAAGTGCGCTGGTAGTCGTCCGGGCTGATCTTCTCCTGGCAGACCCCCGGACAGCGGCCGATGTCGAAGTTGAGGCAGGTGCGGTCGCGGTGCAGGGGCTGGGGCCGCTGGCGCAGGGGAAACACCCGCTTGACCAGGAGCAGGGTGCGGCGCAGCAGCCCCACATCCACATAGGGCCCGTAGAAGCGGTCGAGCGGACTGCGCAGGCGGCGGCGGCGGGTGATGAAGATGCGCGGATAGGGTTCGCTCCAGGTGATGCAGAGGTAGGGATATTTCTTGTCGTCCTTGAGCAGCACGTTGAAGTGCGGCTGATGCGCCTTGATCAGGTTGGATTCCAGCGCCAGCGCTTCAGCGTCGCTATCGGTGACGATGAATTCGATCTCGCAGACCTGCCGCACCATCAGGCCGATGCGGGGGCTCAGATCGTGGGACTCGCGAAAGTAGCTGCGCACCCGGCTGCGCAGGCTCTTCGACTTACCGATGTAGAGGATGCGGTCGTCGGCGTCGCGCAGGAGGTAGCAGCCTGGTTCGGCCGGCAGCTCCTTCAGCCGCTGCTCCAGCCGGAGGGGATCCCTGAGCAGCGGCGCCGCGATTGCTCCCACGTCACGCCCCTCCGGCCGCAGTGGCCTCAGCCGCCGTACTGCCAGCCGGTGGCGGCCAGCTCGAGGGCGGCACCGTCCTGATGGAGCACGGCGCTCTTCACTTCCGCCACGAACACGGTGTGATCGCCGTGGGCCACCTGGCCCACCAGCACACATTCCACCGCGCCGAGCGCGTCATCGAGGATCGGCAGGCCGAGGGGGCCGAGCTGGAAGGGGGCGGCATCGAAGCGACCGCCCATCCCTTTCTGCGGCTTGAAGAACACGGCGGCCAGATCCTTCTGTCCGGCCGCGAGGATGTTGAGCGAGAAGCGTCCGGTGCGCTGAATCATGCCGTTGCTGCTGGAATCGGCCCGCACCGCCATCACCACCAGCGGCGGTTCGAAGGAGCCCTGGGTCACCCAGCTGGCGGTGAAACCGTTCACCTCATCCCCCTCCGCCACACCGCAGATGAACACCCCATGGGGGATCTTCCGGAGCAGGGTCTTCTTCGCCGCCGCATCCAGGCTGGGGCCGGCGGTGGCCGGGGAACGGGCGTCTGGGGCCATCGAAGAGCGTGGGCGGGGACATCTGACTCTAGGCATCGCGATCCGCCCCCCTGCCCCTGATCCCGCCGGAGCCTCCATAGGATCCCCGCCCGGGCGTCACCGGCCTCCGGCGCGACCACCCAAGCGACCACCGACGCGTCCCCCCGCCCGATGAAGGCCCTGTACCCCGGCAGTTTCGATCCCCTCACCCTGGGCCATCTGGATCTGATCGAGCGGGCCAGCCGGCTGTTCGATGGGCTCGTGGTGGCGGTGCTGCGCAACCCCGGCAAGGAGCCCAGCTTTCCCCTGGAGCAGCGGCTGGGGCAGATCCGCCTCGCCACCGCCCACCTGGAGGGGGTCGAGGTGGGCAGCTTCGACGGTCTGACGGTCGAGTTCGCCCGCCGCAGCGACTCGGCCGTGATCCTGCGGGGCCTGCGGGCACTCAGCGACTTTGAATTCGAACTGCAGATTGCCCACACCAACCGGAGCCTGGCGCCGGAAGTGGAAACGCTCTTCCTCGCCACGGCAGCCCACCACAGCTTTCTGAGCAGCAGCGTCGTCAAAGAGGTGGCCCGTTTCGGGGGCGACGTGCGGCACATGGTGCCGGCGGGAGTGGCGGAAGACCTCGTCAGGCTCTTTAATCGGGAGTCGCCGCCCCGTTGATATGGCAGAGAATCGCATCAGCGTGCTCGATCAGATCGATCAGCTCGAGGAAATCGTGCTGGAGGGCAGTCGCATCCCCTTCAGTGGCGGGCGTCTGGTCAACGAGCAGGACGCCATCGAACTGATGGATGCCGTGCGCGACGCCGTGCCCACCCAGCTGGAGCAGGCGGAAGAGCTGCTGCGGCAGCGGGAAACCTTCGTGGCCCAGGCCCGTCAGCAGGGTGAGGAGATCATCGTCCGGGCCCGCCAGGAACGGGAGCAGCTGATCAACTCCGCCGCGGTCCGGCAGGAGGCCGAGCGCCAGGTCACCGAGTTGCGGGAGCAGGCCCGCCAGCAGTGCGAACAGATGCTGCTCTCGGCGCGCCAGCAGGTGGCCCAGACCGAGCAGGAGCACCAGACCCGCCTGGCCCAGATGGAGCAGCAGTTCGGCAGCCGCCGCCAGCAGCTCGAACAGGAGTCGATGCAGCGCCGCCAGCAGCTGGACCAGGAATTCGTCGAACTCAAGCGCCAGCTCACCGAGCAGCACGAGCGCCTGCGGCAGCAGAGCCTGGTGGAACTCGAGCAGATCCGCCAGGAAGGCCTGCGGGTGCAGCGCGAGAGCCAGGCGGAAGCCGAGCGCCTGCACAACGATGCCCTCCAGTTCCGCCAGCAGACCCAGCAGCAATGCGAGGGGCTGATCAGTCGCACCCGCCAGGAGGCCGGAGCCGTTCAGGATGGCGCCAATCGCTATGCCGAACAGATCCTGGGCGAGCTGGAAACCCGGCTGGGGGAACTCAGCAAGGTGGTGCTGGCTGGCCGCAGGGAACTGAACCGGGTCCAGAGCAGCGAGTTGAGCGCGGCCTCCGAGCGGGCCACCGGCATCGCCGCCCCGGGGTCAACCCCGGCGGCGGATTCCACGCCGGTGCCGATCAGCCGTGCGCGGCGGGCCGCATCCCGGCTGCGGCAGGTGGCTGGCAGAGGCTGACGATCTGCACCTGGCGGAGCACTTGTCCGATCGTCGTGTTCGGGGAGCCTGCTCCGTTCGAGATCATGCTCACGTAGCGGGGTCCGTCACTGGTGGCGAGCACTCCGCTGATCGATCGCACACCGGTGAGGGTGCCGGTCTTGCCCCGAAAGCGGCCGTCCAGGCTCGTGCCCTTGTACAGGTTGCGGAGCGTGCCCCGCTGGCCCGCCACCGCCATCGAGGAGAGGTAATAGGCCGCGTAGGGGTGGTGATCCATGCGCAGCAGCAGGGCGGCCACGAACCGGCTGGTGAGGCGGTTCGCCCGATCGAGCCCACTGCCATCGGCCAGCACGACGCCCTGCAGAGGCAGATCCTGTTGCCGCAGCCACAGCATGCCGGCCTGACGGCTGAGGCCCAGGTTCCAGCTGCCGGCGGCCTCCCGCAGCAGCACCTCGGCGGTGAAATTGTGGCTTTCGGTGTTGGCCAGGCTGAGCAGGTTGTGCATCGGGGCCGATCGCTCCTCATGGAGCAGCACCGATCCCTGGGGCAGCGGCGCCTCGGAGGACACCACGCTGAGCTGCATCCCGCGTCCGCCCTGGCGAGCCAGTTCGGCGTTGAGCAGGCGCTGCAGGCGGGCGGTGGGGTTACTGACCGCCATGTCGATGGCATTGCTGGTGAGGGCCAGCTGGGTGATGGGCGCGCCATAGGCATAGGCGCGATCGCCCGGATGCCACCCTGGCGGCCACCAGACCTGGGGAGGCAGTTCGGCCAGCTGCAGCCGCAGCGGAGCCGACGGCCCGCCCTCACCGCCCCCGGAACCGAGGGCGAGCTTGGCGATGCGCTGCAGGTGGGCCAGGTCGAGATCGGGATCCCCCTCGCCGGTCAGCCGCAGGGCGCCGTCGGGCAGTCGCCACAGGCGGGTGCTGAGCCGGAAATCGGGACCCAGGCGATCGAGCGCGTAGGCGGTGCTGACCAGCTTCTGGTTCGAGGCGGGAACGCGGGGACGCAGCCCGTTCACATCCGCCAGCAGCCGACCGCTGCCATCGGCCACCGTCACGCTCCAGAGGGACGCCTGTCCCCCCAGGCTGGACTGCACCCGCTGCTGCAGGGCCGGACAGCTGACCCGTCCCTGCAGGTGGGGAAGGCCGAGGGCCGGTGGCGCCTCCGGCAGGGTCGCCAGGGGGACCCTGGTGCCAGAGGCCGGCTGGGTCCCGACCGGGTCGGGCAGCGCCAGGGCGGGGGCGGCCCACCCCGGACCGAGCGGAACCAGAGCCAGGGCCAGGGCCAGGGCCCCACGCAGCGGACGGGGGGTGAACGGGCTGGTGATCCGTGAACTCCTCATCTCAGGACCCTCCCAGCTGCAGGCCGCTGACGGTGCCGCCGATGCGGAAATCGCGACCTTCCAGTTCCACCGGAGCGCCGATCTTGAGATTTTGGTTGCCGAACACGACCCCCCCACCGGTCTTGCGGCCCTGGCCCTCCAGCACGAAGCGAGCATCAAGGGAGCTGACCACCGCCTGGTTTGGATCCACCGCGGTCACCACGCTGCCGTCGGGTTGCACGGCCACCAGACGCCGCTGCAGCGATTGCAGGTCCTTGAGGCGCACGGTGCCGTGGGGCTGGTTGCGGATCACGATGCTCACCGTGCCGTCCTCCCGGGCGGAAGCCAGGAGGGCATTCGGATCAGCCACCGGAACCCCCCGCACGTCGACGGAGACGATCACCGGCTGCATCGCGCCGGTGGCGGTGGCGACCGCGCCGCTGAGCTTGGGGCTCCAGACCACTCCAGCGACCGCCAGCAGCACGGCCGCCGCCGCCCCCAGATCGATGAGGCTCCAGCGGCGTCGGCCGCCGCCGCTGCCTGGCACGGAGGACTTCGCTTCGTTCACCATGGCTGTCGCGGCTGACGCGCAACTGTAAGGACGCCCTCCCGGAACCACCAGGGGCTCAGTTGCTCAGGCTGCCGATGAAGCGATCGAGGGCCTGCAGGCCGGAGGCCAGGGAGGGGCCCTGCTCGCCACTGAGGGCCGCCGCCACCTGCTCGGCGTCGGGCTTGCGCTCGAAGGATGCGGCGGGCCGGTAGCCATCGGGATCCCGCCGGTAGACCTGCCAGGGATCCGGGAACGCGTGGCGCAGGGCGCCATCCTCGAGCGGGGCCAGCAGGTAGGCGCTGCGCCAGGTGGCCAGGAAGCCGCGGCGGCGTTCCCGCGCCACGCTCCCGATGCCCACCGCCGCATCCTCCAGGCGTCCATTGAGCAGCACCACGCCGCCCCGATGGGCCTGGCAGAGGCGCTCGACCTCCTCGTACTCCGACTGGGCCGGCTCCACCAGGATCAGCAGTCCGTCGCAAGTCTGATCCCCCTCCTGGCGGCGCAGCTGATCGCCGAGGGTGCCGAGGCGATCGGCCAGGTCCGGCGCATCCCGGCGGGCCAGGGCGGCGGAGCCAGCATCCGGGAAGAGCAGACGGGCCGGCAGCGATTCCGCCGCCAGCCCGGCCAGAAGCCGCAGGGACAGGGGCAGCGGCTTGAGCCCCTCGAAGCGGAAATCCATGGTCCAGCGGCCGCTCGGGCTCTCGGCCAAGGCCATCCGCATCGCCTCCAGCGCCTCCGCCTCGGCGCTGCGCAGATCGGGAGGAAGCACGGGTCCGGGTGCGGCAGGGGCTGACCCTAACCACCGGTTCCGGGGGACAAGCAGGGACTCGAGCGGCGGCGCGGGGGGTCACGCGGCCTCGCTGTCCACCGTCACGCGGCGGCGGGCGCTGGCAAGGGCGTCGGGAACCCGATCCAGGATGGAGGCGTCCAGCCAGGGCCCCAGGCTAAGCCTGAGCCCACTGGCCGCCCGGGCTTCCGCGAAGCCCATCGCCCGCAGCACGGCGCTACCCCCCAACTGGCCGGAGCGGCAGGCCGTGCCGCTGCTGGCGGCGATGCCCTCGCGCCAGAGGGCCTGCACCAGCCGCCGTCCCGGCAGGGCTTGGCCCGCCGCATCGGAGACGAGCAGGCTGAGGTGATGGGGCAGACGTTGTTCGGGGCAGCCGCTGAGTTCCAGCCCCGGCAGAGCCAGCAGCCGCTCCTGCAGGGCGTTGCGCAGTCCGACGATCGGATCCACACCGCGGTGGGCCGTCAACCGGGCGTCACAGAGCTCCAACGCTGCGGCCAGACCCGCCGCCAGCACCACCGCTTCTGTGCCGCCCCGCAGCCCCTCCTCCTGGCCGCCCCCCGAGATCAGGGGAACGACCTCCAGAGTGGGGCGGCTCACCAGCACCCCCAGCCCCCTGGGCCCCTGGAGCTTGTGGGCCGTGAAGCTGAGCAGATCCACGGGAAGGGCATCGAAGTGGATAGGCCGGTGCCCCACTACCTGCACGGCGTCGGTGTGCAACAGCACGCCGGCGGCGCGGCAGCGGACGCCGATGGCCTCGATCGGCTGCACCGTCCCCACCTCGCTCTGGCCCCAGATCACCGACACCAGCCGGGTGGGCGGCTCCAGCAGCGCGTCGAGCGCCTCCAGCCGCACCCGGCCGAGCCGGTCGACCGGCAGGGTGGCCAGGCTCCAGCCGCGGCGCTGCAGCTGCACAGCGGCTGCGGTGACCGCCGGATGTTCCACCGCCGAGATCAGCAGCCGGCCCGGGGGGAGGGCTGCGGCCACCCCCAGCAGGGCCAGCTGGGCCGCCTCGGTGCCGCCGGAGCAGAACGTGAGCCGGGCCCGGCTGGCTCCGAGGCTGGCGGCGATCGCCTGCCGGCTTCGCTCCAAGCGCTCCGCCGCCGCCAGACCGAATCCATGCAGGCTGGAGGGATTGGCCCAGGCCGTGCGTTCCGCCTCCGCCATGGCCCACCGGACGGCCTCGGCCGGAGGAGCCGTGGCACAGGCATCGAGATAGAGCGTCGCGTCGTCAGGGACGGGAGCCATCGGGCTGGCCCTCACGGGCGAACCGGGCCCTGGTGCGGGCTTCGAGCGAATCGGTCGCCAGGGCGACCAGATCGTCGAGGGAGTGGCTGGCGAGCAGGGTCTCCACGCGGCGGCGGGCCTCCTCAGGGGTCTCCATGCTGGGACTGGAGTCCTGGGAGGTGCCGGGGTCGTCGTCGGTCGGGGGCGCCGCGAACAGCTCCGGGGCGATCACTCCATCGAAGACCGGCTCGGCCGGCCCGCCCATGAAGAGATGGTCGGAGGAGGGGTCCCAGTCGATCCAGAGCGGACCACCGGGCAGATCGACCCGGGCGGAGCGGCCGCTCCGCCCGAGGCGATGGCAGGCGACGAGGGTGGCGCAGGCACCGGTGCCGCAGGCCAGGGTGGGTCCGGCGCCCCGCTCCCAGACCCGCATCGCCAGATGATCGGGAGCCAGCACCGACACCAGATGGACGTTGGTCCGCTGGGGGAAGGCTGGATGGCGCTCCAGCAGCGGGCCGATCCGTTCCAGATCGACGGCCTCCGGGTCGTCCAGCGGAATCACCAGGTGGGGGTTGCCCATGCCGACGGCCGCACCGCTGAACCGGCTCCCCTCCACCTCCAGGTCCCCCTGCGGCAGACCGGCGGGCCCGATGGCCAGGGTGGTGGGAACCTGCTCGCTGCGCAGCAGTGGCGGCCCCATGTCGACCCGCACACCGCCATCGACGAGCAGCTCGGGCACGATCCGGCCGGCCAGGGTCTCCACCTGCCAGCGACGCCCGGGGGCATCCCCGTCGCTGTCGGCCAGGAAGCGGGCCAGGCAGCGGATGCCGTTGCCGCACATTTCGGGCTCGGTGCCGTCGGCGTTGAAGATGCGCATGCGCAGCTCACCGTCCGATTCGGGGGGGAGAGCCAGGATCACTCCGTCAGCCCCCACCCCAAAGCGCCGATCACAGAGGCGGCGCACCCGGTCGGAGCTGAGCCCGAAGCAGAATCCGGGCTCGTCCGCCTCCCGGGCGTCCAGCAGCAGGAAGTCATTGCCCAGGCCCTGGTATTTGCTGAACGCCAGCACATCGCTCAAGCGGTTCGACATAGTCTGATCCCCATGGAGAATCCCAGCCTGGATTCCAGTCTGCCTGGGGTGCGGCACCTGCAGAACTGGATCCGTCTGCGCGCCAAGCTCCAGCTGCAGCTGGTCGACGGCCGGTCGTTCGACGGCTGCCTCGACTGGCAGGATCCGGAATTCTTCGCCCTGCGCCTGGGCGGAGACGACGGGCCCATCCTGATCCGGCGGGCCGCCGTGGCCCTGATCCGTCCCCTCGACTAGGGGAACACCCCCCAGGTCCTGGGAGGGACCTCCCCCAGGGCCCCGTGTGGCACGATCACAACCACGCGTGCGCGGCTGAACCGTCAGGGCCGGCACCTGGCCTGGCCGTGTCCGTGACCCCAACCAGCAGCGGAACGAGCGGAGGAGCCGGCCATGGACCTGGCACCGAGCCCGCTCGTTATCAGCCCGGGCGGATCGAGGCGCACTGGCAGGCGGAATGGGAGCGGCAGGGTCTCCACACCACCGAGGAACCGGACCAAGGAGAGGAGACCTTCTACGCCCTCTCGATGTTCCCCTATCCCTCGGGGACCCTGCACATGGGCCATGTGCGCAATTACGTGATCACCGATGTGATCGCCCGGGTGCAACGGCAACGGGGCCGGCGGGTGCTCCATCCGATGGGCTGGGACGCCTTCGGGCTGCCGGCGGAGAACGCGGCGATCGAGCGGGGCGTCGACCCCGGCGACTGGACCGACCGCAACATCGCCCAGATGCGCGACCAGCTGCGGCGGCTGGGGCTTTCCATCGACTGGGAGCGGGAGGTGACCACCTGCCACCCCTCCTACTACCGCTGGACCCAGTGGCTCTTCCTCCAGTTCCTCGAGGCGGGTCTGGCCTACCGCAAGGACGCCACGGTGAACTGGGATCCGATCGACCACACCGTGCTGGCCAACGAGCAGGTGGACAGCGACGGTCGTTCCTGGCGCTCCGGGGCCCAGGTGGAGAAGCGGCAGCTGCGGCAGTGGTTCCTGCGCATCACCGACTACGCCGACGCCCTGTTGGCGGATCTCGATCAGCTCGAGGGCTGGCCCGAGCGGGTGCGCACCATGCAGGCCAACTGGATCGGCCGCTCGGAGGGCGCCGAACTGCACTTCCCGGTGCTGGCCGCCGATGGCAGCCAGACCGCTGACGCCATCACCGTGTTCACCACCCGTCCGGACACGGTCTACGGGGTGAGTTATCTGGTGCTGGCGCCGGAACATCCGCTCGTGGCCGCCCTCACCACGGCCGAGCGGCGGCTGTCGGTGGAGGCTTTCCAGGATCTGGTCGGCAACGAGAGTGAGCAGGACCGCATCGCCGAGGACAGACCCAAGCGGGGGATGGCCCTCGGCTCCTGGGCGATCAACCCGTTCAGCGGTGAACGGATTCCCCTCTGGATCGCCGACTACGTGCTGGCCGACTACGGCACCGGTGCCGTGATGGGCGTGCCCGCCCACGACCAGCGTGACTTCATCTTCGCCCGGCAGTACGAACTGCCGGTGCGTCGGGTGATCGTGCCCTTGGGGGCCGACGAGCACGCCTACGACGGTGGGGCCTGGACCGAATCCGGCCGCCTGATCCACTCCGGCCCCTTCGACGGGATGACCTCCCACGCGGCGAAGGCCGGGATCATCGACCTGGCGGAACGGGAGGGCTGGGGGCAGGGCCGGGTCCGCTTCCGGCTGCGCGACTGGCTGATCTCCCGCCAGCGCTACTGGGGCTGCCCGATTCCCGTGATCCACTGCGAGACCTGCGGTGTGGTCCCCGTGCCCGCCGCCGATCTGCCGGTGGAGCTGCCCCGCGACCTGGCCTTCAGCGGCAGGGGGGGGTCGCCGCTGGCGCTGCTGGAGAGCTGGGTGAACGTGGCCTGCCCCAGCTGCGGCCAGCAGGCCCGGCGGGAGACCGACACGATGGACACCTTCATCTGCTCCTCCTGGTACTACCTGCGCTACAGCGATCCCCACAACGGCCAGCGGCCCTTCGAGCGCGAGCGAGCCGACCGCTGGCTCCCGGTGGACCAGTACGTAGGCGGCATCGAGCACGCCATCCTCCACCTGCTCTATTCCCGGTTCTTCACCAAGGTGCTGCGCGACCAGGGCCTGCTGGGCTTTGAGGAACCGTTCCGGCGCCTGCTCACCCAGGGCATGGTGCAGGCGATCACCTACCGCAATCCGCACACGGGCCACTACGTGCCGCGGGCCGAGGTGGATGATCCCGCCGATCCCCGCGATCCGATCAACGGCGATCGGCTGGAGGTGGTCTACGAGAAAATGTCGAAATCGAAGGGCAACGGGGTCGATCCGGCCGGAGTGATCGAGCGTTACGGCGCCGACACCGCCCGCATGTTCATCCTGTTCAAGGCGCCTCCCGAGAAGAGCCTGGAGTGGGATGACGCCGATGTGGAAGGCCAGTTCCGCTTCCTGCAACGGATCTGGCGCCTGTTCGAGGCTGCCGCAGAGCGCGGCCTGGTCCTGGCGGAAGCGGAGTTGGAGGCCCCGGACAGCTCCGCAACCGAGGCGGGCTCCCCGGTCGCGGCGGATCAGCCGCTGCGACGGGCCGTCCACACCGCCATCGCCGCCATCGATGAGGATCTCTCCGATGGCCAGTACCAGTTCAACACCGCCATCGCCGAGCTGATGAAACTCAGCAACGCCATGGGCACCCTGCTGGAGACGGCCTCCCCCCCGGTGGCCCGGGAGGCCCTGCGCACCCTGCTGCTGCTGCTGGCCCCGTTCGCCCCCCACCTGGCGGAGGAGCTCTGGCAGCGGCTTGGCGGGGGCGGCAGCGTTCACCGCCAGGGCTGGCCCATCGCCGACCCCGCCGCCCTGGTGGTGGACACGGTGCACCTGGTGATCCAGGTGCAAGGCAAGGTACGGGGCCAGCTCGAGGTACCGGCGGACGCCGATGCCGCCACCCTGGAGCGGCTGGCCCTGGCCAGCGATATCGCCGGCCGTTGGCTGGAGGGACGCCCCCCCCGCCGGATCATCGTTGTGCCTGGAAAACTTGTGAACCTGGTGCCCTGAGGGGTCAGCCGAGCAGGGCGGCGGCGTGGTGGCGCAGGTGGTCCTCGATGAAGCTGGCGATGAAGAAGTAACTGTGGTCGTAGCCCTCCTGGCGCCGCAGCGTGAGCGGATGGCCGGCCGAGGCGGCCGCCGACTCCAGGCTCTCGGGGCGGAGCTGCGACACCAGAAAGCCGTCGGCGTCGCCCTGGTCGATCAGCAGGGGCAGCCGCTCGCGGGCACCCCCGATCAACAGGCTCGCGTCCCAGGCGGCCCAGCCGGTGCGGTCGGGGCCCAGGTAGCGCGAAAAGGCCTTCTCCCCCCAGGGGCAGCCGCTGGGATGGGCGATCGGCGCGAAGGCCGACACCGAACGGTAGCGGCCCGGATTGCGCAGGGCGCAGACCAGGGCGCCATGGCCGCCCATCGAATGGCCGCTGAGGCCGCGTCGCCCGTTCAGCGGAAGTTCCCGCTCCAGCAGATCCGGCAGTTCCCTTACCACGTAGGTGTGCATGCGGTAGTGGAGGCTCCAGGGGGCTTCGCTGGCATCGAGATAGAAGCCCGCCCCATGGCCGAAGTCCCAGGCCCCGTCGGGATCGGTGGGCACCTGGGGGCCGCGGGGGCTCGTGTCGGGCGCCACCAGGGCCAGGCCCAGGCGGGCCGCCAGGCGCTGGGCACCGGCCTTCTGCAGGAAGGTCTCCTCGGTGCAGGTGAGCCCGGAGAGCCACCAGAGCGCCGGCACCGATGCGCCGGCCAGGGCCTGGGGGGGCAGATAGACCGCGAGGGTCATCTCGCAGGCCAGCGCCGACGATGGGTGGCGGTAGCGGCGATGCAGCCCGCCGAAGCAACGGTTCTCGGAGAGCAGGGTGAGCCTGGGTCGATCCGGTCTCACGGCGCGAAGTGGATGACGGAGCGGATGCTCTTGCCCTCGTGCATGAGCGCGAAGGCGCGGTTGATCTCCTCGAGCCCCATGGTGTGGGTGATGAAGGTATCGAGGGGGATCTCCCCGTTCTGAAACCGCTCCACATAGCCGGGCAGTTCGCTGCGACCGCGCACCCCGCCGAAGGCCGAACCCCGCCAAACCCGACCGGTGACGAGCTGGAAGGGCCGGGTGGCAATCTCCTGACCGGCGCCGGCCACTCCGATGATGGTGGACTCGCCCCAGCCCTTGTGGCAGCACTCCAGGGCGGCCCGCATCACCGCCACATTGCCGATGCACTCGAAGGAGTAATCCACGCCGCCACCGGTGAGGTCAATCACCACCTCCTGGATGGGAGCGCTGTCAGCGCCAGGATCGAGGCAGTCGGTGGCCCCCAGCTGACGGGCGATCGGGAACTTGGCCGGATTGGTGTCGATGCCGATGATCCGATCCGCCCCCGCCATCACCGCTCCGATGATGACCGCCAGGCCGATGCCCCCCAGGCCGAACACGGCCACGCTGCTGCCGGGCTCCACCCTGGCCGTGTTGAGCACGGCGCCGATTCCGGTGGTGACGCCGCAACCCAGCAGACAGACCTTCTCCAGGGGAGCCTCCCGGCTGATGCGGGCCACGGCGATCTCGGGCACCACGGTGTACTCCGAAAAGGTGGAGGTGCCCATGTAGTGGTGGATCATCCGACCCCCGCTGGAGAAACGGCTGGTGCCATCGGGCATCAGACCCCGGCCCTGGGTGGTGCGGATCGCCTGGCAGAGGTTGGTCTTGCCCGAGAGACAGAAGCTGCAGCGGCGGCACTCCGGGGTGTAGAGGGGAATCACATGATCCCCCACCACCACCGAGCTCACCGCCGGCCCCACCGCTTCCACCACCGCGCCCCCCTCGTGGCCCAGCACCACCGGGAACAGCCCTTCGGGATCCTGGCCCGAGAGGGTGAAGGCATCGGTGTGGCACACCCCGCTGGCCACCAGCCGCAGCAGCACCTCCCCGGCCCTGGGCGGAGCCACCTCGATCTCGGTGATCTCCAGGGGTTCTCCCGCGGCCCAGGCCACCGCGGCGCGGGATCGGATCATGGCCGTAAAGAGCGGGAACCTAGCAGGCTCCGAGCGGTCAGCCCCGGCGGAAGGTGAGGGAGGACGGACTGCCCCAGTTCCCCGCGGCGTTGTACCCGCGGTCATTGCCACAGAGGTGACGCAGGATCCAGAAAGCCCCTTCCGGACTCGCCAGATCCAGCTCTCGGCGGATCATCTCAAGATCCCGGGGCTGACCGTCGGCCAGCAGCCTCTCAACCCGGCTCTGCAGCTCGAGAATCGTGGCGGCGGCCTTCTTGCCCGCTTCCACGCCGGGCTGGTCGTAGGCGTTGACGTTGACCAGCTCGGCATAGAGACCCACGGCCCGCTCAAACAGGGCGACCAGGGCCCCCAGGGACCTGGCATCGAAGCGGCGCAGGGTGATCGCGATGCTCTGGCGGCCCCCTTCACTGAGGGCAGAGCGGGTGCCCTGCAGAAAACCATCGAGAAAGTCGCCGGGATTCTCCCCATCGATCGGCAGCACCTCGGAGGGATCGTCAAGCACCTCGAGAAAGGTCACGAAGAAATTGTCGACACCATCCCGCAACTGCTGCACATAGGCGTGCTGATCGGTGGAGCCCTTGTTGCCGTAAACGGCGATGCCCTGATGCATCTCCTGACCATCCCGGTCGAGGCGCTTGCCCAGGGACTCCATCACCAGCTGCTGCAGATACCGGCTGAACACCTCCAGCCGGTCCCGGTAGGGAAGCACCACCATGTCGCGGCGCCCCCGGCCCTCTCCGGCCGTATGCCAGGCGGCGGCCATCAGGGCAGCCGGATTGGCGACCAGCTCGGGCACACGGGTGGCCGCATCCATGCCGGAGGCTCCGGCCAGGAAGCCGTGCAGATCAGCCCCGATCAGGGCGGCAGGCAGCAGGCCCACCGCACTGGTGATGCTGGTGCGGCCTCCAACCCAGTCGAACATGTCGAAGCGGGCCAGCCACCCCTCCGCCTCGGCCCGTTGGTCCAGCGGGCTGCCGAGCATGGTGACAGCCACGGCCTGGGCCGACCAGCGGCCTCCGAGGGCCTCCAGCCTGGCCCGGGCCTGCTCCATGCCGATCCTGGGCTCGGGAGTCCCCCCCGACTTGCTCACCACCACCACCAGGGTGGTGCGCAGCCGCTCTCCCAGGGAGGCCAGGGTGCGCGCCAGTCCCTGCGGATCGACGTTGTCGAAGAAGTGGAACGGCAGTCCAACCCCATCCTCCTGCAGGGCCCGCAGGATCAGGAGCGGTCCGAGTCCCGAGCCGCCGATCCCGATCCAGAGCACATCGGTGAAGTGCTGGGCGCCGGGAGGAGCCAGGGCCCCATCCAGCACCTGCCGGGCGAACTGGTCGATCTGGGCGATCTCCGAGCGAATGTGCGCTCCAACCTCGGGATCGGGGGCCAGCTCCGGCGCCCGCAGCCAGTAGTGACCCACCTGGCGCTGCTCATTGGGGTTGGCGATCGCCCCGGCCTCCAGGGCCGCCATGGCGGCAAAGCCGCGCGCAAAGGCCGGCTCCAGCCGCTTGAGCTGACCGGAGTCGAGGGCCATGCGACTGACGTCGACCCAGATGCCCAGAGCGGCGTCATGCCACAGCAGGGCGCAGAAGCGTTGCCACTGGACCTCGGGGGACTGGGTGTGGAAGTCCGGAAGCGTCGTCATGCGCCCTGATCCGCGAAGAAGCTGCCGGAGCCGAACCTATCCGTGACCGTGCCGGGGGGGAAGCGATCGGGTCGCCCGCGGCACTGGCGCGGCCTTCGCTGGGGGGGTCTGGTATGGACAGCCACACAAACGACCCGCGCGGTGGGCCCCCAGCGTCAGTCCCGGTAATCTTTATGACAGAACTGTTTCAGGCTCCCCCTGTTGGTGGTCCCCGGCATCCAGCGATGGTTCACCGATCCGCTGGCCCAGGGAACCCGGATCGGATCCGCTGCGCTGGCCTTCGTCCTTCTGGCCCTGGCCGGGGGAACCTCCCGGCTGCCCAGACCCGCCCCGCTGCTGCTCACCGAACCGGGCCTGGCCTCCAGCCAGACCACCGACAGCAGCGATCCCGCCGGTCTGACCAGCGAAGGTCAGCGGCCTGACCCGTTGGACTTCAGCCCCGAGGAGCTGCGTGAACTGGAGCGTCGCTTCGGGGTCCATGGCCCCCAGCCGGCCCTGGCCCAGCTGTTCACCCAAGGCATCGACCAGCTCAAGCCGCTGCGATCCCACACCTTCGGACGCCTGGAGGAGCTGCGGCCCACGATCCTGATCGAAAGCCGCCGGCAGAACGTCAATCCGATGCTGGTGGCCGCCGTTCTCTTTGATGAGCTGCAGCACGCCAAGCCTGGGGAGGATCTGCCGCTCGCCGCCCAGTCGGGCCTGTTCCAGACCCATGGTCCGGCCCAGCTGGGGGTGAGCGAGATGATCCACCAGGGTCTGCTCGATCCTGATCCCTCCCCCGAGGACGTGGCCGCCGCCCGCCTGGAGCTGCTCGATCCCGAACGCAACGTGACCCTGCTGGTCGGGAAGTTCGCCCGGCTGATCCGGGCCCTCGGCCTGCCCACCGACCGGCAGCTGGAGGCCAGTGTGAGCCCGCGGGACGCCAAGGGCCTGGCCACCCTCGCCTACCTCCACAACGGCAAGCTGGATTACCCGGCCCGGATCCTTAGTTACATGCAGGATCCGGAACTCCACGCCCTGATCTATTCAACCCGCAAGCCGCTGCTCTCGCCGATCATCTGAACGCCCTCCGGCCGGGGCTGCCCTGCGGGCGGGCGGGCTCAGCAGAGTTTGCCCAGGGCACCGAGGCGCCGCTGGAGCGCCTCCCAGTCGAAGCTGCGGGGATCGGCCCTCTCTCCGCCCAGATCCACCTGGCGGTGAGTGGTGATGTGCTCGGGCGGAAAACCGAAACGACCCATCCAGTCGGCCAGAACCAGCGCCAGGGCGTCGTACTGGGCGGCGCTGTAACCACTGTGGCTTCCGGCGTTGTTCTCGCCATCGATCGGGGTCTCCAGGCTGACGTGGAGGGCAAAATTGTTCACCGAACCCACCAGGCGTGGATTGGTGATCACCCAGCTGCCGTTGAAGGCCGAGTTGCCGGCCCCGAAGGCCCGCCGGCCGGGATCAAGCACATCCACGATCTGGCCGTCCTCACCGATCAGGGTGTGGTAACTCACCTGGTCTTCGTCGCGGGGATGGGGGGTGCGGAAGGTCTGGACCGCCGATCCGATCCCGTACACCGTTTCATGCAGCACCACCAGCTGGGGGGTGACATCGAGGGGATTGCCGAAGGCATCACGGCTGAACCGCTCGCCGTAATTGCTGGGGTCGATGTCGATCCGTTCCCGCCGGCTGGGCAGGGCGGCCAACTGGGTCTCCAGCCTCTGCCTGAGGCGGGGATCCCGATCGACGCACTGCCGGCGCAGGGGGGAGACCCAGGCGGGCCGCCCGGGGGGAGCGGGGGAGGGCCGTCGCGGGGGCTCCGGCGAAGCCGGCGGCTGGCCCACCTGCTCCAGCAGGTCCAGCAGCGAGGGCCGGGCGGCCTGCTGCGGATCGGCGGTGACCCCACGGGCCAGCCAGCCCAGCACCCCCAGGCTCAGCGCCACACCGGTCCCGAGGGCCACCAGAGCCGCCCGCTGGCCCGTCAGCAGACCCAGCCAGCGATTCAGCACGGCACCAGCTCCAGCCACTGCCGCCGTCGCTCCAGTGCCGCGGGGCTGGCCGAAGGATCCCCCAGCAGCAACCAGCGGTCCGTCGCGGGGGGGGCGCACTGGAGCACCAGGGTGCGCAGCCTCCCCCAGCGGCCGATCGTGAGCTGCTGCTCCGCGCCGGCCACCAAGGCACCGGTCAGATCCTCCGGCTGGCGCAGGCGCAGGCCATCGATGGCGATCAGCTCGTCACCCACCGCCAGCTCGGCGCGGCCGGCAGGCCCGTCCCGCTCGACCCGTTTGACCACCAGCCCCGCCGCCTCGGCGGCGCAGCGCAGGCCCGGGTCGGGATGGGGGCTGGACCGGGGCTTGAGCTGCAGCCCCACATCGCCGAGATACCCGGAGAGGTCGGGATCCTCGAATCCATCGAGCCAGAGCGGCAGCAGCCGGCCGAGCTCGGGAGCATGGCTGCAGAAGGCCTCCATCAGGTCCTTGTCCCCATAGCCCCGTCCCCAGCGGCCCAGCCGCTGCCACAGATCGCGGAGCACCTGGGACAGACAGGAGCCAGCGCGGCGAAGTTCCAGATCGAGCACCAGAGCCACCACGGAGCCCTTGAGGTAATAGCTGATCTGGCTGTCGTCACTGTCGGCCTCACGGCGGTAAAGCTTCACCCAGGCCTCCTGGGAGCTCTGCCGCAGGCTCTGGCCGCCCAGACGGCCGGGGGTCCGCAGGTAACGGCTGAGCTCACCGCCGAGATCCTCGAGCAGATCGGCCTCGCTGCTGAGTCCGGCCACGAACGGCAGGAACTGGTCGAAGTAGCTGGTGACCCCCTCCGCGAACCAGAGACTGGGCACGATCACGGGCCGGTCGTAATCGATCGGCATCAGTTCGGCTGGCCTGAGCCGCCGCACGTTCCACTGATGCAGGTACTCGTGGGCGATCAGCTGCAGCAGCTTGCGGTAGCCATCCGGGCGGGCCAGGGAGGGCCGGGTGAACTGCAGCACGGAGGAGCGATCGTGCTCCAGGCCCCCCTGGCCCCGATCCAGCAGATGGAGAACGAACAGGTAATCGGGGGCGGCGGGGGCGGGTTCGCCCATCAGGCGGCAACAGGCCCGGCAGACCTCGGCCACGTCCTCGATCAGGGTCGGCCGAAGCTCCTGAAGGGAAGTCCCGGGGGATCCGGCCTCCCAGCAGACCCAGCGATGGGGTACTGCCGCCACCTGGAAATGGACGCACCGGTGGGGACCGGTCTCCACGGGGGTGTCGACCAGGGCGTCGAAGTCCGGGGCGCACCAGCTGCCATCGGGCTGGGCCGGCAACGGCACGAAGGCCTCCCAGCCGCCGGGCAGGTGCAGGCCCAGCCGGTGGGAACTCCAGCGTTCTCCCTCCACCTGCAGCACCACGGCGGCCAGGGCAAGAAAGCCGTGGTCCGCATCGAGATGGCAGGTGCGCACCGTGAGGTCGTGGGCGAACACCGAGTAGCGCACCTCGAGTGGTTCGAGACTCTCGAGCCTGAGGCGCCACCCGGACGGCTCCACCCGGTCGATCGACAGCGGCCGGTTCCCCTGCCGGACCTCGAGGCCCTCGAGATGGCGGACGTAATCCCGGATCAGGTAGGACCCCGGGGTCCAGGCGGGAAGCCGCAGATGGGTGATCGACTGCCGGGGGGTCCAGGTCAGCTGAACCGCGATGAGATGCCGGCCGGAGGCGGTCAGATCAAGCGAGAACTCCGGCACCGACGAGGATCAGCAGATGAGGTCGAACCGGGCCGTCGGCAGCTGCAGGGTGGCATCCTGGAGAGCCTTGCGCGCGGCGTAGCGGCGGGTGAGCCGGCCGAGGAAGGCCGGCAACCGGGCCGAACGGCTGAGCCTCTGCAGATCACCCACCAGGGCGAGGGAACCATCCCGCTGGCGGCGCCAGCCCAGCGGCTGACCCGGCTCCAGCTCCACCTGGAGGTCAACGTCGGTCTGCTCGCCGGCGAAGCCGGAGAGGGACCCGCCGCGGCGGGGACGGCAGCCCAGATCGGTCAGGGCCGCGGCCAGAGCCTCGAGATCGCGGATGACGGTGGGCAGGATGGAGAGATGGGACATGAGCCGTTTCCCGCTGGGTCAGCGCTTCCTGCTGGGAATGACCCTAGCGATCCAGCCTGCAGCATCCAGTGGCCGTTGCCACAGCCTGGCCCCGAACCCCCTGCCCCGCTGCGGCTGGGGGTGATGGCCTCGGGCCAGGGCACGAACTTCGAGGCCCTCGTCACGGCTTTCCGCCAGGGGACCCTGGACGGCATGGGGCCGGGCCGGGTGGAGCTGCTGGTGGTGAACAACCCCGGCTGCGGCGCCCGGCGACGGGCCGAACGACTGGGGGTGGCCTGCCAGGTGCTGGATCACCGCCTCCACCGGCGCCGGGAAGACCACGACAGCGCCCTGGTCGGCTCCTTTCAGGCCGCCGGGGTTGATCTGGTGGTGATGGCGGGCTGGATGCGGATCGTCACCCCCGTGCTGCTTGAGGCCTTCGCCGGCCGGCTGGTGAATATCCATCCCTCCCTGCTGCCCAGCTTCCGGGGCCAGCACGCCGTGGCCCAGGCCCTCACAGCCGGGGTCACCCTCACCGGCTGCACCGCCCATCTGGTGACGGCCGAGCTGGACGCAGGTCCGATCCTGGTGCAGGCGGCGGTGCCGGTGCTCGGCGGTGACGACGAGGCCAGCCTGGCGGCCCGGATCCAGCACCAGGAGCATCGGATCCTGCCCCTGGCGGTGCGGCTGGCGGCAGCACGACTGGGGCTGGTGCGGACGGCTCAGGGGTAGAAGGGGAGCAGCGGGAGCCCCGTGCCCGCGGGGAGGCCGGCCAGCAGGTTGAGACACTGCACCCCCTGGCCCGCCTGACCCTTGATCAGATTGTCGATGGCGCTCATCAGGATCAGCTGTCCGGTTCGCGGATCCACCTGGACGGCGAGCAGGGCACGGTTCGTCTGGCGCACCCATTTGGTGGCGGGGTAGGTGCCCACCGGCAGGACCGCCACGCAGGGGCTGTGCCGGTAGGCCGCCTCCAGCAGGGTGGTGCAGTCGTCGGCGGTGAGGCCCGGATCGCGCAGCCGGCCATACACGGTGGCCAGCAATCCACGCACCATCGGCATCAGGTGGGGGGTGAACTGGAGCTGGATCGGCTGGCCCACCACCAGGCTGGCCATCTGCTCGATCTCGCTGGTGTGGCGGTGCCCCACCACTCCGTAGGGAACCACCGACTCGGCGGCTTCCGCCAGCAGCAGGGCCTCCTTGGCGGCCCGTCCCCCGCCGGAGGTGCCGGTCTTCGCGTCAATGACGATGCCGCTGGGATCGATCAGCCCCTGTTTGAGAAAGGGAACCAGCGGCAGCAGGCTGGCGGTGGGGAAGCACCCCGGTGCGGCCACCAGGCGGGCGCGGGCGATGCGGGCCTCGTCCCACTCCACCAGTCCGTAGACCGCCTCCTGACAGAGGGCCTGGTCGGTGCGGGCCAGCCGGGAGGCCTCGCTGGCATAAACCGTGTTCCACTGGGCCAGGGAGCGGTAGCGGTAGTCGGCGGAGAGATCCACCACCCGCACCCCACGCTCCAGCAGAGCCGGCACGAGGCCGGAGGCCAGGCCATTGGGAAGACTGAGCAGGGCCAGATCCGCGGCGGCGGCGATGGCCGCCGCCGTGGGCGCCTGGACGATGGGATCCCCCGGCAGCGGCAGGAACGGCACCAGGTCGCTCCAGCGTTGGCCCGCACTGCGCTCGCCACCGAGATAGGTGACCCTGAAATGGGGGTGATCCTGCAGCAGGCGTAGGGTTTGGAGGCCGCCGTAGCCGCTCGCTCCGATCACCGCGACACGCGACGCAGTGACAGGCTGGGCTGCTGGGGCGCTGACCATGCCGGAGGGTGTGCAGGCGACGATCGTACCGGGCGTCTCCACGCCCGATCACGCTCCAGCCGAGGCTGAGAGAGAATGGATCCCACACGATCCACTCCCCTGACCCTCCCTTCCAGCCTGATTGCCCCGCCCCCACCCGAGCGCGGCCCAGGCCCGGCTCCCGGGTCGATCCGATTCGATGCGATCGCCGATGCCCTGGCGGCCATTCGCAATGGCGAGTTGATCGTGGTGGTCGACGATGAGAACCGGGAGAACGAGGGGGACCTGATCTGCGCCGCCCAGTTCGCCACCCCCGAGCAGATCAATTTCATGGCCACCGAAGCGCGGGGCCTGATCTGCCTGGCCATGGAGGGCGAGCGCCTCGATGGGCTCGAACTGCCGCTGATGGTGGATCGCAACACCGACAGCAACCAGACCGCCTTCACCGTCAGCGTGGATGCCGGGCCGGAGAACGGCGTCACCACCGGCATCTCCGCCGAAGACCGGGCCCGCACGATCCAGGTGGCGATTCACCCGCGCACCCGCCCGGCTGATCTGCGCCGGCCCGGGCACATTTTCCCGCTGCGGGCCCGCCAGGGCGGGGTTCTCAAGCGCGCCGGCCACACCGAAGCGGCGGTCGATCTGGCCCGCCTCTCCGGGCTGTACCCAGCGGGGGTGATCTGCGAGATCCAGAACGCCGACGGGTCGATGGCCCGGCTGCCCCAGCTGGCGCGGTACGCCGCTCAGCACGGGCTCCGCCTGATCTCCATCGCCGACCTGATCGGCTACCGGCTCGACACCGAGCGGTTCGTGCGGCGCCAGGCCGAGGCCCTGATGCCCAGCGCCTTCGGCACCTTCCGGGCGATCGGCTATCGCAATGAACTCGATGGCAGTGAACACGTCGCCATCGTGAAGGGCCATCCGGAGCGCCTCAGCGGGCCGGTGCTGGTGCGGGTGCATTCGGAATGCCTCACCGGTGACGCGTTCGGCTCGCTCCGCTGCGACTGCCGCTCCCAGCTGGAGGCGGCCCTGCGCATGATCGAAACCGCCGGCGAGGGGGTGGTGGTGTACCTGCGTCAGGAGGGTCGAGGCATCGGGCTGATCAACAAGCTCCGGGCCTACAGCCTCCAGGACGGGGGCCTCGACACGGTGGAGGCCAACGAACGGCTCGGCTTTCCCGCCGACCTGCGCAACTACGGCGTGGGGGCCCAGATCCTCAGTGATCTGGGGGTCCACCGACTGCGGCTGATCACCAACAACCCCCGCAAGATCGCCGGCCTCGGGGGGTACGGACTCCAGGTGGAGGACCGGGTGCCCCTGGTGATGGATCCCGGCCAGCATAACGCCGCCTATCTGCACACCAAGCAGACCAAGCTCGGCCACCTGATGCAGGCCCAGGCCGACCGGGAGTCGGCCGGCCTGGGCGGACCCACCGCCGTTCTCGCCTGGTCCGGCGAGGGCATCCAGCCGGAGCGGGCCGAAGCCGAGCATTGGGGCGACCTGCGAACGTGGGCCCACGACCGCGGACTGGAGCTGAAACGGGAGGAGCACCCGCGGCTGCTGGCCCTGCTCGGCCAGCCCGAACTGGCTCTCCTGCTGGCACCCGGCGAGGGTCGGGGGCTGACCCAGAGCGATTTGACGGCAGCGCTGGGCCAGATCGCGGCCTGGCCCGGCACCCGTGCCGTGCGACTGCTGCTGGCGCCTGACGCCCAGCGCAGCACCCATCCGAGCGGAGGTCTGGAGGCCGGGCGGCGCCCCCTGGCCGAACTGGGCCAGGGGGCGCCTCTCCTGCCTCTCCAGCCCGACGCCTACCTGCACTGGGACTGATCCCGGAACCGTCAGGCGACGATGCTCACCTTGTTGATCCGGGTGCCCTTGCGGATCGCCAGCACCACGTCCACGTTGGAGGCCTGTCCGAAGACGGTGTGCACCCCATCGAGATGGGGCTGGGCGTCATGGCAGAGGAAGAACTGACTGCCGCCGGTGTTCTTGCCGGCATGGGCCATCGAGAGGGTGCCGGCCTGGTGCTTGCGGGGGTTGATCTCGCAGGCGATCTGGTACCCAGGACCGCCGGTGCCGGCCATGCCGCCGGCGCCGGGGCGGGTGTTGGGGCAGCCCCCCTGGGCCATGAACCCGTCGATGACACGGTGGAAGGCCAGCCCATCGTAGAAGCCCGATTCGACCAGTTTCACGAAGTTCGCCACCGTGTCGGGGGCATCGGCGTCGAACAACTCGATGTCCACGGTGCCGGCATCGGTCTCCATCAGGGCTCGTGTCATGGGCGCGGCGGCAAAGGCGGACTGTATCGACTCTCGGGTAGAACAGGCCCCGGCCCCGGGGGTCTCCCCCCCGCGGGCCGGCACCGCCCTGCCTTCCGTTCATGAGCAGCGCTCCCACCTCCTCGCGCCCCGGCCCCGACCTGAGCCAAGCCCGGCTGGGTGTGCTCGGCGGCAGTGGCCTGTACGCCATGGAGGGTCTGGACGCGTGCGAAGAGGTCGTTCTCGACACCCCCTTCGGCCCCCCCTCCGACAGCTTGCGGCTGGGGCGCATCGGCGATCTGGAGGTGGTGTTTCTGGCCCGCCACGGCCGGCATCACACCCACTCCCCCACCGAGGTGCCCTACCGGGCCAACCTCTGGGCCCTGCGGTCGCTCGGGGTCCGCTGGATCCTCTCCTGCTCGGCCGTGGGTTCCCTGCAGGAGCCGCTGCGGCCTCTCGACATGCTGGTGCCCGATCAGTTCATCGACCGCACCCATCAACGGCCGCTCAGTTTCTTCGGCCAGGGGGCGGTGGCCCATGTGGGAATCGCCGACCCCTTCTGCCCCAGCCTCAGTCGCCTGCTCTCCGATGTGGCGGAAAGCCTGATGCCCCCCGGCCGGCAACTGCACCGCAGCGGCACCTACCTCTGCATGGAGGGACCGGCCTTCTCCACCCGAGCCGAATCGAATCTCTACCGCACCTGGGGCTGCTCGGTGATCGGCATGACCAACCACAGCGAAGCCCGGCTGGCCCGGGAGGCGGAGATCGCCTACGCCACCCTGGCCATGGTGACCGACTACGACTGCTGGCACGATGACCATGCCTCTGTGACGGTGGATCTGGTGCTCGACAACCTGCGGGCCAACGCCGCCCTGGCCCAGCAGGTCGTCAAAGTGGCCGCCGAGCGGATCGGAGCCCAGCGACCGCTCAGCAGCGCCCACACCGCCCTGCGCAGCGCCCTGATGACCCCGATGGATCAGGTGCCGCCGCAAACCCGGCGAAGGTTGGATCTGTTCACCACCCCCTACTGGGGCCCCTTCGAAGCCACCGTGGGCTGAGGGTCGCTCCCCAGTCCGACTCCCAGTCGCTCCAGGGCGGGTCGCAGCAGGCCGTTCGCCTCCTGAAGCGCCGCTGCCGCTGCCGCTCCATCCAGGCCCGAGGCGGCCATCAGCAGGGCCAGCTTGACGGACCCTCCGGCGGCGCTGAGCAGCTGGGATCCCCGCAGCCGGTCCACACCGGCCAGATCCCGCAGGATCCGCAGGGCCCGATCCTCCAGCTTGCTGTTGCTGACTGCCACATCCACCATCCGATTACCGAACACCTTGCCCAGCCGCACCATCACGCCGGTGGAGAGGATGTTGAGCGCCAACTTGGTGGCTGTGCCGGCCTTGAGCCGGGTGGAGCCGGTCAGGAGCTCCGGTCCGGTGAGCAGGCGGATGTCGATGTCGCAGGGCATCGGAGCCTGCTCGACGGGCACGCAGGCCATGGCGATCGCCAGGGCGCCGAGGGCGCGGGCATGGCCCAGGCCGCCGTGCACATAGGGGGTGGTGCCGCCCGCGGCGATGCCCACCAGGGCATCGCCGGGGCCGAAACCGCGGCTCTCCAGATCGGCTCGACCGGCCTCGGGCAGGTCCTCCAGGCCTTCGGAACTGCGCAGCAGGGCCGGAGCCCCTCCGGCCAGCACGCCCTGCACGAGTTCGGGGGGCGTGCAGAACGTGGGGGGGCATTCCGCGGCATCGAGGACCCCGAGCCGACCGGAGGTGCCGGCCCCCAGGTAGAAGAGGCGCCCGCCCTGGCGCAGGCGGTCACTGATCGCCTCGACGGCCGCGGCCAGGGCCGGGGCGGCCGCCTCCATGGCCAGCAGGGCCTTCTCATCCTCGCGGCAGAACAGCATCACCAGGTCGGAGGGGCTCAGCTGATCGAGGGAGGCGCTGGCCGGATTGGCCTGCTCAGTGAGCAGGTGGCCGCGATCGGCCGCTCCATCCGGTTGCGGCCCCCTCACAGCAGGCCCTCCAGGCGGCGACGGAAGGCTTCGAGCTCGTCGTTCTCGCCGCCCGCAACATCCTCCGTGGCCTGATCGACGGTGGCCCCGGCAGCGGCGGCCTCCTCCTTCCAACCGGTGAGATCCATGTTCCGCTCGGGGGGGGCGATCAGCAGCCGGTCCTCGGCGGAACTGGGCAGGAACCCGACGGCGACGAAACGGGCCTCATACCCCGCCTGGGCGCAGAAGAGTTCCATCTCCTCCCGCTCGATCGCCTCCACCGTGGGGACAGGAAAATCCTGGGCTTCGAGCAGCCCCGCATAGCGCTCGGCGTCGTCGCGGTCCTCGAAGAGCAGCACGACGGTGCGCCCGCTGAGTTCCAGCGAATGGATGCCTTCATTGTCGGTGCCGGCTTCGAACAGAAGCACATGGACGGGCATAGGGAGGAACCAGCGCCACGCCGGTCAGTGTGTCATCCCCGGCCGGGTCGCCGGCCGATCCCTTCGAGCCAGAGGCCCCTAGTCGGCCGCGTCCGAGCTCTCCGCGGCCAGCTCCTCCAGCCGGCGGTACAGCGCGGCCTCCGCCTCACTCAGATGCTCGGGCACCACGATGCGCACCTCCACCAGCTGATCGCCGTGTCGCTCCCCCAGGGCCAGTCCCCGGCCCCGCAGGCGCAGCAGGCGGCCACTGGAGGATCCCGGCGGCACCCGCAGCTGGACGCGACCCTCCAGGGTCGGCACCACCACCCGACAGCCCAGGGCTGCCTCGGCGGGGGAAACCTCCAGATCGAAGAGCACCCGCAGACCGTCGATCCGCAGACCGTCCTCCGTCCGGACCCGCAGCTGCAGGAAATGGTCCCCACCCCCCGGGGCCACCCCCGCCAGCCGCAGCCGCCAGCCATCCCCGGCCAGGGGCGGTGTCCAGAGCTCCACCGCCGTGCCGTCCGCCAGTTCAAACTCCAGCCGTGTGCCGGCGAGGGCCTGCTCCGGGGTGAGCGCCACCATGGTCTCGAGGTCCTCCGCCGCCCGGACCGGGGCCGGGGCCGGCGGGGCATGGGTGACCTCGGCGGGCGGCGGCTCCGACCATCCCCGCTCGGGCCCGGAGTCCACAGCCGGCCCCTCCTCCGGCCGCGGGGAGGCGGCAGGCTCCGGGGCCGGACGCTGGCGCCGGCCGAGCAGGGCCTCGAGATACTCCTCGAAGCGGGGGAAACCGCTGGCGAAGGGATCTCCACGCTCGAAACGGGACCCCAGGGGATCCAGCCCGGTTTCCCAGGCCCGCCGCCGGACCGGGTCGGAGAGCACGGCATAGGCCTCATTGACCTGCTTGAAGCGCTCCTCGGCCACGGGATCGTTCCCGTTGAGATCGGGATGCCAGCGTCGGGCCTGCTCCCGGAAGGCCCGCTTGAGGGCGAGGGCATCGGCCCCGGGGGGCAGGGCCAGAACGGCCCAGTAATCGGAGCCCACCGGAGAGGAGGCGCTGCGGGTCACCGGGTTCAGTCCTCGGCCCAGGGATCGTCCGTGCCGGCGCGGCCGCGGCTCGGCGGCGGGTCCGGAGTCCGGACGGGAGCCCGGGAGGGGGCTGAACCCGTGGCCCCCGTGTCCCGCGGCTCCGGCCGGCGTTCCACCCAGTCGTGTGGGTCGCGGTCGCTGGGGTACCGGTTGCGGTCGCTGGGGTACCGGTCGGTCACGGCTGACCCCGACCACCCCCGTGCGTCGCGCCGGGGATCGGCCGGTTGCCGTTCGGCCTCCGGCGGCCTGGGGGCGTAGCCGCCCCGGTCGAAACGATCCAGACCACCGCTCCCCAGACCGGCACTCCCCAGAGCCCGGCGGTCCCAGGGATCGCGACCCTCGCCCCAGCGGTCCGACGGCTCAGCCCGGTTCCGATCCCAGTCATCCCAGTCCTCATCGTCGGAGAACAGGTCGTCCTTGAGCGAACCCAGCGTGTTCTTCAGCCCCTGCAGCGGACCGGCCTCGCTCTTCCGCTCGCTGATCAGGCGACGGTTCAGGCCGTAGAGCGCTTCCTGGAGCTGGCTGACAGCCAGCTCCAGCTCGGCGGGATCCTGGCCATCGCTGAGGTCCTGCACCTCCCGCAGGGCCATCTCCACCGACCGCTGCTGACGCTCGGCGCCATAGGGACCCAGCTCCAGGGCCGCGTCCCGCAGGCGACGCTCGGCCTGGGCCACCAGGGTCTGGGCCCGGTTGCGCCGGTCCACCTCGGCCCGCCGGCGGCGATCATCCACGGCCTTGCGTTCCGCTTCCTCCAGCAGCGTCTGGATCTCCTCCTCGCTGAGGTTGGAGCCCCCCTGGATCGTCACGCTCTGCACCCGGCCGGTGGTGCGATCCGCGGCGGACACCTGCAGCAGGCCATTGGCATCGATGTCGAAGGAGACCTGCACCTGGGGAACCCCCCGGGGGGCCGGCGGGATGCCCGAGAGGCGGAAGCGGCCCAGGGATTTGTTGTCGACAGCCATCTGGCGCTCCCCCTGCAGCACATGGACCTCCACCGCCGACTGATTCGCCTCGGAGGTGCTGAACACATCCGAGCGGCGCACGGGGATCGGGGTGTTGCGCGGTATCAGGACCTTCATGACGCCACCGATCGTCTCCAGGCCGAGCGAGAGCGGGGAGACGTCGTTCAGCATCAGATCGCGCAGATCCCCGGTGAGGATGCCGGCCTGCACCGCCGCTCCGATCGCCACCACTTCGTCGGGGTTCACCGACTGGCAGGGTTCGCGGGGGACCAGGGTCCGTACCATCTCCTGCACCATCGGCATCCGCGTGCCGCCGCCCACCAGCACCACGTCATCGATGTCCTCGGCGCTGAGCCCCGAATCCCGCATCGCCCGTTGAACCGGCCGCAACAGGCGGTCGAGCAGATCGGGGCAGAGCGCTTCGAACCCCCGGCGCTCCAGGCTGGTTTCGATGTGCAGGGGCCCTTCGGGGCCGGTGGCGATGAACGGCAGGGAGATCGGGGTGGTGGTGACTCCGGACAGCTCCTGTTTGGCCTTTTCGGCGGCTTCGGTCAGGCGCTGGAGGGCCTGCCGGTCTCGGCGCAGATCGATGCCGTGCCGCTTCTCGAAGCCTTCGGCCAGCCAGTCGACGATGCGACGGTCCCAGTCGTTCCCGCCCAGCTGGGTGTCACCGCTGGTGGCCTTGACGTCGAAGACGCCGTTGGCGATGCGCAGTACCGACACATCAAAGGTGCCACCCCCCAGATCGAAGACCAGCACCTGGCGAACGGCACTTCGATCGAAGCCGTAGGCCAGGGCAGCCGCCGTGGGTTCGTTGAGGATGCGCTCGACCGCGATCCCCGCCAGCCGGCCCGCGTCCCGGGTGGCCTGGCGCTGTGCATCGTTGAAGTAGGCGGGAACGGTGATCACCGCCGCCTCCACCGGCTCGCCCAGATAGGTGGAGGCATCATCGATCAGCTTGCGCAGGATCGTGGCCAGCAGTTCCTCCGGCGCATACTCCCGCTCCGTGACGGGGCAGATCACCCGCACATTGCCCTGCTCGTTGGCGCGAACGGCATAGGGCACCGTCAGGCTGCCCTCATCGAGCTCGTCCCAGCTGCGTCCCACGAAGCGCTTCAGGTTCGCGAAGGTGTTGCGGGGATTGAGCACCAGCTGGCGGCGGGCGAGCTGGCCGACCAGCAGCTCCTGGTCGCGGCTGAACCCCACCACCGACGGGGTGGTCCGTCCCCCTTCCGCATTGGCGATCACCTGGGGACGGCCGCCCTCCAGCACCGCCACCACGGAGTTGGTGGTGCCGAGATCGATGCCGACGATCCGCCCCATGCAGCCTCGAAGGGAAGACCCAAACTACCGGCTCCACCGCCCCGCAGCAGCCCGGACGGGGGCCTGGCGGACGTGGAGAGCCGGCGGGTGTTAATGCGTTCTTAGTGGTGGGGGCCGGGGGCCAACCCTAGATTTCGCCAGCCCGGGGACAAGAGGCGTGCCCATGTCAACTCCCGCCTCAGCCAATCGATGACAGCCACCCAGCCCCAGGATCTATTCACTCTGCGACGTCGTCCTCCGTCCGAACGGCTCGTCGATGTGGGTTTCCGCAATCTCACCATTGCCCTGGCCTCCGTGGTGGCCATCGTGCTGCTCGGCATCTTCCTGACGGTGTTCGACGGCGCCCGGGAGGCAATGGCCACCTTCGGACTGTCCTTCCTGACCACCTCGGCCTGGAATCCCGTCAATAATCAGTACGGGGCCTTCACCGCCATCTACGGCACGCTGGTGTCCTCCCTGCTGGCTCTGATGATCGCTGTGCCGCTCGGACTCGGCACCGCGATCTTCATCACCGAGAACCTGATTCCGCGCAACATCCGCGAGGTGATCGGGGTGATGGTGGAACTGCTGGCCGCCATTCCCTCCGTGGTGCTGGGCCTCTGGGCCATCTTTGTGATGGAGCCGATCCTGAGGCCTTTTCTGAGCCTGCTCCATCAGAAGCTCGGCTGGTTTCCCCTGTTCAGCAGCGAGCCCCAGGGTCCCGGGATGGCACCGGCGATTCTGATTCTGGTCGTGATGATTCTGCCGATCATCACGGCCATCTCTCGCGACGCCCTCAATCAGGTCCCCCAGGAACTGCGGCAGGGGGCCTACGGGGTGGGCAGCACCCGTTGGATCGCGATCTTCAACGTGATCCTGCCCGCCGCGCTCTCCTCCATCATCGGCGGCATCATGCTGGCGCTGGGACGGGCCATGGGAGAAACCATGGCCGTCACCATGATCATCGGCAATTCGATGAACTTCAGCTGGTCGCTTCTGGCTCCAGGAAACACGATCTCGGCCATGCTGGCGAACCAGTTCGGAGAAGCTGATGGGGTGCAGGTCTCAGCCCTGCTTTATGCCGCTCTCATCCTGATGATCCTCACCTTCACGGTCAACGTGATCGCCCAGTGGATTGTCCGGACCTTCAGCCTTCGCTATTGACCCTCCCCCCATGGATACCCTGCTCCCCTCCATGCCGGCCAGGTCACTGCGCTTCAATCCGGCCCTGATGCGCAACCGGCGCGACAAGTTGTTCACGGGAATCGCCACCCTGTTCAGCCTGATTGCGGTCCTGCCGCTTTTCCTCGTTCTGATCTATGTGCTCATCCAGGGAGGACGGCTGATCAGCGTCAGCCTGTTCACCCAACTCCCTCCGGCACCCGGCCTGGAGGGCGGCGGCATCGGCAACGCCATCCTCGGCACCCTGCTGGTCACCCTGATTGCGGCCCTGATCGCCATTCCGGTCGGAGTTGGTGGGGGCATCTACCTGGCTGAATACTCCAGCAAGGGCTGGTTCTCCCGTTTCATCCGGTTCGGCAACGACATTCTGGCAGGGGTCCCCTCGATCATCTGCGGAGTGTTCGTCTACGGAGTGGTCGTGGCCACCAGGATCTTCTTCGGCCAGTCCTATTCCGCGGCGGCCGGGGGCATCGCCCTGGCGGTGCTGATGCTCCCCACCGTGATCAAGACCACGGATGAAGGACTGAAGCTGGTGCCCCAGGAACTCAGCTGGGGCGCCATCGGAGTCGGGGCCTCCAAGTTCGTCACCATCACCCGCATCACCCTGCCGAGCGCGTTCACCCCCATCGCCACCGGGGTGGTTCTGGGTATCGCCCGGGCCGCCGGTGAGACGGCCCCGCTGATCTTCACGGCCCTGTTCTCTCCCTTCTGGCCGGAAGGTGTCTTCAATCCGATCGCCACCATGTCGGTGCTGATCTTCAACTTCGCAATCATGCCTTTCGAAGCCCAGAACGCCCTGGCCTGGGCCGCCTCCTTCGTGCTGGTGGTGCTCATCCTGGGGGCCAACCTGCTGGCCCGCTGGCTGAGGCGCTTCGCCGCCCACTGATCGTTCCCGTCCACCGGATCCGCCCCACCACCTCCTGCACAAGCCCCACCATGACCGCCACCCTCGCCACCTCCAGATCCACCTCCACCGAGACCAGGTGCCTGTCCCTGGAGAACGTCACGATCAGCTACGGCAGCTTCGAAGCGGTCAAGGATGTCTACCTGGAGATCCCCCGCAACAAGGTCACCGCTTTCATCGGCCCCTCCGGCTGCGGCAAGTCCACCGTGCTGCGGGCCCTCAACCGGATGAACGATCTGATCGAGGGCTGCAGCCTCAGGGGGCGAGTCATCTTCGATGGGCAGGACATCTACGCCAGGGATGTGGATCCGGTGGAAGTGCGACGGCGCATCGGCATGGTCTTCCAGAAGCCCAACCCCTTCCCCAAGTCGATCTACGAGAACATCGCCTTCGGTGCCCGCATCAACGGCTACAAGGGAGACATGGATGAGCTGGTGGAGCGCTCCCTGCGCAAGGCGGCCATCTGGGATGAAACCAAGGACAAACTCAAGGAAAGCGGAAATGCCCTCTCGGGCGGCCAGCAGCAGCGGCTCTGCATCGCCCGGGCGATCGCCGTGGAACCGGAGGTGATCCTGATGGATGAGCCCTGCTCAGCCCTCGATCCGATCTCCACCCTGAAGATCGAAGAAATGATGCATGAGCTCAAGAAGAGCTACACCATCGTGATCGTGACCCACAACATGCAACAGGCTGTCAGGGTTTCCGATCTCACAGCATTCTATAACGCGGAAGCCATCGAGGGGGGCAGTGGAAAAGTGGGCTACCTGGTGGAATTCAATGACACCGAACGCATTTTCAATGCGCCCAATCAGCAGGCCACCCAGGACTATGTGACCGGGCGATTCGGCTGACGGAATCGGCTCTGCCCCGTCCTTGACAGTGTTCCCTAGCCCCCCGACTCACACTCCAGTGGAAAAACCCAATAAAAAAGCCGGCTTTAGCAGCCGGCTTTGTCATTGGAAGCGGAGAGGGAGGGATTCGAACCCTCGATAGAGTTGCCCCTATACAGCATTTCCAGTGCTGCGCCTTCGACCACTCGGCCACCTCTCCAGCGGCTGTCGCGGGGCAGATGGCAATGTAGCAGTAGGCCATCGACGCCAACCCCCCGCTTCGCGATGACACGACGCTTTCCAATCACGGTGCACTGGCGCCAACAGCAGCGGGTGATCCAGCTGGATGTGCCGGAAGGTGAGTACATCCTGCGCAGCTTCGAACGGCAGGGGGAACCCTTGCCCTTCAGCTGCCGCAATGGCTGCTGCACTAGCTGTGCCGTGCGGGTGATCTCCGGCGAGATCGACCACCGCGAAGCGCTGGGTCTCTCGCGGGAGCTGAGGGGGAAGGGCTATGGCCTGCTCTGCGTGGCCCGGGCGATCGGCCCCCTGGAGGTGGAAACCCAGGACGAGGACGAGGTCTACGAGCAGCAGTTCGGTCGCCATTTCGGCCGTGGCAAGGTGCGTCCCGGCCTGCCGATCGAGGAGGAGTGACCCAGGTGAACCCCTCCCTCCCGCCCTGCTGGATCGTGATCCGATGCTGAACACCGCCGGACGACCGGGCAGCCTCTCCGATCAGGCCCTGAGTGCCTCCGCCCTCCACCCCTCCGAACTGCGGCATCTCCTGGATGTGGCCAGGCGGGCCGCGGAGGCCGGCGCCGATCAGCTACGCCGCCACGAGGGGCGGCTGGTGAACATCCGTGAGAAGGGCCGCTCAGGGGATCTGGTCACCGAGGCGGACCTGGCGGCCGAGGCCGCCGTCCTGGCCGTGCTGGAGGCCGAGACCCCGGCGCTCGGGGTCGTGGCGGAGGAAAGCGGCCGGCGCGACACCGGATCAGCCCTGGAATGGTGCGTGGATCCCCTCGATGGCACCACCAACTACGCCCACGCCTATCCCTTCTTCTCCACCTCGGTGGGTCTGACCTGGAAGGGGGCGCCCCTGCTGGGGGCCATCAGCGCCCCGGCCAGCGACGAGCACTACTGGGCAGCGCCCCAGCTGGGGGCCTGGTGCAACGACCGCCGCCTCGAGGTGAGCCCCTGCACCGATCTCGCCGCGTCCCTGCTGGTCACCGGCTTCGCCTATGACCGCCACACCCAGCCCGACACGAACTACGCCGAGTTCTGCTGGTTCACCCACCGCAGCCGCGGGGTGCGGAGGGGAGGCGCGGCCTCAATGGATCTGGCCTATGTGGCCTCTGGCCGGCTCGATGGCTACTGGGAACGGGGACTCTCCCCCTGGGATCTGGCCGCGGGAGTGGTGCTGGTCGAGCAGGCGGGCGGTGTGGTGAGCCGCTACGACGGCGGCCCCCTGCAGTTGAGCGAGGGTCGCCTGATCGCCTGCGGGCCAGCCCTGCTGCCGGACCTGGTGGAGGGGCTGGCCCGCTGCCGCCCCCTGCCGGGGGCCCTCTTCGGCGCCCCGGAACTGGAGGTCTGATCCCCCAGCGGACCGCTCCATAGGATCCTGCCCAGTCCAGCCCGTCCCCCCCAGTCCCATGGCCCTGCAACCCGCCGCCGGAGCCAGGGATCTCCACCCTCGCCAGGTGGATCACGAGCGCCGCCTCTGCCAGCGACTGGCGGGGGTCTACCGGCTCTGGGGCTACCAGGAAGTGGCCCCCCCCACGGTGGAGCGGATCGACACCCTCGAGGCCGGCGGGTCGATCGCGGCCCGCGAGGTGCTGCGCCTGGCTGCTGATGAGCCCCTCGGCCTGCGCCCGGAGCTCACGGCCCCGATCGCCCGGGCGGCCTGCACCCGCCTGGCTGGCCGGCCCAGGCCCCTGCGCCTCTGGGCCGAAGGCAGCACCTTTCGCACGTTCACCGGAGACGGTGGCGGCCAGCGGATCAGCGAACAGCGCCAGAGCGGCGTGGAGCTGCTGGGGGTGCACTCCGCCTCCGCCGATGCCGAGCTCATGGGGCTGCTGCTGGCCTGCTGCGAGGCCCTGGGTCTCCAGGGTCGCCATCAGCTCCGTCTGCTGGTGGGGCACCACGGAGTGCTCTCCGCCCTGCTCGACCGGCTCCCCAGCGCCCACCGCACCGCCTGTCGCCAGGGACTCACCGGGTTCGACCGGCTGGCCCTGGCGGACCTCCCCCTGGCCGAGAAGGAGCGGAGGCGACTGCAGGCGCTGATGCGGTTGCGGGGCCAGCCCGGGCCGGTTCTGGACGAGCTGCGCCGGCAACTGGGGGCCAGCCCGCTGTTGGAGGGACTCGCCATCGCCCTGGCCACGGTGGCCCCCACGGCGGAGCGTCTGGGCATCGCCGTGCAGCTCGATCCCAGTTTTCAGCCCCATTTCGACCTCTATGACGGCATCGTGCTCAAACTCGTCTGTCAGGGAGAAGAGGCGCCGCTAGAGATCGCCAGTGGGGGGCGCTACGACGCCCTGGTGGGGCGGTTCGGCGCCGATCCCACCGTTGCAGCGGGGGTGGGCTTCGGCTTCACGATCGAGGCGATCCGCAATCTGCTGCCCCAACCGGGCGGCGGAGCGGCCCAGACCAGCCCCGTGCTGGTGGCCTACAGCCAACCCGGGGCGCTGGCAGCGGCCCTGGAGCGGCTGGGAGTTCTCCATGCCCGCGGCGAAGCCGCCGAGCTGCTGCCCGATCCCTGCGGTGGGCGCACCCAGGCGCTGGAGGAGGCCGAGCGGCGGGGCTCCTCCCAGCTGGTGTGGGTGGAGGCCGATGGACTGGGGGGCGGCGGGCATTTCTAGGATCGAAGGGCTCGCGCCGCCCCAGATCCATGGCCCACAGCATCGTCACCGACATCTGCGAGGGCGTCTCCGATTGCGTCGATGCCTGCCCGGTGGCCTGCATCCATCCGGGCCCCGGGGCCAATGCCAAGGGAACGGGCTATTACTGGATCGATTTCGACACCTGCATCGACTGCGGCATCTGTCTCCAGGTCTGCCCGGTCGCGGGAGCGATCCTTCCGGAGGAACGTCCCGACCTCCAGCGGGGCGGCTGAACGCCGGACGCCGACCTCATCCGGTGGTGCGCCAGGTTCGGAGACCCCACCCTGACCCCGCTTGAGCCGGGCGCAGGGGACCTCTAGGGTCACCCCATCCCGATTCAGGAACAACGACGTCATGGCGGTGCTGGAAGAACAGGGCCAGATTCAGATCCACACCGAGAACATCTTCCCGATCATCAAGAAGGCCGTTTATTCCGGCCATGAAGTGTTCCTCCGGGAGCTCGTCAGCAATGGGGTGGATGCCATCAGCAAGCGCCGCATGGCGGCCATGGCCGGCGATTGCAGCGAGGGCCCGGAGGGCCGCGTCAGCGTTCAGATCAACCGGGAAGCCCGAACGGTCACGCTGAGCGACAACGGCATCGGCATGACCGCAGATGAGGTGAAGCGCTACATCAACCAGGTGGCCTTCTCCAGCGCGGAAGACTTCCTGCAGGCCTACAAACGCGAAGATGATGCGATCATCGGCCACTTCGGACTGGGTTTCTATTCCAGCTTCATGGTGGCCTCCCGGGTCGAACTGGTGAGCCTGAGTGCCCGACCCGAGGCGGAGGCCGTCCGCTGGAGCTGCGACGGCTCTCCCAACTTCAGCCTCGAAGCCGGGGAGCGCAGCGAAGCGGGCACCGATGTGATCCTTCACCTGCAGGAGGAGGAGCTCGAGTACCTGGAGCCGGCCCGGCTCCGCGCCCTGATCACCACTTACTGCGACTTCCTGCCGGTGGAGGTGCAGCTGGAGGGCGAAACGGTGAACCGGAGGGAGGCCCCCTGGCGCAAGAGCGCCCGTGAGCTCAGCGACGAGGACTACATCGCTCTCTACCGCTATCTCTATCCGTTTCAGGGTGATCCCCTGCTCTGGGTCCACCTCAACACCGACTATCCCTATACCCTGCAGGGCATTCTCTACTTCCCGAAGATCACCGGCCGAGCCGACTGGGAGAAGGGGGAGATCCGGCTCTACTGCAATCAGGTGTTCGTCAGTGACTCGATCAAGGAGGTGGTGCCCCGCTACCTGCTTCCCCTGCGGGGTGTGATCGATTCTCCCGACATCCCCCTGAACGTGAGCCGCAGCGCCCTGCAGACCGACCGCCGGGTCCGCTCGATCGGTGGGTTCGTCGCCAAGAAGGTGGGGGACCGGCTCAAGGAGCTGCACCGGGATGACCCGGGCCGCTACGCCGAGATCTGGGAGGGCATCGCTCCATTCATCAAGATCGGCGCGATGGAGGACGAGAAGTTCGCCGACCAGGTGGCCGATCTGGTGCTGTACGGCACCACCGCGCCGGCGGTGGCGGTGTCGCCCGATCCGATCGCCTGCGGCGATCGCGCCTACACCACCCTGGCGGGCTATCGCAGCCGACTTCCATCGGAGACAGCCGCCAGAATCCTCTACTGCACGGACGAGGCGGCCCAGGCCGGCCCCCTGGCCCTCTGGCGGGGCCAGGGGGCCGAGGTGCTGCTGGCCGACACCCTGATCGACGCCCAGTTCCTGCCCTGGCTGGAGGCCCGCCACGACGACCTGCGATTCCAGCGGGTGGACGCCGAACTCGACGACAGCCTCAAGGAGAGTGAGAGTGAATTGAGCGATGCGGACGGCAAGGACAGTTCCGAGAAGCTGCGGGAACTGTTCCGCCAGGCCCTCGGCAACGACCGCGTCACGGTGCAGGTGCAGGCGCTCAAGGGAGACAACGCCCCGGCAGCCCTGATCCTGCTGCCCGAGCAAATGCGTCGGCTCAATGACATGGGCGCCCTGATGGAGCAGCGACTGCCGGGGCTGCCCGAGCACCATGTGTTGCTGATCAACCGCCGCCATCCGCTGGTGGAGGGTCTGCTGGCCCTCTCGGCGGGCTCGGTGATCACCACCGGGGGAGCTCCATCACCGAGCCAGCAGCTGGCGGCGGAGTTGGGCCGCCACCTGCATGACATGGCCCGCCTCTCGGTCGGGGGACTGGAGCCCAACGAACTGGCCGGGTTCCAGCAACGCAACGCCGATCTGATGGGACGCCTAATGGCGCGTGCCCTCTGAGCGCAGGCCACTTTGGTACCATCGGCCCTTGGGCCTCGTCCCTGTTCACAGTCATCGATTGCAGTCATGTCCCGGGTTTGTCAACTCACCGGCAAGCGCGCCAACAACGGCATGGCCGTCAGCCATTCCCATGTGCGCACCAAGAAGCTCCAGCAGGTGAATCTGCAGGAACGGCGTCTGTGGTGGGCTGAGGGCAAGCGCTGGGTGAAGCTGCGGGTGGCCACCCGCACCCTGCGCACCATCCAGAAGAAGGGTCTGGGCGTCTATGCCCGCGAACTGGGCATCAACCTGGCCAAGATCTGAATCCGCCGGATTGAAGGGGCGGGGTCTGCACCCGGTCCGGATCCGGCTCGCTCCCTCTCCGGGTTCCCCTTGAACCGTCGCCACCTGCTTGAAGCCGGCCTTCTCGCCGGCCTGGGCACCGCCTGCGGGGGCGTCGCTGTCCCGCCAGCCTGGGCCATGGGGGGCCAGCTACCCGAACTCGAGACCCTCGCTCCGGACTTTCGACTGCCGGCCCTGATCCCGGCCCCCGCCGAATCCGGACGCGGCGCCCTCCGCAACCCGCCCACCTCCGCAACCCTGGCTCTGGGAGAGTTCAGGAGCCGCTGGCTGGTGCTGTATTTCTATCCCCGGGATTTCACGGGAGGTTGCACCCTGGAGGCCCGGGGCTTCCAACAGGAACTGAGCAGCTTCCGGGCCCGAAACGCCGAAGTGGCCGGCGTGAGCGCCGATGCCCTCGACGCCCACGCCTCCTTCTGCGCCAGCGAGGGTCTGGCCTTCCCCCTGCTCTCCGATCCGGGCGGCCGCGTGAGTGCACGCTACGGATCCTGGATTCCTCCGTTCTCCCAGCGGCACACCTTTCTGATCGATCCGGCCGGCCGACTCAGGGCGCGATGGGTGGCCGTAAGGCCCGTGGGTCACGGCCGCGAGGTGCTCGCCGAGCTGGTGCGCCTCCAGAGCTGAACCCCCTCCAAGTGCGGCGTCAGGACCCGAACCAGCGCCCGATCAGATCGGCATGGACCCGTGCCAGGGTCCGCTGATGCTCCAGGCGGAGCGGATCGGGCGGCCGATCGAGAACAGCGGCCCAGCTGGGATCGGGACGGCTCACGTCCTCTCGAGTGGAGACCAGATCCAGGCAGGGGCAACCGAGTGCCTCGGCGGCGGCACGCACTTTCGGGTCATAGCTGAGGGCCGCCACCGGAGCACCGCCCAGCGCGCCCAGGATCAGGGCGTGCAGACGCATCGCCAGCACCAGACCGGCTGAAGCGAACAGGGCCATCGCCTGGTCGGGATCGGTGGCGCTGACCGACCGGCTGCGCTGGAGCAGGCGGGCCGGCACCAGCCCCTGGGCCCTCAGCCCCTCCAGCAGCCCACTGTCCTGATCCCGGTGAACCGGCAACCAGAGAACCGCGCGCTCCTGGCTGGCGGCCAGCGCATCGAGCGCCTCCAACAGGGGGGTCCAGGCGGGACCCTGCAGCAGGGGGGTCGCTCGCCAGCAGACCACGATCGGCCCCCCCAGGCCGTGCCAGGGGCAGCGGCGCAGCGACCAGACGGGATCACTGCCGAGGCTTCCGGACACGCCCCAGCTGGCGGCCAGCGCCGCCGAGGCGGCATCCCTCCAGCCGATCCCCTGCACGAGGGGCAAGACCGAGCGGACCAGCCAGCGGCTACGCCGCCGCCGCAGGGGCCCCAGACCCTGGCCCCAGAGGAACACCGGCTTGCCCCGGAGACGGGCTTCGAGGATCAGCGCCAGGTAGTAGAGCAGGCTGCGGAAACTGGTGGCGTCCTGCAGGAGGCTGCCGCCCCCGAGAACGAGCGCATCGGACCCCCGCAGCCCCGCCCGAACGGCCGCCAGTGACCGCCGCGAACAGCTGCGGACCCGCCAGCGGCTCCAGAGCTCGGCCTGATCAAAGGCGGTCACGAGGGGATCGCAGCCCTGGGGCAGTTGCTGCAGGAGCGCTTCGAGCAGGGCGTCATCGCCCAGGTTGTGCTCGCCGTAATAGCCGCAGATCAGGGGCTGGTGGAGCCTGCGCCGATGGGCCACCGGGACTCCGCTCCGAGGGACAAAGGAGATTACGGGGGAAGGCGCCATCGGCAACGACTGGGCCAGTCGGGAATGCGGCACATTGGACCGACGGAGGCAGCTCCAAGCCTTCATGACCTGTTACATTGAGCGCAACATCGCGTTACACGCCATGACCACCTCTGACTCCCGCTTCGGTTTCGTCGGTTTCGCCGAGACCTGGAATGGCCGCCTGGCCATGCTCGGTTTCGTGATCGGGCTGGCCACCGAGCTCCTCACCGGCCAGGGCATCCTCTCCCAGATCGGCCTGGGCTGATCGGTTCCAGGTCCCGTTCGGTCCTACCGGCGGCCCCTCTCCCACAAGCCCGGCCGGACGACCCGGCCGGGCTTCTTCATGGCGTCGGCCCGGGTCAGCTTCCGTCTTCGACGCGCCGGCCCGGGCTCCCTCCCTACATTGCCAACCGTCCTGGGTGCAGGGCCGCCATGCATGCCCTTTCACTGCCCACCTGGTGGATCCATGTCGCTTCAGTCCTGGAGTGGACGCTCGCCATGGTGGCGGTGATCCACTGGGGAGAGCGTCGCCAGGAAACGGAGTGGCGCTGGCTTGCCCTGGCCATGCTTCCCGCCCTGGTCAGTGCCATGGCGGCCTGCACGTGGCATGTCTTCGACAACGCCCCGGAGCTGCGCGGTCTGGTGGTGTTCCAGGCGGCCAGCACCCTGCTGGGCAACGGAGCCCTGGCAGCCGCCGCCTGGACCCTCCTGCCTGTGGAGCCTCGCCCATGAGCCCTCTGCAGAGCCTGGCGGGCATTGATCCGGGCCCGTTGTTCGTGCTCTCGCTGCTGCCCTACCTGGCCTTCCTCCACTGGGCGGCCCGCAGCGGCCGTTTCCCCCCCCTCGCCCTGTGGGGGTTCCGCTTCACCCTGGTGTTCGTGGCGGTGACCATCGCCGCCGCGGTCGTGGCGGAACTGCGCTTCGGCGCCCAGCTCGCCGATGTGGATGCCCTGCACGGCGGAGCCGAATCCTTTCTGACGGTGGCGAACCTGCTGGTTCTTCTGGGATTCTCCCGCGCCGGCGTCGCCCCGCCGGCCCCTCCGGAGCCCCTCGCGGGTGAACAAGTCTTAAGCGGTGGTGAAGGGACTGCCGTTCCCCCGGAAGATGGGGCGTCGGTTTTTGATCGAAGATGATCGCTCCCCTTCTGGCTCTGGCCCCGGCCTCACTCACCTGGTCACCGAAGGTGGCGCTGGTGATGATCGTGTGCAATGTGGTCGCCATCGGCATCGGCAAGGCCACGATCAAGTACCCCTCCGAGGGAGCCCAGCTCCCCAATGCCCAGTTCTTCGGCGGACTGAGCCACGCGTCCCTGCTGGCCACCACCAGCCTCGGTCACATCTTCGGCATCGGTGCCATTCAGGGCCTGGCTTCCCGCGGCGTTCTCTGAACCCTGGAGGCCTTCGCCAGAACCTGCCTCAGAAGGGTCCTGGCGCCCGAGCGCCCCTCCTGTGCCGTCCCGTCCTGGCGGGGCGGCTTTTGGTCTGTGTTCCTCAGACCCTTTCCGGCCTGCTCAGACAACCAGGGGCTGGCGTTTCAGGGCCATGGCGAAGCGCTGCAGGATTCGGTCCGCCATCTGGGACGGCGTGAGACCGAGGGCCCGCTTGCTCTGATCCGGGCTGGCATGATCCACGAGCTGGTCGGGAATGCCTAGGCGGAACACCGGCACCAGCACCTCATGATCGTTGAGGGTTTCCACCACGGCCGCCCCGAATCCGCCAGGAAGGGCCCCTTCCTCCATCGTGACCACCCGGCCGATGCGGCGCGCCAGGGGAAGAATCAGGGATTCGTCAAGGGGGCGCAGGAACCGGGCGTTGACCACGGCGGCCCGGATACCCTGCTCCTGCAGAAGCCCGGCCGTGGCCATGGCCGGGCTCACCATGGCGCCGTAGGCCACGATCAGCAGATCGTCACCATCGGCAAGCTGTTCACCCCGGCCAACCTCAAGCGGCTCCCAGCCTTCCTCCGCCAGGGGCACGCCCTCCCCTTCCCCCCGGGGAAAGCGGATGGCACAGGGACCCCTGTGCTGGATCGCCGTGACGAGCATGCGCTGAAGTTCGGCCTCGTCCTTCGGGGCCATCACCGTGAAATTCGGCACGGCCCGGAGGTAGCTGATGTCGTACTGACCCTGATGGGTGGGACCGTCGGCCCCGACGATGCCGGCGCGGTCGAGCACGAAGGTGACGGGGAGTTTCTGGATACCCACGTCGTGGATGATCTGGTCGTAGGCGCGCTGCAGGAAGGTGCTGTAGATCGCCACCACCGGGTTGAGGCCTTCGCAGGCCATGCCCGCCGCCATGGTGACGGCGTGCTGCTCGGCGATGCCGACGTCGAAGTACTGAGCGGGGAGGGCCTTCTCCAATAGATCGAGACCCGTGCCGGTGGCCATGGCGGCCGTGATCCCCACCACGGTGGGGTCCTGCTCGCAGATCTTGACGAGGGTCTGCCCAAACACCTTGCTGTAGCTGGGGGGTTTCGGCTTGCTGGAGGGGAAGGCCTTGCCGGTCTTGAGATCAAAGGCGGACTGGGCGTGGTAGCCCACCTGATCGGCTTCGGCATAGGGATAGCCCTTGCCCTTGGTGGTGGCCACATGAACGAGAACCGGTCCCTCGCAGCGGTGGGCCACCTGAAAGGTGCGGGTCATCTCGGCAATGTCGTGGCCATCGATCGGACCCATGTAGGTGAAGCCCAGCTCCTCGAACACCGCTCCCACCTTCGGCACGGCCAGCCGGCGCATGCTCTCCTTGAGCCGCTCCAGCTCCGGCGGCAGCTCGCCGTGCATGAAGGGGAGATGCTTGAAGGCCTCCTCGGCGCTGCCGGAGAGGAACTGCAGCGGCGGACTGAGCCGCATCCGGTTGAGGTAGGTGGAGAGGGCTCCCACCGGCGGGGAGATCGACATGTCGTTGTCGTTGAGCACCACCAGCAGGCGGGTTCGAGGCAGATGGCCGGCATGGTTGATCGCCTCCAGCGCCATGCCACCGGTGAGGGCTCCATCGCCGATCACCGCCACGCACTTGAAGTCGTCACCGCGGCGGTCGCGGGCCAGGGCCATGCCCAGGGCGGCGGAGATGCTGGTGGAGGCGTGGCCGGCACCGAAATGGTCGAAGCGGCTCTCGCTGCGTTTGAGGTAGCCAGCCACCCCGCCCTGCTGGCGGAGGGTGTGGAACTGGTGATAGCGGCCGGTGATCAGCTTGTGGGGATAGGCCTGGTGCCCCACGTCCCAGGCGACGCGATCGCCATCGAGATCCAGGGTCTGGTAGAGGGCGAGGGTGAGCTCCACCACCCCGAGGCCGGGGCCCAGGTGCCCACCGCTGGTGGACACCACTTCCAGATGCTTCTCGCGGATCTGACGGGCGATGGCTTCAAGCTCGCCGGTGCTGAGGCCATGCAACTGGTTGGGATGGCTCAGCTCGCTGAGATGCATGCCCTGATCAGATCTGAGAGAGTCAATCTACGGCCTGTGTCCGGGCGATCGGGGACAACGGTCACCATTCCTGAAGCCCGGCGGCGAAGCGGGGTCTGGCCCGCTTGTCAGACTGGCTCGATGGACGACACTCTGCAGCGCATCCTGCGGGCCCGGGTCTACGACGTGGCGATCGAATCCCCGCTCGATCCGGCGCCCAACCTGTCTCGGCGACTGGGCAACTCGGTGCTTCTCAAGCGCGAGGACCTGCAGCCGGTGTTCTCCTTCAAACTGCGGGGCGCCTACAACCGGATGTCCCATCTCAGCGCGGCGGAGCTGGAGCGTGGGGTGATCGCCGCCAGCGCCGGCAACCACGCCCAGGGGGTAGCCCTGGCGGCCGACCGGCTGGGCTGCCGGGCCGTGATCGTGATGCCGCTCACCACACCGGAGATGAAGGTGCGGGCGGTGGAGGCGCGGGGTGCCGAGGTGGTGCTCCACGGCGACACCTATGACGAGGCCTACCTGCGGGCCCGGCAGCTGGAGCAGGAGCGGCAGCTCAGCTTCATCCACCCCTTCGACGATCCGGACGTGATCGCCGGACAGGGCACGATCGGGCTGGAGATCCTCCGCCAGTGCACCCCTCCGCCGGATGGGATCTATGTGGCGGTGGGCGGCGGCGGGCTGATCGCCGGCATCGCCGCCTATGTCAAGAGCGTCTGGCCGCTGGTGGAGGTGATCGGCGTGGAACCGGTGGACGCCGACGCCATGACCCGCTCCCTGGCCGCCGGACACCGGGTGAGCCTGGAGCAGGTGGGCCTGTTCGCCGATGGGGTGGCCGTGCGGGAGGTGGGCGAGCACACCTTCGCCCTGGCCCGGCGCCACGTGGACGCCATGATCACGGTCGACACCGACGAGATCTGCGCCGCCATCAAGGATGTGTTTGAGGACACCCGTTCGATCCTCGAGCCCGCCGGTGCCCTGGCGGTGGCCGGCCTGAAGGCCGATGTCCAGCGCAGGGGCCTGAGTCAGCGCACCCTGGTGGCGGTGGCCTGCGGCGCCAACATGAACTTCGACCGTCTCCGGTTCGTGGCCGAACGGGCCGAGCTGGGCGAGGAACGGGAGGCGATGCTGGCGGTGGAGATCCCCGAGCGGCCCGGCAGCCTGCGCCGGCTCTGCGAGCTGCTGGGTTCCCGCAGCCTCACCGAATTCAGCTATCGGATGGAGGATCAGCACCTGGCCCACATCTTCCTGGGGGTCCAGATCCACGGCCACCGCGATACCGAAGCCCTGGTGAGCCAGCTGTCCGCCGGGGGATTTCCCTGCCTCGATCTGAGCGGCAACGAACTGGCCAAACTCCACCTGCGGCACATGGTGGGGGGCCGGTTGCCGGAGACGGCCTGCCGGGAGCTCGACGGACGGGGACGGGAGCTGCTCTACCGGTTCGAGTTCCCGGAGCGGCCCGGGGCGCTGATGGCGTTCGTGAATGCCCTCCACCCCAACTGGACCATCAGCATCTTCCACTACCGCAACCAGGGTGCCGACGTGGGCCGCATCGTGGTGGGCGTGCAGGTGGCCGATGCCGATGCGGAGGCCTGGAGACGGTTCCTCGACGGCCTGAACTACCGCCACTGGGACGAGACGGAGAATCCTGCCTACCGCCTGTTCCTCGGCCCCGCCACCCCCCATGCCCCGGCGCTGGCCTGAGTCTGGCCAGCTGCGGTACGGTTCGGGCATCGATGGACCGACCCGTGAGCGTGTCCGGGCCTGTGACTGTTCCCGGGGGATCCCTCTCCCTGCCGGCGCGGCTGGAGGCCATCCTGTACCTCAAGGGGCGGCCCCTGCGCCTGGCTGAACTCACCGAGATCGCCTCCGCCGGCCTGGCCGTACCGGTGGGAGGCGATGAGGTGGAACTGGCCCTGATCACCCTGATGGCCGATTACGCCCACCGGGACACCGCTCTGGAGATCCGCCAGGACGGCGGGGGCTACAGCCTTCAGCTCCGCGAGAGCCTCTCGGAACTGGTGCGCAGCCTGCTGCCGCTGGATCTCTCCACGGCAAGCCTGCGCACCCTGGCCACGATCGCCCTGAAGAAGCGCATCCTGCAGTCGGACCTGGTGGAGTTGCGCGGATCCGGCGCCTACGACCACATCAAGGAGCTGCTCGCCCAGAACTTCATCGAGCGTCGCCGCCAGAGCGATGGCCGCTCGTACTGGATCAGCCTGAGCGAGAAATTCCATCGCACCTTCGCCGTGACCGCCCAACCCGGCGAGGCGGGTCCCGCCAGGGGCAGGACACCGCGGCAGGAGGCTGCATAGAGTCGGTGGGCGAACAACCCTGCCGCCTTTCCGCCGTGATGATCCTGAGCCAGATCCTTGCCGTGCTGGCGCAGACGCTCAGCATCTACAGCCTGGTGCTGCTGGTGCGGGTGCTGCTGAGCTGGTTCCCCAACCTTGACTGGAGCAACCCGGTGCTGAGCACCGTGAGCTCGATCACCGATCCCTACCTCAACGTCTTCCGGGGCCTGATCCCCCCCCTGGGAGGTCTGGATCTCTCCGCGATCATCGCCTTCATCGCCCTCAGCCTGGCCCAGGGCCTGCTGGGGGGCCTGAGCGGATCCCTGATGGGGGGCGGCATCGCCTTCTGAACAGGGCCCTGGGGGCTCAGCGGTGGTCACCGCTGCCGCCAATCCGCCCGCGCTCGGCCCGGCTGGCCAGCTTGTCCAGGTTGGCCTGGGCCAGGGTCTCGAGATCCAGGCCCAGTTCACTGGCCAGCTGGGAGACGTACCAGAGGACATCCCCGAGTTCGAGCGCCAGATCCTCGACGACGCCCGCATCGAAGACGCCGCCCCGGTCCCGCATCACCTTCTTGACCTTGTCGGCCACTTCCCCCGCCTCGCCGCAGAGTCCGAGCGTGGGATAGATGGGATTGGCCCCCACCTGGGGATAACGCGCCGTGGTCCGCGCCTGCCGCTGATAGTGGTTCAGGTCCATCGGAGCATCGGGATCGGCACCATCGGAGGCAGGGACGGGGAAGGACCGGATGGTAGTTTCCGCCTGAACCTTCGGCTCTCCCGATGGCGCAGCCCGATCTGTCGCGTCGCACCAAGATCGTGGCAACGATCGGCCCAGCCACTGAGTCGCCCCAGCGGCTGCGGGAGCTGATCCAGGCCGGCGCCACCACCTTCCGGCTCAACTTTTCCCACGGCGACCACTCGGAGCACGCCGCCCGCATCGCCACCATCCGCCAGGTCGCCCATGAACTGGGCATTCACGTCGGCATCCTCCAGGACCTCCAGGGACCGAAGATCCGGCTCGGCCGCTTCGAGGATGGGCCGATCACCCTGGCCAACGGGGATCCCTTCGCCCTCACCTCCAGGGCGGTGAGCTGCAACCGCAGCATCGCCGCGATCACCTACGACAAGCTCGCCGATGAGGTGATGGCGGGCAGCCGCATCCTGCTCGACGACGGTCGCGTCGAGATGGTGGTCGAGCGGGTCGACATTCCGGAGCGGACCCTGCACTGCACCGTGGTGGTGGGAGGGGTGCTCTCCAACAACAAGGGGGTGAACTTCCCGGATGTGCAGCTCTCCATCCGTGCCCTCACCGACAAGGACCGCACGGATCTGACCTTCGGCCTGCAGCAGGGGGTCGACTGGGTGGCCCTCAGCTTCGTGCGCAACCCCTCCGACATGCAGGAGATCCGTGAGCTGATCTCCAGCCACGGCCACAGCACACCGGTGATCGCCAAGATCGAGAAATTCGAGGCGATCGATCAGATCGATGCGATCCTGCCCCTCTGCGACGGCGTGATGGTGGCCCGGGGTGACCTGGGGGTGGAGATGCCCGCCGAGGAGGTGCCGTTGCTGCAGAAGGAGCTGATCCGCAAGGCCAACACGCTCGGCATCCCGATCATCACCGCCACCCAGATGCTGGACAGCATGGCCGGCTGCCCCCGTCCGACCCGGGCGGAAGTGAGCGATGTGGCCAATGCCATCCTCGACGGCACCGATGCGGTGATGCTCTCCAACGAGACGGCCGTGGGCGACTACCCGGTGGAGGCCGTGGCCACCATGGCCCGCATTGCCCGTCGCATCGAGCGCGACTACCCGCGTCGTGCCGTGGACAGCCACATGGCCTCCACGATCCCCAACGCGATCAGCCAGGCGGTGAGCACGATCGCCCGGCAACTGCAGGCCGCCGCGATCCTGCCGCTCACCAAGAGCGGCGCCACGGCCCGGAACGTGAGCAAATTCCGGCCCTCCACCACCATCCTGGCCATCACCAACGAGGTGAAGGTGGCCCGCCAGCTGCAACTGGTCTGGGGTGTGAACCCCCTGCTGATCGGCCACCAGGACTCCACCACCAGCACGTTCACCCTGGCGATGGGCATCGCCCAGGAGCGTGGCCTGCTCAAGGAAGGGGATCTGGTGGTCCAGACCGCCGGCACCCTGGCCGGGGTGAGCGGCTCCACCGATCTGGTCAAGGTGGGCATCGTCTCCGCCGTGCTGGGCCGCGGGCTCGGCATCGGAGACGGTTCGGTGAGCGGCCGGGTGCGAGTGGCGACCAGCCCGGAAGAGGCCGCCCGGCTCGAGAGCGGCGAGATCCTGGTGGTGCGGGACAGTTCGGCCGCCTATCTCGACGCGATCCGCAAGGCCAAGGGGGTGATCGCCGAGGTGGATGGCAGCCAGAGCCACGCGGCCGTGATCGCGCAGCGTCTGGGAGTGCCGGTGATCGTCGGCGTGGCCAACGCCACCACCGATCTGCGGCACGGCGAATTCGTCACCCTTGAAGTGCGCGAGGGGGTGGTGCACCGCGGCGCCCGCAACCACACCCAGTCCGGGCGACTCGAGCAAACGCTCTGAACCGGATCTCTGGTGCCGCCGCCACCTGGCCATGATGGGGAGGCGCCGCCGACCTCCCCCATGGCCTCCAAGCTTCCCCTCGGGGAAACCGTGGGCATGGCCCTGACCACCTTGAAGGCGAACCGGCTGCGCAGCCTGCTCACCATGCTGGGCATCGTGATCGGCAACGCCTCGGTGATCACCCTGGTGGGCGTGGGGCAGGGGGCCCAGAATCTGGCCGAGGGGCAGCTCAACACCCTCGGCGCCAACGTGCTCTTCGTGGTGCCCGGCAACAACGACACCCGTCGCCAGGGCATCGAGAACCCCCGCACCCTGGTGCTCGAGGACGCTGAAGCCATCGCCGAGCAGGTCCCGAGCGTGCGGCGCGTGGCCCCCCAGATCACGCTCAACGAGGTGGTTCAGTCGGGGCCGCGCAGTTCCAACGCCTCTGTGTCCGGGATCACTCCCGCGTTTCTGCCGGTGCGCCGGTTCGAGATCGCCCAGGGCCGCTTCTTCAGCCAGGAGGACGTTGATGGCGCCCGCAACGTGGTGGTGATCGGACCTGACCTCCGGGACACACTCTTGCCCGGTGGCTCGGCGATCGGACGGACCCTGCGGATCCGTGATCAATCCTTCGAGGTGATCGGGGTAACCGCCCCGAAAGGGGCCGTGTTCGGCAACAACCAGGATGAGGCGGCGTACATCCCGCTCACCACCATGGTGAGCAAGCTGAGCGGGCGGGACCCCACCTTCGGTGTGGTGCTCACCTTCATCAGTGTGGAGGCCAACGATGAGGCCAGCACCGGCGCCGCCAAGTTCCAGATCACCAACCTGCTGCGGCAGCGCCACCGCATCCTGCGGGAGGACGACTTCGCCGTGCGCTCCCAGCAGGACGCCCTCTCGATCGTGGGAACGATCACCGGCGGACTCACCCTGATGCTGGCGGCCATCGGGGGGGTTTCCCTGCTGGTGGGCGGGATCGGCATCATGAACATCATGCTGGTGTCGGTCAGTGAGCGCACCCAGGAGATCGGTCTGCGCAAGGCCGTCGGAGCCCGCAGCGGTGACGTGCTGCTGCAGTTCCTCGTGGAGTCGCTGGTGCTGGCGAGCCTGGGGGGCCTGATCGGCAGCGCGGTGGGTCTGGGCGCCGTGGCCGGGGTGGCCCGTTTCACCCCCCTTCCCGCCGCGATCGACACGGGAAGCGTGGTGTTCACCGTGGCGCTCTCGGGCTCGATCGGTCTCTTCTTCGGGGTGGTGCCGGCCCGGCGCGCCTCGAAGCTGGATCCGATTGTGGCCTTGAGGAGTCTGTGAATGGAACGGCACCGGAACAACCAAGAAATCCTTAAGAAGCCCGGACGGTGCCGTCCGTGACCAAAGGCCCCGGGGGGTTGATGGCTAGATGGTCATCTGCTCACGGTTTCCTCCCTTGGCCCTGCACTCCTGCGGTTATCGCAACTCCAGCGACCGCATGGTGATCCTCCGCTGCTGCGGGCCCGAGCAGTTCTATCTCGAACGGGTGGTGTTTCCGTTTGAACTGCTCAGCTTCCACGCCCCGGCCAGTTCAGAGGTGGAGATCTGGACCCATGGCATGGGGGGACCCGAGCTGCTCGAAACCCTCGCCAGCGCCGAGCTGCTGATCGAGGCCCCGGAACTGGAGGTCTGCCTGGGCCCGGAAACGGCCGCCTGAGCCGTTCCGTCCCGGTTGGGGGGGGGATCGCTTTACAGTCGGTAAGAATTTTCCTGAGCCATGAATCAGCGCTGGCGTCTGTTCGCTCTCTGGCTCCTGCCGATCGGTGTGGCCCTCTTCCTTGCCTGGCAGGTGCTCGGCAATGGAGGCGCCAGCCAGTTCAGCCCCGAAGGGCGGGCCGGCACCACCACGCCGTCGCGGAACACCGCGGTGGCCCGGATGAGCTACGGCCGCTTTCTCGACTATGTGGAGGCCGGGCGTGTGACCGCCGTGGACATCTTCGACGGAGGCCGCAGTGCCGTGATCGAGGCGGTGGATCCGGATCTCGACAACCGGGTCCAGCGGCTGCGGGTCGATCTGCCGGGCGTGGCTCCCGAGCTGATCAACACCCTCAAGACCCAGGGCATCAGCTTCGATATCCATCCCCCCCGCAACACCCCGCCTGCCCTCGGCCTGCTGGGCAACCTGCTGTTCCCCCTGCTGCTGATCGGCTCCCTGATCTTCCTGGCCCGTCGCTCCTCCTCCATGCCCGGAGGTCCCGGCCAGGCGATGCAGTTCGGCAAGACGAAGGCCCGGTTCGCCATGGAGGCGGACACCGGCGTGAAATTCGATGACGTGGCCGGCGTCGAGGAAGCCAAGGAGGATCTCGAGGAGGTCGTCACCTTTCTGAAGCAGCCGGAACGCTTCACCTCGGTGGGGGCCAAGATCCCCCGGGGGGTGCTGCTGGTGGGCCCTCCCGGCACGGGGAAAACCCTCCTGGCCAAGGCGATCGCAGGAGAGGCCGGAGTGCCCTTCTTCTCCCTCTCCGGCTCGGAGTTCGTGGAGATGTTCGTCGGGGTGGGGGCCAGCCGCGTGCGTGATCTGTTCAAGCGGGCCAAGGAAAACAGCCCTTGCCTGATTTTCATCGACGAGATCGATGCCGTGGGGCGCCAGCGGGGCGCCGGCATCGGCGGCGGCAATGACGAGCGGGAGCAGACCCTCAACCAGCTGCTCACCGAGATGGACGGCTTCGAGGGCAACAGCGGCATCATCATCATCGCCGCCACCAACCGACCCGATGTGCTGGATTCGGCCCTGATGCGCCCCGGCCGCTTCGACCGTCAGGTGGGGGTCGACGCCCCCGACATCAAGGGCCGCCTGTCGATCCTCAAGGTCCATTCCCGCAACAAGAAGCTCGCCGACGGCGTGTCGCTCGAAGCGATCGCCCGCCGCACGCCGGGCTTCACCGGAGCGGATCTGGCCAACCTGCTCAATGAGGCCGCCATCCTCACCGCCCGGCGCCGCAAGGAGGCCACCACCCTCGCCGAGATCGATGATGCCGTGGACCGGGTGGTGGCCGGAATGGAAGGCAAACCTCTCACCGATGGCCGCAGCAAGCGCCTGATCGCTTATCACGAAGTGGGGCATGCCCTGGTGGGCACCCTGGTCAAGGACCATGACCCCGTTCAGAAGGTGACCCTCGTCCCCCGTGGGCAGGCCCAGGGCCTTACCTGGTTCGCTCCGGATGAGGAACAGATGCTGGTGAGCCGCTCCCAGCTGCGGGCCCGGATCATGGGGGCCCTCGGAGGTCGCGCCGCCGAGGACGTGGTTTTCGGCCACGCCGAGGTGACCACCGGAGCCGGTGGCGACATCCAGCAGGTGGCCAGCATGTCCCGCCAGATGGTGACGCGCTTCGGCATGAGCGATCTCGGTCCGGTCTCCCTCGAGGCCGGCAACCAGGAGGTCTTTCTGGGCCGCGACCTGATGACGCGCAGTGACGCCTCCGACTCGATCACCCGGCGCATCGACGAACAGGTCCGCCTCATCGTGGAGAGCTGCTATCGCGACACCGTCGCGATGGTGGGCCTTCATCGCCCCTGCATGGACCGGCTGGTGGAGCTGCTGATTGAGAAAGAAACCCTTGATGGCGATGAGTTTCGGGCGGTGGTCGCCACCTTCACCCCGATTCCCGACAAGGACCGGTTCTCCCCCCTGCTGCCGGCCGGCTCCGCCTGAGGCGGTTCAGCCCGATCGATCTCCTGGTCCCCTGCTCGCCCCCTCCCGGCGGGTGGGGGCCCTTAACCCAACCTTGGTGTCTGATCTGTCTGGCTCACCTAGACTTTCTGTTGACGCCTGGCGATCTTGAGCAGCACCAGATCTCCGATGGAATCCTTCAGTCGCTATCACGGCGATGACTGGAGTCCTGAGAGGGTTGCCTTCCACCAGAATCTGGAGCAGTTCGCCGAGCGGATTGGCCTGATCGTGGGTCTTCAAAGCAACGGGAAGATGCCCCAGAGCGAGGCCTATGAAGAGATCCGTAAGCTCTGGAAGGAACTGAAGATCAGCAAAGGGAGCCTGCTGGAGCCCCCCAACGATGCCAGGTGATTCAGAGGGGCCGAACGGGCCGGCGCTCGATCACCTTGTCGATCAATCCATAGCTCACGGCTTCCTCCGGTGACATGAAGAAGTCACGGTCGGTGTCCAACTGGATCCGATCGAGCGGCTGACCGGTGCGATCGGCCAGCTCCCGGTTCAGTTTGTCCTTGAGGTAGAGGATCTCATCGGCCTGGATCCGGATGTCACTGGCCTGGCCGCGAGCCCCGCCGAGGGGCTGGTGAATCATGATCCTGGAGTGATGCAGACTGCTGCGCTTGCCCCTGGTGCCGGCGGTGAGCAAGAAGGCGCCCATGCTGGCCGCCAGCCCGACACAGACCGTCTGAACATCCGGTTTGATGTGCTGCATTGTGTCGAAGATGCCCAGTCCGTCATAGACGGAGCCTCCGGGTGAATTGATGTAGAGAAAAATGTCTTTCTCGGGGTCTTCCGCTTCCAGGAACAGAAGCTGGGCCACCACCCGGTTGGCCGATTCCGCAGTGACCGGCTCCCCCAGGAAGATGATCCGCTCGCGCAGCAGACGGGAATAGATGTCGAACGCGCGTTCGCCTCGGCCCGAATCTTCGATCACGATCGGGATCATCGGCAACGGCAGGGCAACTGGCTGGATCCTACCGAGGTCGCCGGTCCCTCCGCCCGATCCCGGGGAGGAGGCGCAGCGCTAGGGTCGATCCATTCGTTCGGACCAGAGTGGGAGCCTGTCTCACCGTCGCTGACAGCAAGCGCGCCTTCCATCGCGCCTTCCCCCATGTGATCGGTCCGCTTTACCGCCGCATGGTGGACGAGGTGCTGGTGGAGCTCCATCTGCTCAGCCGCCAGGCGGGTTTCCGCCGTGATGCCCTCTTCTCCACCGGGCTCACCCAGGTGTTCGACAGCTTCGCCCGCGGCTACCGGCCGGAGGGGCAGAAGGCCCTGCTGTTCGAAGCCCTCTGCGCCTCCTCCGGCTTTGACGCCGCCCAGATCCGTTCCGAACGCGACGCCGCCATGGCGGCGGTGGGCCAGCACGAGCTTGACGAGGTCAAGCAGTGGCTGCTGCAGCGGGGGGAGGGGGCTCCCGCACCCCTGTCCAGCGCGCTCGCCGAGGTGCAGCGCGCTGACTTCCACTACTCCCGCCTGTTCGCCGTTGGTCTGCTCAGCCTGTTGCAGCAGGCCAGAGGCGCCGACGCCGTCGATCCCCTGGCCCTGCGCCAGGCGGCCCAGGAGATCAGCGAAGCGATGGGCCTGCTCAAGGAGCGGGTCGACAAGGACCTGGCCCTCTTCGCCAGCAACCTGGAGAAGATGGCTCAGGCCGTCGTGATGATGGAGGAAACCGTGGCGGCCGAACGTCGCCGCCGCGAACGCCAGCAGGAGGCCAGCGACGCAGCCGCCACCCCGAGCAGCGGGGACGCCCCAGCGGCCGGAGACCCGGACAGCGCAGGCGGCGTCGGCCAGGGCAGCCCGGGAAGCGGGGAGAGCGCGGCACCAACCGCCTGAATCCGGGCAGGTCCACCCTCCACCCGTTCAGCGGGCCGGGGCCGGAGGGCTCTGAGCGGAGCCGGAAGGGGCCCCTTCGGATTCTGATCCTGCCGCCGGGGCGGCCTCGTTGCGACCACTGGCCGGATCCAGACTCAAGGATCCCCACAGCCTCGAGAGGGGTGAGGGGGGGGGAGCCAGCGCCGCCGCCGCCATCTCCAGCTGGCCGGCTCGTTGCAGCACCATCGGCAGCTCAGCGGGCAGGAGCGAGAGGGCGGCCAGATCGGCGGGTCTGGCCCTGAGGCGCAGGGCCAGGCCGGTGGATCCGGCAGGGGAACGGCCGGGGGAGGGGGGGGCCGCGGACGCCACGGCCTGGGGAGACGCCCCCAGCACGAAGAGCAGATCCGGCTCGCGGCGGCCCGGCCCTGCGGCGATCCAGCGCCAGCCTCCGACCACGGCACCATCCTGGCGGGCCCAGACCGTGACGGTGCGGGCAGCCGGCTGGGGAAGGGGCTGATCAACGAGCCCCTGGCTGACCAGCGCCTCCCGCAGCACGGTGAGCCAGCCCTGCCAGCTGCCCCGCCCCGACCCGACCGCCAGCTGCAGCTCCAGAGAGGCGCGGAACGGCCCCTGGCTCTGGGGACGCAGACGAAGAACAAAGGGGGTGCGGGGAAGCTGCTCCAGCAGGGCGGCCGTCAGCCCATACCGTTCCGAGAGCGGTTTGCGGATCAGGGCGTTGCTCAGCAATGCCTGCAGCAGGAGGTCGAGCTGGGACCCCTCGATCTCCAGCAGAAGCGTGGGGGGCAGCGGGGCCGCAGTCGCCGCGCTCGGGGGCGGAGGGCTGAGGGCAGGGCTCGACGCGACCGGATCCGGACTGGCACTGGCTTCACCCTGCCAACGCAGGGCGTCAGCGTCACTGCCGAGCACGAGACAGCCCTGCTGGAAGCGCTGCAGCAACGGCGCCAGATCCCCGGCCAGCTGGGCGAGAGCCAGCTTGTTCCAGGCCACCGCCTGGCTCTGCCGCAGCCGTTCCACACAACGCTCCCCCAGACCCACGGGGGTGCGCAGCGTCCGTCGGGACTGCTGTTGCAGCAGCTGGAGCGAGAGAGGATCGGCGGCGACCACCACCAGATCGTCCAGCCGCAGCGCCTCGGGAGGCAGCACCGACTCCCCCCGTGGGCCCAGGGTCACGGCCGGGACAGCGAGATAGGCCCCACCCTCCCGGCCCCAGAACTGCCACCACAGCCCCCGCTGCCGGGTCCAGGCCCGCTGGGCGGCCTCCGGACCCAGCCGTTGGCGCCAGATCAGCGGCGCTTCACGGCCGGGATCGGCCGCAAAACTCTGGATCAGGGTGGACAGACCCACCAGCCGCTCCAGTCCGGAGGCCTCGGCACGGGGATGGCGCTGGAGCCAGGCGGCAGGACCGACCAGCAGCACGGCGATCACGGCGCTGGTGACCGGCAGCGGTCCCAGCCGGGGCGGCCAGAGCCGGGCCTTCCAGCGCGGCTGGGTGCGGGTGGTCACAGCTGGGCGGGCATGGCAATCGGGGGATGCGGCGCACGCGAGGGATGGACGCTCAACGGCGACCGCTGCTGGCTCGGTGGCGGCGCCGGCGATCCCGCCAGTCGACGGCAGAGAGGTAGATCACACCCCCACTCACGAACAGCAGCAGAAGGGAAGCAACAACGGCCAGCACACTGGTGCTGGAGAGCATGAAATCCGGCATCCGAACGGGCTGCTTGCCAGGGAAGTGGGGAACGGGTGGGATGGAGGCCGGTGGGCGGAACGCGGGAGCCCGAGGTGAGCGGGTCCGCCGATCGTCCGGGTGCCGGCCCCCCGCCGGGGATTAGAAGTTGATCGTGCCGTCGCCGTTGCGGCCCCAGACCACCATGGCGATGGAGAAGCTGAACAGGGCGGCCATCGAGGCCCAGGCGAAGGTGATCAGCATGGGTGAACCCAGCAGTGATGCCCATGACTGTACCTAGGGTGATGCAGCGTCGAGCGGTGAACCCGGATGAACGCCACGGCCACCCCGGCGCGGCAGACCGTGCTCGAGACCGTCCGGCAACGCCAGCCCTACCCGCGCTTCAACGTGGTGGTCCTCGATGACGACGTGAACACCTTTCAGCACGTGGTGGACAGCCTGGTGCGGCACCTGCCGGCCATGACCCCCGATCGGGCCTGGGAGCTGGCCCACCGGATCGACGGCGAGGGGTCGGCGGTGGTCTGGAGCGGGCCCCAGGAACAGGCCGAGCTCTATCACCAGCAGCTGACCCATGAAGGCCTCACCATGGCCCCCCTGGAGCGGGCCTGAGGGACAGACATCCCCCCCCCTCGGGTCAGGCCAGGCTGGTGGGCCGAGCGCCGCAGGAGAACTCGATCAGGGTGCGGGTGCTCAGGGTGAGGGAGCCCGCGTCAAGCAGGTAGGCGATCACCCGGCCGGAACTGATGGCCAGCCCGCGGATCTGGCGGGCAACCGGTTGACCCACGGTGATCACCTGCACCGGCTCGCCGAGATGACGGCTGAGTTGATCGCTGATCGAGGCTCGGGTCAGAACCACCGGGGGACTGCGGCTGCTCTCTTGTCCTAGCAGTGGCGCCTAGGGTCGAGAGAGGGCGCAACAAAGCGATGGGTCGGGTGGTGATCACGCACAGCACCTACCTGGATGGCCTGATCGCCCTGCTCAGGGCGCTGGCCGCCCAGGAGGGGATCGTCACCGTCACCCCGGCCGTGATCAGCCGGGTGAAGGGGCATTCCCCCCAGCTGCGGCTGCGGGTGTCAACGCCCATCCTGGGGGGATTCAAGCTGATGGCCCGCCGGGGCAGTTCCGCCCAGGAGGTGTTCGTGGTGACCACCTGGAAGCGCGACAGGCTGGAGCAGGAACTGGACCGGCTGCTGGGCCACCGCTGAGCTGGGTGTGCCGAATCGAGCCGGATCGGAGGCGTGTCGCCGCGGTGGCCGGCCGCGGGGCCGGGGCCGGGACGCCTGGCTGAGAAGGGTGAACCGCTGTGCCGTCTTGCCCCAGTGTTCGACCTGGAAGAACCAGAGGAGCGGTCAAAGTGGAGCTCCGTTTCCGGCAACGAGGCCGGTGTACGTCACCGTCACGACAGACCACCCACGTCGAAGAGGGAGTCAGATCAGAAAACTGTAGAAGGCAGTCACCAACACAGCAGTCCTCTGGAAGCTTAGGGGGTGATGGCGGACGGCAGGGGCCAGATCGCCCGCACCTGCTCGAGCCGCTCCAGGGCCTCCCGCTCCCGCTCCACCGGGTCAGTGGCGTGGAGCTCGAAGCACACGTGCCCCAGTTTCCGCCCGGGGGTGGACGAGGCCTTGCCGTACCAGTGGAGGCGGGCACCGGGAAGGTTCTCCAGGGCACGGAGCGGCACGGCGTAGGCGGCCGTGGAGGTCTCGTAGCCGAGCAGATTGACCATCAGGGCGCCCGCCCAGAGCAGGCGGGTATCTCCGAGCGGGGCGCCGCGCACGATGCGCACCTGCTGGGCGAACTGACTGGTGACGGCGGCCTCGATCGTGTAGTGACCGGAATTGTGGGTGCGGGGGGCGAACTCGTTGATCTGCAGGCCCGCCGGCCCGTAGAAGAACTCGATCGAGAGCACCCCGACGTAGTCGAGGGCGGTGAGCAGCGAGGCCGCCACATTGCGGGCCCGGGCCTCCACCGCCTGGCCGGCGCTGGCCGGGGCCAGCACCCAGTCGCAGACCCGGGCGTGCTGATGGGTGCGCACCAGGGGGAAAGAGGCCACCGTGCCGCTGCTGTCCCGGCAGGCCACCAGGGCCAGCTCCTGCTCGAAGCTCACGAACTCCTCCAGCAGCCAGAGCCCGGGGTTCCCCTCCTCCAGCAGGGCCTCCAGCTCCAGCTGGGAGCCGACCAGCCGGGTCCCCCGTCCGTCGTAGCCGCCGGTGACCGCCTTGGCCATCAGGGGAAAGGAGAACCCATCCGGCAGCCGGGGCGCTGCCGGTGGCAGCTGGAGCGCGGGCACGGGCTCCCCGGCTCCGGGGGGGGGGAGGGGGGGATCGACCACTGCCACCGGGGGGGGTGTCAGCACGGCCTCCAGTGGGAACCAGCGGGGGGAGGGAAGCTGCAGCCGGGCCAGCAGTTCCCTCTGGCTGCGCTTGGAGACGAGCTCGCGCAGGGCCTCCAGCTGGGGCACGAACACCACCCCCTCCGCTTCCAGCGGCGCGAGGGCGTCGAGGTCGAGCCACTCGTTCTCGAAACTGATCGCCTCGGCCCGTTCGGCCAGCTGACGGGTGGCGGCCAGGTCTTCGAGGGGGGCCCGGACCACGCTGGTGGCCAGACGGGCCGCCGGGTCGGAGAGCTGGGGCGTCTGCACGTGCAGCTCCACCCCCTGCTGCCGGGCGGCGTCCGCCAGCATCCAGGCAAGCTGGCCACCCCCCACCACGCCGATGCTGCCCCTCATCGGTTGCCTCCTCGGTGCCGCCACGATCGGGCCACAGGCCAATGGAGCAGCTTGCCAGCCCGACGGAACGTCGCTCAGCTGAAGCCCTTGTCCCCCACCAGCAGGAACCGGAGCAGTGAGAAGAGCAGCACGATCAGGAACAGGGCGAGGCCCACCGTGCAGGCGTAGCTGATCTCCAGCTCGGAGAACGCCTGGTCGTACACGTAATAGACCAGGGTGCGAGTGGAATCGGCCGGACCGCCCTGGGTCATCAGGAAGACCTCCTCGAACACTTTCGTGGCCGCGATCGCCGAGATCACGCTCACCAGGGTGAGATAGGGGCGCAGCAGAGGCAGCGTGATGTCCCAGTGGCGGCGCCAGCCCTCGCTGCCATCGAGGGCGGCGGCCTCGTAGAGCTCTGGGGCGATGCCCTGCAGTCCGGCCAGGAAGATCACCATGTAGTAGCCGAGGCCTTTCCACAGGGTCACCACCATCACCGCCGGCAGGGCCAGCAACGGATTCGTGAGGAACCCGATCGGGGTGAAGGCGCTGCCAAACAGGGCCGCCAGCCAGCCGTTGATCAGTCCATTCTCGGCATAGAGCCAGCGGAAGGCGATCGCCGCCACCACGATCGACACCAGCACAGGGGTGTAGAAGGCTGCGCGGAAGAGGTGGATGCCGGGCAGCTTCCGGTTGACCAGAACGGCCAGCCCGAGGGACCCCAGCACGATCGGCGGCACCACCCCCACCAGATACAGCAAGGTGGTGCCCAGCACCTGATAAAAGATCGGATCTCCGAGCAGGCGGCGGATGTTGGCCAGCCCCACGAAGCGCAGGGGTTCGCTCACGTCCAGGCCGGTTTCGCTGAAGCTGATCACCAGGGCCATCCCCCCCGGGATCAGCACCGACAGGGCCAGCAGCAGGAGAGCGGGAGTCAGGAAGGCCCAGGCCGTGAAGCTCCGGCCGGGGCTGAACCCGGCGGGGAACGCGGGGCCCAGAGGATCAGGGGAGACGGAACCGTGCATGGCGCCATTGTGGGAGATCCGGTCCGGGAGGCCACAGCCTTGGAGAGCACGGCGGAGACCAGCGAGGCACGGCGGGTGCTGCGGGCCGTGTTCGGCTATGCCACCTTCCGCGGACCCCAGGAGGCGATCGTTCAGCACGTGATCGCCGGAGGGTCCGGCCTGGTGCTGATGCCCACCGGCGGCGGCAAGTCGCTCTGTTATCAGGTGCCGGCCCTGTGCCGCCCAGGCCTGGCCGTGGTGATCTCGCCGCTGATCGCGCTGATGCAGGACCAGGTGGAGGCCCTCCGCCAGGCGGGGGTCCGGGCCGCGGCGCTCCATTCCGGCCTGGAGCGGGAGGAGAGCCAGGCGATCTGGCGCGCTTTGGGCGCGGAGCCCCGGACCGAAGGCGATGTCCAGCCCGCCGTGGGCGGGCTGGACCTGCTCTACGTGTCTCCGGAGCGCCTGCTGGCCGGCGATCTGCTCGATCGCCTGGCCGAACGGGAGCTGGCCCTGTTCGCCATCGATGAAGCCCACTGTGTCTCGCAGTGGGGCCACGATTTCCGGCCGGAGTATCTCCAGCTGGCCGTGCTGGCGCAGCGATTCCCCACCATCCCCCGCCTGGCCCTCACCGCGACCGCCGATCCGCGCACCCGCCAGGAGATCGTGCAGCGGCTCGCCCTGGAGAGCGGGCGGGTGTTCACCGCCCGTTTCGATCGTCCCAACATCCGCTATCTGCTGCGGGACAAGGAGGAGCCCCGCAGCCAGCTGCTGCGGTTTCTGGAGGAGCACCGCGGGGACGCGGGGATCGTCTATGCCCGCTCCCGCAGCCGGGTGGACCGCTTCCGCCGCGACTTGGAGGCGGCCGGTCATCAGGCCGTGGCGTACCACGCCGGCCTGGAGCCGGAGCGGCGGCGCCATGCCCTGGAGCGGTTTCGGCGCGAGAGCGGGGTGGTGGTGGTGGCCACCATCGCCTTCGGCATGGGGATCGACAAGCCCGACGTGCGATTCGTCGCCCACGTGGATTTGCCCAAGACCCTGGAGGCCTATTACCAGGAAACCGGCCGGGCCGGCCGGGACGGCCTGCCGGCGGTGGCCTGGATGGTCCATGGACCGGGGGACGTGCCCCAGCTGCGGCGCTTCATCGACGACTCCGACGCCGCGGAAGCCCAGAAGCGGATCGAGCACGGCAAGCTCGAGGCCCTGATCAGCTTCACGGAGGCGCCGGGCTGCCGCCGCCAGGTGCTGCTCGCCCACCTGGGCGAGACCCTGGCCGAACCCTGCGGCAACTGTGATCGCTGCCTGGAACCCCAGGACCTGGTGGACGTGACCGTGCCGGCCCAGAAGGCGCTCTCGGCGGTGGTGCGCACGGGCCAGCGCTTCGGGGCCGCCCATGTGGTGGACGTGCTGCTGGGGGGTACCACGGCCCGCATCCGGGAGCTGGGGCATCAGGAACTGAGTGTGTACGGCATCGGGAAGGAGCTGGACCGCGGCCAGTGGCGCACCCTGCTGCGGCAGCTCACCGCCGCAGGCCTGCTCGAGCCGGTGCCGGATGGTCGCGGGGGCCTGCGGCTGGGCGCCCAGGAGCGGGTGCGCCCGCTGCTGCGCCGCGAGACCCGCCTGGACCTGCCGCTGCCACCGGCCCGCCAGGAGCGGCAGCGGCCGCCCGAACGGGACAGGACCGCGCTCGGGCGGCCGGGTCCGGCGCTCGATGGCGGAGAGGAGGAGGCCGATGCCGCCCTGCTGGCGGCCCTCAAGGACTGGCGGCGGGAGCAGGCCCGTCAGCAGGAGGTGCCGCCCTACGTGGTCTTCCACGACCGCACCCTGCTGCAGCTCGCTGCCCGGCGGCCGGCGGATCTGGCGGCCCTGGCGGAGGTGAGCGGCATCGGCAGCGCCAAGCTGGAGCGCTACGGCGCCGCCGTGCTGGCCGTGTTGCGAGGGGAGAGGGCCGAGCCGCCCTCGCCCTCGCCGTAGCCTCGAAACCCTGACGGAACGACGCGCCGATGACCTCCACGCTCCTGGGCGATGCCGCCGAGGCGTCGAGCGATGGCGATCGCACGATCCTGGTGGCCCTGGAGCGGAACCCCTACCCCGTTCTGATCGCGGCAGGCGGCCTGGGGTGGCTCGGCGATGCCCTGCGGCGGCGCGGCTTCGCGGCCGGCACCCGCACCCTGGTGGTGAGCCATCCGGAGGTGGAGCGCCATTACGGCGCTACGGCGCTCGAGAGCCTGGGGACGGCAGGGTTCGACGCCAGCCTGCTGGTGCTGGAGGCGGGGGAGGAGCACAAGACACCGGCCAGCGTGGCCCGCATCCATGACGCAGCCTTCAGCCACCAGCTGGAGCGGGGCTCCCTGATCGTGGCCCTCGGGGGGGGCGTGGTGGGCGACATGGCGGGCTTCGCCGCCGCCACCTGGCTGAGGGGCGTCGCGGTGGTCCAGGTGCCGACCACCCTGCTGGCGATGGTGGACGCCGCCATCGGCGGCAAGACCGGCGTGAACCATCCGGGCGGCAAGAACCTGATCGGCGCCTTCCACCAGCCCGCGCTGGTGCTGATCGATCCCCTCGCCCTGGCCACCCTGCCGGAGCGGGAGTTCCGGGCCGGCATGGCCGAGGTGATCAAGTACGGCGTGATCGGCGATCCCGCCCTGTTCGCCGATCTGGAGAGCCAGGCCGACCTCTCGAGCCTGGGGGCCCTGGGGCCCGGGCTGCTGCAGCGGCTGCTGGAGCACTCGGTGGCCGCCAAGGCGAGGGTGGTGGCGGCCGATGAACGGGAGGGCGGGCTCCGGGCGATCCTGAATTACGGGCACACCCTGGGCCACGCGGTCGAAACCCTGAGCGGCTACGGCACCTGGCTGCATGGCGAGGCGGTGGCCATGGGCATGGTGGCCGCCGGCGAGCTGGCCGTGGCGATGGGACTCTGGAGCGCGGAGGATCAGGGCCGCCAGCGGGAGGTGATCGCCCGCGCCGGTCTGCCTCTGGAGCTCCCCCCCCTCGATCCGGAACGGGTGCTGCGCACCCTGCAGAGTGACAAGAAGGTGACGGGCGGCCGGGTGCGCTTCGTGCTGCCCACCGGCATCGGGCGGGTGGAGATCCGCGAGGACATCAGCTCCGGACGGATCCGCCAGCTGCTGGGCTGATGGCCGGGCGGCGGATCCGTCCCCTCGGGTGCCTGGCCATTGCAGGCACCGGCAGGGTCGGGAGGCCCGGTGCCAGGGGCGACGGAACCGGTGGGCACGACACGGGAGGTTGACGCGATGGTCCCCGATGCCCCGGATGCCACCCCTTCCCTGGACGGGGAGCAACTGGAGACGGCCCGCCTCTCCCGGCTGCTGATGGTGGCGAGCTTCGCCCGCCTCGCCCGGGGGGGCGGGCGGGGACACTGGCACGAGCGCGGGGGCGCCTGCTGGTTCGAATCTCCGATTCCCCATCCCTTCGCCAACTTCGTGCTCAGCGCAGGTCCCCGGAGCGCGCCGGACACGGTCGCCAGGCTCGCCGCGCGGTTCCGGCAGCGGAACAGGCCCTGCTGCTGGTACGTCTGGGCGGACCAGCGACCCCAGATGCTGGGGAGGCGGCTGGTGGAGGAAGGCTTCCGACCCGCCACTCCCGCCGCCCTGCTGGTGGCACCGACGGCCGGTGTCCTGGCCGCCACGAGCGATCCCGGCCGGAGGGTGGAGCGCGCCGTGGCGGGAGCTCAGCTGATCCGCCTGGATCCCAGCTGGCGCGACGGTTACATCAGCTGCCTGCGTGGGTGCTTCGCCCTGCCCGCCGAGATGGGGGCGATGGCCGCCGAGGCGTGCCTGGGCGGCGGGAGCGACGAGCCGGCGCCAATCACCTGGGCCGCCGTCCTGGGGACCACGGTGCTGGCGGTGGCCACGGCGGTGGTTCGGGAGAGCCACGGGGGACTCACCTGGGTGGGCACCCACCCGGACTGGCGCCGGCGCGGGCTGGCCCGGGCGGTGAGTGCGGCCGCCGTGGCCGCCGCGGCGGCCCGGGGCGGGCGCCGCAGCCTGGTGCAGGCGATGCCGGAGGCGGTGTCGCTCTACCTGGGGATGGGATTTGCCCGCCGGGGCACGGTGGAGGTCTGGTCCCTGGCAGGCCCGGGCTGCCCTGGGGGCCGGGACGACGCGGAGGACGCCGTCGGCTGATCGGACCCACGGCGCGCCGATGCGAGGATTCCCACGGGCCTGCATGTCACGATGCCGGCGCCTTCGGGCGGGGGCTCCGGGTGGTGGTTCACCTGGAGCTTCTCCATCGGTGGGCGCCGCTCGATCGACGGGCACGGAACTCGGACGTCTCGCAGCACCTCAGAGGCGGAGCAGAAAACTCTCCCGGCGATGGAAATCGGGTGCGGATCCCGGGTGGGCCAGCGCCCAGTAGCTGATCGCGCCGGTCCGGTGCTCCAGCACGGCGGTCAGACCCACCGCCAGGCCGGGCTCCGCCGCCAGCGCCTCCGGCAGGGGGCAGTGCAGCACCAGCTCCAGGGCATCACCCCGCCGCTCCAGTCGGAACGGCAGCGATCCATAGGCCCTGTCTTCCCGCAGGGCCTGCCGGTAGCCGGCCAGGGCATAGACATTCCACGCCCCCGACGGAGCCAGGTTGATCTCCCAGTAGCGCTCGGTGGAGAGGGAGGCCAGGAAGGCCTCGAAACAGGTGCTTCTCCAGAGCTCGTCCCGGCGGCGGGGCGGGGCGGGCGGGGCCAGCACCAGCCCTTGCCGCCAGGGACCCTCCAGGCGGTAGCGGAGATCCAGCGCCCCGCCGGTGAGGGCGATGCGCACGGCCAGCTTCAGGCCCGGGAGGGCCGGGGCGTCGAAGGGGAGCAACTCAACGGACTGCGCCCTCATCGGTGCCCCCTGGCGCCCAAGGAGGCCGGGGGGCGCAGGCCGTCGATGAGGCGACGCAGGTCCCCCTCCTGGGCCTCGATGCTCTCGGTGAGCTGGAACTGCACCAGGGCCCGCGTGAGGTTGTGGTCGGGGCGGCTGGTCTTGAAGTAGGGGTTGCCGCAGAGGTGATCGGTGAGGAAACGCAGGCCCAGTTCGAAGGGGATCAGCCGGATGGCATCGAAGAGGTGATCGAAATCGGCCTCCCGGAGAAAGGAGCGGGCCACCGACACGTAACCCTCGAGCAACTCGCGGCAGAGGGCGGCATCAAAGCGCACCGAGGGCCAGTCGGTGGTCTCCTCCCCAAGGCCGTTGCAGCCGGAGCGGAGACAGTCCCCGATGTCGTACTGCACCAGGCCGGGCTTGACGGTGTCCAGATCGATCAGGGCGATCGCCCGGCCGCTGCGGCTGTCCATCAGCAGGTTGTTGATCTTCGGATCCCCATGAATCGGCCGCAGGCAGAGCCGACCGCTCGCCTTGGCCTGCTCGAGAACCGGGACCAGCGCCCGGCGTCGCTGCACCGCCTCAAGGCCGACGTGCAACGGGGAGCCCGTGACGGCGCCGCCGCCGGCGGAACGCTCCAGGGCACGGTCGAAGGCCTCGAGATAGGTGGGGGTGATGTGAAAGCCCTCCAGGGTGTCGGCCAGATCCGCCACGGGCAGGTCGCTGATCAGGGCATGGAACATCCCCAGCCCCAGGCCCACCTCCCGGGCCTGGCTTCCGTCGCGGATGGTGTCGAAGGAGCGGGAGGCACCGATGTAGCTGATGGCCCTCCAGAACCCACCCTCGGCCTCGACCCAGGGATGACCGCCGATCCGGGTCCGGTAGACGCGGGGCACCTCCCAGCGGCGGGTTCCCAGCGGCCCAGTGCCCTGAAGCAGCTTCGCCCTCACATGCTCACAGCAGCGCCGCATGTTCTCCATCACCAGTTCCGGGTGGGGAAACACACGCGTGTTCAGCCGCTGCAGAACCACATCGGGGCTGGCGTCCCCCTCCAGGCACACCCGGTAGGTGTCGTTGACGTTGCCGTTGCCCAGGGGAGCGATGGAGGCGACGGGCGCATCAAGCACGAAGCGGCCGGCGATCCGGGCCAGGATCTCGAAGGAGTCGGACGCCATGTCGCCCGGCTCAGTCCCAGTCACCGGCTCAGTCCCAGTCAAAGGTGAGCAGCCGTCCACCGGGCACCCGCTGGCGTGCCTCCTCGGTGATCACCTGGAGGGCCGCCCGGCTGGCGGAGGGATGCTGGCGAAGCCCCTCCACGATGCGGCGCACATCATCCACGGTGAGGCCCACCGAGACCACCCGTTCATGCAGGCGTTGGCGGAACTGGTCCACCAGCGCCTGCTCCTCGGGGCTGAGTTCCTTCTCTCCGGGATGGTTGATCTCCAAGGGGCGGCGTCGCGGCGGCCCCCAGGATGCCTCAGCTGACCGCCACCTGCACCACCTGTCCGCCGAGACGTTGGACCCGCCGCAGCGCTTCGTTCATGCGGGTGTAGGGCACCCGCATCACGACGCTGCCGCTGCGCACCACGTCGTTGCAGGCCAGGCCTGTGACGGTGAGGGTGACAATCCGGCCACTCCCGGCCGAGGTGCCCCGCACGCCGGCAGAGACCAGCAGACCCTCCTGGCGATGGCTCTGGGAGGGGGAGGCGTCAGGACGACCGGAGCGCACCTCGGCATCGCCGCTGTAGGCGCCGGCGCTGCGGCTGGCACGGAAGAGCATCTCGCCGCTGAAACGGGGGCGGGTGATGGCCACCGAGACGGCCCGGTCACGGTGGAGCGCCTGCCCCAGCTTGAAGTTGGTGCCGGCCGGATCCCCCTTCACCGAGGCCGCCGCACCGCGGGCCAGCTGCATCAGCCAGGAGAATTGCTGACCCTGATGACCGCGGGAATAATCCCAGCCGTGCAGGTAGGGCACCACGTCGAGACCGAACCGCTCCTGGTACTCATCACTGTCGAGGTAGGAATCGATCTCGGCATCGAAGCCCTGATCCTGGAGGATCGTGAAGTGGTGCAGCATCTCGGCCTTGTTGTGGGGCGCACGGCCGAGCAGATGTTTATGGTTGAGTTCGATGAAGCGATAGGGATTGCAGTTGTCGAAGAAACGCGCTCGGTAAAGGCCACTCTTGGCCAGGGAGCGCACGAACTCGCGTACGTTGAGATCCCCGTTGCGGAAGAGCGATTCGGCGCCGGAGAGCCGCTCATTCTCCATCACATACTGCTGGCCGAGCACCTGCTGGTAGACCGCCCGGATGATGCTGTCCCTGTCCTGGGCCGAAGCGGAGGACCAGTTCTCCTTGTTGCGGTCGGCGGCGAACCGGTCAATGCCGAGGGAGGGAGCTTGTACCAGGGTCATGGCGGAAGAGGCGACGGGGAACGGCGGACAGGGGAGGAGGAAACCTCCCGGGGATCCGAAGCACGGCCCATGGGCGCACTGCGGAGGATGGCGGTGGGCGCCTGGGAACGCCGAACGATTGGATCACCGCTCCAGGATCTCTGGGGGACCCCCGGCAATGGTTTCAACGACGTAGTTTCAGGCCAATCGCCCAATCACCCAACAGATCGTCACAGCCCGTACAGATCAAGGGGCGATCCGTGGCGATCCGCGTGGCGTTCCGGCGGCGGGAGCGGACAGCAGACCGGAGTCGAGCAGAAAGGCCCGGGCCACGGTGGCGGGCGGGCGACCGCCGCGATCGACCGCCGCGTTCATCCGTTGCATGCGCTCGGCGCTGAGACGGCCGCCCAGCGCGTCGATCGCGGCGGCCAGCTCCGGGTGGCGTCGCAGGGCCGCCTCAGCCACGACGGGCACCGCCTGGTAGGGAGGGAAGTAGTGGCGGTCATCGTCGAGGGCACGCAGGGAGAGGGTGGGAATCAGCCCGTTGGTGGAATCGCCGGCGATCAGATCCACCTGGCCGTCGGCTAGGGCCCGGTAGGTGAGGCCCAGGTCCATCGCCAGGGGCGGGGCGGCGAAACGCAGGTCGTAGAGACGGGCCAGGCCGGGAAACCCGTCGGGTCGGTTGAGGAACTCGTAGCCGAACCCGGCCCTCCAGGTCGGGGTGATCGGAGCCAGCTGGGAGAGCCGCTCCAGATCCAGGCGCTTGGCGTCGGCCTCGCGCACCAGCACGGCGAAAGTGTTCTCGAACCCCAGCGAGGGAAACACCCGCAGAGCGAAGCGGCGGGCATAGAGCTCCTTGAGCCGCTGCCGCAGCTCGTCAGGATCGCCCCCCGGCAGGGGAGGCTGGTTCAGCACGGAGGTCCAGGCGGTACCGGTGTACTCCACATAGCCATCGATCCGTCCCGCCAGCAGTGCCTGCTGGGCGATCTGGGTGCCGCCGAGACCGAACTCCCGCCGCACCGGGAGACCGGTGCGGGCCTCGATCTGCTGGGCCAGCAGCTCCCCGAGGATGAGCTGCTCGGTGAAGTCCTTCGAGCCGATCGTGATCGTGCCTGCGGCCGGACGCAGCTGCATCAGCAGGACGGCCCCCAGTCCGGCCAGCCCCAGGCCGGCCACGGCGATCCCCTGGCGCAGCCGGCGCCGGCCCCCCGCCCGGCCGGACCGCCCCGGGAGCAGGCGGCGCTCCAGCCAGGCGAGGGCGCCGTCCACCAGCAACGCCAGAGCGGCGGCGGGGAGGGCCCCCTCCAGGATCAGTCGGTTGTTGACCGTGGCGATGCCCCGGAAGATGAACACCCCCAGACCGCCGGCCCCGATCGCGGCGGCGATCGTGGCCACGCCCACCGTGATCACGGCCGCCACCCGCATACCGCTGATCAGCACCGGCAGGGCCAGGGGAATCTGGATGCGGCGCAGCACCTGCCCGCGGGAAAGGCCGAGGGCACGGCCCGCCTCACCCAGGCCGGGTGGAACCTGCCGCAGCCCCGTCACCACGGCCCGCAGCAGCGGCAACAGGGCGTAGAGCGTGAGCGCCACCAGGGCAGGGGTGGTTCCGAGGCCGCCGATCAGGGGCACGGTGATCAGCAGCCCGAAGATCGCCAGGCTGGGAATGGTCTGCACCACGCTGGCAAGGGCGAGCACCGGGCCCGCCCAGCGCGGCCGGTCATGGATCCACACCCCCAGCGGCAGGCTGATCACCAGGGCGGCGGCAAGGGCCGAGACCACCAGCACGAGATGCTCGCCGAAGCGCTGGGGCAGTTCAGCCGGGATCGGCACGGCGGTCGGCAATGGTGACCCGGAACGGGGCCGGGAGGATCGCTCCGACGATGGCTCAGGACCGGGGTGGAGCGCTGGCGGGGAAGCGCTCGAGATAGGCGTTCACCGTGATCGGTCGGAGCTGGGCGTAGCCCACCGGCAACCAGAGGTCCCCCGCCGCCGAGGCGAAGTGAATCTCCCAGTGGTACAGACCGGTGTAGGCCCGGGGGTCGTCCTTCAGAAGGGCGGCGTAGGCGAGAACGGCGCGGCCATAGGCCTCACTGTTGTTGTATCCCCAGAGACCCCGGCGGATGTCCTTCAGGCCACCCCGCCGCACCAGGTAGCGGCCGGCGGCCTGGATGGCGTCGTGGGGATCGGTGATGTCGCCCTTGCCGACCCCCGCCTGGGCCCAGGTAGTGGGCAGGAACTGCATGGGGCCGCGGGCATCCGCCACCGAAACGCCGTCAATGCGACCCATCCCGGTTTCCACCAGGTTCACCGCCGCCAGCACCTCCCAGTCGATGCCGGTGGCGGCCTCCGCCTGGCGGTAGTACTTCAGGAGATTCTCCGGAGGCTCCGGTTCGATGATCCGCCAGGCCGGCAGGGTGCCGGCGGGCTTGTCACGGCGGTGCATCGAGAGGAAGGCGCGGCGGGCCTCCAGATGGCGTTCGGCCACCAGGCGCCAGCGGGGCGTCAGGCGTGCAAGCACCTCCGTGGCGGTCTCCGGCTGACGGGAGAGCACCCGGTAGATCACCTGCTGTTGATGGCCCAGGGCCGGCAGCTGGCCCGGCGGGGTGGCGGTGGAGCGCAGGGACTGCTCCACCGCCATCAGCAGTTCCGCCAGCGCCGCTGGATCCCCGGGAACCAGGGGATAGTGGCGACCGTCGGCGGCCAGGGGCAGGGCGGGATCGGTGGGAAGCCGCGGGGGGGGTGGCTCGGGGGCATCGGAGCGGGCCGCCGGCGGCGGGGGTGGTTCAGCCCGGTCGGCGCTCGCGGCGGAGGGCGGCGTGGAACGGAACGCCAGACCCAGCCCCAGCAGACCGGCGGCGGCCAGGGCGAGCAGCAGGGATCGCGGCATGGGCTGGCGCATCGGGATGGCGATGGAACGCTCCTGGAGGGACCTTATCGGGCGCGACCCTGGGTTCAACTGGAGGCGGAGGTGTAGAAGCGGAGGGCGAACCGCCAGAACCGGCGGCTCACCAGCAGGCAGAGCAGCGCCACCGCCAGGGAGGCCAGCTGCCAGCCGGGTGAGGCCCGGCCCAGTACCGCCTGGGCCGGCACGGTGGTGAGAAAGGCCACGGGCAGCACGAAGGTGAGCACCAGTCGCAGGCCGGCGGGATAGGCACTGACCGGGTAGCGGCCGGCCACCAGGGCGCTGCGCAGCACCTCGGTGGCATTCCAGACCTTGACGAACCAGATGCTGGTGGCCGCCAGCACGAACCAGAAGCTGTAGAGGATCAGGACGCTGGACAGGAGCAACAGGGCGACCGCCAGCAGGCCGGCGGGCCCTGGGCTGGCGCCGGCGCGGAACGCGGCCACGGCGATCAGGGCGAACCCGGCGACCACCCCCGGCAGCCCCCAGGGGGACACGGTGCGGGCCGAGAGCCAGAACTGGCTGTCGATCGGTTTGAGCAACACGAAATCGAGGCTGCCGCTCCGCACATGGGTCACGATCGTGCTCAGGTTCGGCTGGAGCAGGGTGCTGGTGACGCCATCGAGCAGGGTGTAGAAGCCGAGCACAACCAGGGCGGCCTCCCAGCTCCAGCCGCCCAGGCTGCGGCCGCCGGAGAAGAAGAGGGAGAGCACGAACAGGCTGCCGGCCAGATTGCCCAGGGCCGAGAGCGCCTCGATCCAGGCGTTGGCGGGATACTCCAGCTCGGCGGCCAGCGAAGCCCCCCAGAAACGCCGCAGGGTGATCCAGTAGCGGCGCATCAGGCCCCCATGGCCGAATAGCGGCGCAGGCCAAGGCGCCACAGCAGCAGCAGCGGCGGCACCAGCAGTAGCCCCCAGAGGGCCAGGGCGAGGAAGCCGCCGGCCACGTCAAGGGTAGCGCCGGCGGCCAGCTGGGCCGGGAACCAGACCATGTACGGGAAGGGGGTGTGCAGAGCGAAGGCGCGCACCCCCTCGGGGAAGGCCTCCAGGGGGGCCACCAGACCGGAGAGGAAGAGGTAGGGAATCAGCAGCAGGCGCTCGAGGGCGGCCGCCCGCTCGCTCCAGAAACAGACCATCGTGATCACGGCCTGGAGCAGGAATCGGACCAGGAAGGCCAGGTGAGTGGCGAGCACGGCGAGCAGCAGACCCGTGGCCGTGGCAGGGACGGGGGGAGCGGGCAGCAGCAGCAGCGCCGGCAGCACGAGCACCACCACGAACGGCAGGCGGGTGGTCTGCTCGGCCAGGTGGGCGGCCAGGTAACGCCAGAAGGGCTGCAACGGCTGCAGCAGGTAGGGGGAGAAGCGGCCCTGCAGGGTGTCCTCCTCGAAGGCGTGAATGAGCCAGACGATCGTGAACTGACGCACCACGAAGGCGGCGAGGAAATAGCGGCCGAGCTGGCCCGGACTGAGCCCGAGGGCGACGGCGGCCTCCGAGCCGCTCCAGACGCCGAGCATGATCAGCGGCAGCACCCCGGAGAGGGCCCAGAGCGCGATCTCGGCCCGGTACTCCAGCATCAGGGCGTACTGGCTGCTGAACAGCGCCGCCGCCACGCGCCGGGCGTGGAGCAGGGGAAGCCGGGGCCTGACTCTCATGGAGCGCAGAGTTCCGCCACGGGAGGATCCGGCCTGCGCGGACCGGGATGGTCCGCCTGGCGAAAGAGCTCGCCGATGATCTGCTCGATCGGCGGATCGTTCACCTGCAGATCGAGCACCGGCAACTCGGCCAGCATCCGTCCGACAGTGCCGGTGACCTGCGCGCGCGGCACCAGCAATCGCACCTGGTGCCCCTGGAGCGATTCGATCGTGCCGTAGGGCCTGAACGCCTCCCGCGGGAACACCTGGCGCAGCTCCAGCCGCACTTCGCGATAGGGGGCCAGCCGTTCCCCCAGCCCCTCGAGGCTGCCATCGTAGAAGAGGCTCCCCTGGTGGATCAGCAGCACCCGCGGGCAGAGGGCGGTGATGTCGCCCATGTAGTGACTGGTCAGGAGCACGGTGGCACCGGTGCGGCGGTTGTAGTCAGCCAGGAAGTCCCGCACCCGCACCTGGGCGTTCACGTCGAGACCGAGGGTGGGTTCATCAAGAAACAGCACCGAGGGCCGATGCAGCAGGGCCGCCAGCAGCTCGGCCTTCATGCGCTGCCCCAACGAGAGCTTGCGCACCGGCCTGGTGAGCTCCTCGCCCAGCTCCAGCATCTCGGCCAGTTCGGCGATGCGGCGCCGGGCCTCGCCATCGGCGAGGCCGTAGACGGCGGCGTTGACCCGCAGCGAATCCAGGGGGGGCAGATCCCAGATCAGCTGCTGCTTCTGACCCATCACCAGGGTGATGCGCCGCAGGAAGGCCGCCTGGCGCAGGGCGGGCTCATGGCCCGCCACCCGCACCTGTCCGCCACTGGGGTGGATCAGGCCGCTGAGCATCTTGAGGGTGGTGGTCTTTCCGGCGCCGTTCGGTCCCAGAAAACCCACCACCTCGCCGGGCTCGATCTGGAACGACACCTGGGACACCGCCGGCACCTCCCGGCTGCGGCGGGCGACGAAGTGGCGCAGGGTGCCCAACAACCCGGGCTGCTTGTCCGCCACCCGGAATGTCTTGGAGAGGGCCTCGGCGGAGATGATCGGCATGACCCCAGCGTGGCGGCCGCGGCCCCTCAGTGCGCGGCCGCCACGCTGAGCTCGAGCAGCGGCCCCAGCGGCACCACCCCGGACGGGTTGATCGTGCGATGGCTCTGGTAGTAGTGCCGCTTGATGTGATCCATGTCCACGGTGGCGGCGATGCCGGGCTGCCGGTACAGCCGCTTGAGGTAGGCCTGGAGATGGGGATAGTCGACCAGGCGGCGCAGATTGCACTTAAAGTGGCCGACGTAGACTGGATCGAAGCGCACGAGGGTGGTGAACAGGCGCCAGTCCGCCTCGGTGATGCGCTCACCAGTGAGAAAGGGCCGGCCGGCCAGACGCTGCTCGAGGGCATCGAGGCTGGCAAACAGGGGGGTGAGGGCCTCCTCGTAGGCCTCCTGGGTGGTGGCGAAGCCGCACTTGTAGACGCCGTTGTTGATGGTGTCGTAGATCCAGGTGTTGAGTTCGTCGATCTCGGCGCGCAGCTCCTCGGGGTAGTAGTCGCCGGGGGCGGCGCCAACCCCATCGAAGGCGGTGTTGAACATGCGCAGGATCTCCGATGATTCGTTGCTGACGATCGTGGAGCGCCGCTTGTCCCAGAGGATCGGCACCGTGACGCGGCCGGTGCAGCCGGGATCGGCGTGGGTGTAGAGCTGATGGAGCCAGCGGGCGTTGAGCACCGGATCGGGCACCACGCCGGGACCCGGATCGAAGCTCCAGCCGTGCTCCAGCATCAGCCAGTGCACCACCGACACTGAGATGGCCTCCTCCAGGCCCTTGAGGGAGCGCAGGATCAGGGTGCGATGGGCCCAGGGACAGGCCAGGGAGACATACAGGTGGTAGCGGCCGGGCTCGGCGGCGAACCCCCCCTCTCCACTGGGCCCGGGGGATCCATCGGGGGTGATCCAGTGGCGGAAGCGGGCGGAATCGCGCTGGAAGCGCCCTCCACTGGCACTCGTGTCGTACCAGGCGTCCTGCCAGGCGCCGTTCAGCAGGTAGCCCATGGAGAAGGGAAAGTGGAGGCAACCTTAGGAAGTCCAGCCCCGAGGAGCGCGGTGTTCGCCGAACAGCCCCATTGGACGGCGACCGGGGGCCGATTCAGGGGCGACCCGCCAGGAGGGCGCGCCACAGCGCTTCGAGCAGCAGGGCCGAACCCCCACTCCACAGCGCCAGGCGCCCCGCCTGGCAGAGCACCTGGGTGGTGAGCAGGGCGCGGATCGGGATCATGGGCGCGGGGCTCCGATCGGAGCGGGGCTGGCGGGGCTGAGATCGTCGAGGGCCACACTGAAGGAGGGGGAGCCGTGGCGGGAGAGGGGCCAGCGGCGGACCCAGCCGCTGCCGGTGTGGTCATCGATGCCGATCAGCTGGTAGGTGCCGGAGCGGTTGCCCGCGAGCTCCACGAAGGCGCCGGGTTGAAGGTGATCCATCGCCGGAAAGCAACGCCCTCTCAATGTATCGGTGTATGACACCAGCTTGACAGCCAGTCACATACCAGTAAGGAGTATCGGGAAACACCCATCAGGGGGGCTCGTCCCAGCGGAAGCCCTGGTCCTGCCAGGAGGTGATGTCCTCGATCGGCTCGAGGTGGGTGAACACGTGGCTGCGGGGCAGCAGGGTCACCACGTCCCGTTCCAGGCGTTCGCAGAAGTCATGGCCCACCTGCACCGTCCAGGCCCCGGGCACCAGGACGTGAACGGAGATGAAGCGGCGGGAGCCCGCCACCCGCGAGCGCAGGGCGTGGAAGGCGATCCCCTCCCCCGCATGGGAGGCGAACAGCGCTTCGAGCTGGTCGCGCTCGGAGGCCGGGATCGATCGATCGAGCAGACCGGAGGCGGTGTCGACCAGCAGTCGCCAGCCGGTGACGAGGATATTCACCCCCACGGCGATGGCGATGAGCGGATCGAGAACGAGCAGGCCGGTGAGCTTGACCAGGGCAATGCCCACCACCACGCCGATCGAGGTCCACACATCGGTGAGCAGGTGGTGGGCGTCAGTCCGCAGGGTGATCGAGTGAAAGCGGCGGGACGCCCGCAGCAGCAGCCAGGCGACCGCGGCGTTGATCCCAGTGGCGATCAGGGAGAGGGTGAGCCCGAGGCCGAGCCGCTCCAGGGGCTGGGGCTGGAGCAGCCGCGGCAGGGAGGCGTGCAGGATGCCCAGAGCGGCCACCAGGATCAGGGCGCTCTCCAGTCCGCTGGAGAAATATTCGGCCTTGAAGTGGCCGAAGGGATGGTCCTCGTCGGCGGGCTTAGCGGCCAGCGTCAGCGCCCAGAATGCCCCCAGGGCCGCCACCAGATTCACCCCCGACTCCAGCGCGTCGGAGAGCAGGCCCACCGAACCGGTGAGGCGCCAGGCGACCGCCTTGATCAGAATCGTGACCAGCGCAGCTCCCACCGAGAGGAGGGTGTAGGAGCGGGCAGTCGCGAAGGCCATGGTCAGGCTCTGGCGAGCGCAATCTAGGGGGACCAGTGAAACGGAACACCCTGGCTAGGGTCCCCGCAGCCGGATGGAGCAGCGCGTGCGCAGACGAACCCGGTTCCTGCTTCCCGTCGTGCTGCTGCTGGGCATCCTGTGGGCGCTCCTGTCCGCTCCAGCTCCTCAGGCGACGGCCCAGACGGGTCGTGCCGAGATCCGCGGCGTCTGGCTGACGGGCAACGACATGGCCACGGTGCGCGACCGCCCCAGGATGGAGGCCGCGGTGGCCAGGCTCAAGGACACCAACTTCAACACCCTCTACCCGGTGGTGTGGAACGGTGGGTATGCCTATTACCCCAGTGAAGTGACCCAGCGGCGCCAGATTCAGTCGTTTACATACCGGGGCCTGCAGCAGCAGGACATCCTTGAGGAACTGATCGCCGAAGCCCATGCCAACGGGATGCTGGTGCTTCCCTGGTTTGAATTCGGCTTCATGGCGCCCCCCTTCTCGGAGCTGGCGACACGCCATCCCGACTGGCTGACCCAGAAACTGGACGGCGGCAGGACCTCGGTCAGTGCCGCCGGCGAGGTGGTGTGGCTGAACCCGTTCCACCCGGAGGTGCAGGCCTTCATCACCGAACTGGTGATGGAGATCGTCAACGGCTACGACGGCGACGGCATCCAGTTCGATGACCACATGACCCTGCCGAGCACCTTCGGCTACGACCCCTACACGCGGGACCTCTATCGCAGGGAGATGAAGCGGGATCCACCGGCCAACCCCCAGGATCCGGGCTGGCTCAAGTGGCGGGCCGACCGGATCACCGCCTTCATGGACCAGTTACACCGCACGATCAGTGCGGCGAAGCCGAACACGATCGTCTCAGTCTCCCCCAACTACTACGACTTCGCCTACAAGTTCCAGCTTCAGGACTGGCTGACCTGGGTGCGGAGAGGTCTGGTCGATGAACTGCTGGTGCAGGTCTACCGACCGGATCTCGAGAGCTTCGAGGCCCAGCTCACACGGCCGGAACTGGCCGAGACCGGCGCCAAGATCCCCACCGCGATCGGGGTGATGACCGGCCAGCGAACCCGGCCGGTGCCGATGGCGATGATCGAAGCGCAGACCCGGGCCGCCCGGCAGCGGGGACTGGGAGTGGCCTACTTCTACTTCGAGAGCCTCTGGCAGAAGACCGCCGAACCGGCCGAGCTGCGGCAGGCGGGTTTCCGCGCCCTGTTTCCGACCCCGGCACCCCGTCCCAGGCCCTGAATCGGCAGGGCCGGCCAGCCCCTAGAGCCAGCGCATGGCCGGGGAAGCCAGCAGCTCCGGGGAGGGCCAGCCGCCGAGGTCACCGAAGACCGAACTGAGCACGACCCAGACCCCCCGACGCTCGTCCAGCTCCCGTTCGGCCGCCCATTCAGCGGCCTGCACCTGGTCGGCGCTGAGCCCCACACCCTCCACCAGGCGGCGGTAGGCCAGCTTCTCCTCCGCGCTGATCGGAGAGGCCGCGCCCTCCTCGTGGTCGATGCGGGCCATCAGGTAGGCGAGCTTCACCGCCAGGCGACGATCCTCGTCGCTGATCAGCCGGGGGATCACCGCGTCCAGTTCGGCCAGATCCAGGGCACCACGCCGGAACGGATCCGTCTCCGCCTGCAGGGAGGCCTGGCCATCGGCATCCTCCGGGCTGAGGTATTGCCGGACGATCCGCTGCAGGAGGTCGCTCTCCTCCTGCGAGAGCCGGCCGTCGGCCCAGGCCACGCAGCAGATGACACGAAGCAGGTCGCGCTGGCGGTCGCTGGCCGGATCGCGGGGGTCAGCCATGGGGCGGAGCGGAGGGGACGGGGAGGATTCTGAATCGAGCCGGACCAACAGCCCCCCGGGAGGAGGACCTCAGGGATCAGCCGACGGGCCAGAGGAGCCATAAGGCCAGCTGACCGGCCGGCCCCCGCCCGGTGATCACCTCTCCGGCGATGGCGGCCACGAAGCCCAGCATCGCCACACGACCGTTGAGGCGCTCCACACCGGCCAGGGCGGCGGTGTTCCAGGGCCGTGGCGTCGTGAGGCTCTGGCCGAAACGCTCGACGGGTTCGAAACGATGACGGGGCTGGGCCATGACCTCGGTGCAGGGGGCGCCTGGATGCCTCACACCCTGTCACAGCTGGGCGCTGGCCAATCTAGCCGGGTTCGATAGGGTCAGGCCCATCGATCCATCCCCAGACCCATGGCCCGCTCCCTGCTCCGGGGCTCCATCCCCGCTCTGGCCTCCCTGGGCCTCGCCATCCTGAGCCTGGCGGCACCCGTCCGGGCCCAGACCCAGGAGGAGGCCCGGCAGGCCGAAGCCAACCGGGCCCGCTGCACCAACGGGGTGGCGATCGGAGGCCTGATCGGAGGAGCCGTGGCCAGCGGTGGTGTGATCAACCGGCTGGGCGGGGCCGCCATCGGCGCCACCGCCGGCTGCGTGATCAACCGTGGCGTCAACGAAGGGCGCTGAGCCCGCCGCCCATGCCCCCGTCCCTCTCCCGCCGCCGCTTTCTCGCCCTCGGGGCCGCCGGCCTCGGGGCAGGGGCGCTGGGAGCCCGAGCGTTCGGGTCCACTCCGACGCTGCCCCCCCGGGGGGATCTGCGCCTGGCCCTGATCAGCGATCTGAACGCCAGCTACGGCTCCACCACCTACATCCCCGAAGTGGACCGGGCCGTCGCCCTGATCCCCACGGTCCACCCCGATCTGGTGCTCTGCGCCGGCGACATGGTGGCGGGCCAGAAGCTCAGCCTCAGCGACGCCCAGCTCAGCGCCATGTGGACGGCCTTCGATCGCCGCGTGCTCTCCCCCCTGCGGAAGCGGGGCCTGCCCTTCGCGCCCACGATGGGCAACCATGACGCCTCGGCCAGCCGCTCCGGCGGACGCTACGTGTTCGCGCGGGAGCGGCAGCAGGCATCGCGGTTCTGGCGCGCTCGCCGCGACGCCCTGGGCCTGTCCTTCGTGGACGCCAGCGGGTTTCCCTTTTTCTATTCCGTCCTGCAGGACGGCCTGTTCCTGCTGGTCTGGGACGCTTCATCCGCCACGGTGCCGGCGGAGCAGCTGCGCTGGGCCGAGCGCAGCCTGGCGTCCCCCGCCGCCCGCTCCGCCCGGAGGCGACTGGTGCTCGGCCACCTGCCCCTCCAGGCCGTGGCCCGGGGGCGCGACAGCGGCGGCAACGTGCTCGCCGGAGCCGGCCGCCTGCGCCAGCTGATGGAGCGCCACGACGTGGAGGCCTACATCAGCGGCCATCAGCACGCCTATTACCCCGCCCGGCTCGGAGAGCTGGACCTGTTCCAGCTCGGGGCCGCCGGCAGTGGTCCCCGCCCCCTGCTGCAGGGAGGGGCCGCCCCCTTCCAGACCCTCACCGTGCTCGATCTGGCCTGGAGCAGCGGCCGCACCACCGACACCACCCTCAATCTGCGCACCCTGCGCCCAGTCGACCGGCGACAGCTGCCGGCACGGATCGTCAACCGCCAGGGGGAGGCCCTGACCCGTCAAGCAGGTTGATGGCGTAGAGCACCTCCTCCAGCGCCTCACCGGCACGGATGCCCGCGTATCGCTGGGGGGTTGCGGCCGAGCAGCAGCTGGCCAGGGGCACCAGCACGGTGGAGGGTCGGGCGTGGCAGAACTGCACCACGCTGAGGCGGTCGTCGGAGTGGCCGGCGGGGGCCACCACCCGGTGAAGACCGGCCGGAATCAGGCCGTTGCTCAGCCGCTCCAGCATCAGGCCGCTGTTGAGGATCACCCGGCCTTCCGGCGGGCTGGCCTCGACCCACGCTCCCTCCACCTCCACCTGCAGCCCCGGCCCGGAGGCCCGGGGCAGGGCCGTGATCAGGTTGATGTCGCCATGGGGGGCCGCCCACAGGTGGCCCACGGCCGGAGCCGTCGCCATCGGCGGATAGCGGATGGCCCGGCTGAGGGTGGGAGCCTCCCGCACCATCGCCTCGAAGAAGCTCTCGGCGGCGCCGAGACCCAGCGCGATCACCCGCAGGAAACGGCGCTGCAGATCCTCGATGGCGCGGTGAAAACGCTCGAGCACCCCCGTGATGCCCGGGACCACGGCCTCCGGCAGCAGCGGCTCCGGATAGAGCAAGGGATGGCGGCGGCGCAGCGGGTGGCCCACCGGAATCGGCGACGACCAGTTCAGCATCTCCTTCCAGTCGGCCAGGGGGCTGCCGGCGGCGGTTTCCACCAGCGGGCCGGTGTAGCCCGTCTGCCCGCAGGAGCCGGGGGCGGAGAAGGCCTGCTTGCGGGCCGGATCGAGGGCGAAGAAGGCGGAGAGCATGCCGTAGGCCGTGTCGAGCAGATCCACCGGCAGGTCGCTGCTGGTGTAAACGAAGCCGGTGGCCAGGCTGCGGCGCACCCCATCGACCACGGCCCGGCGCCGGGCGCCATCGCCCCGCTCGAAGGCGAGCAGATCGACATCAAGAATGCCCTGGACCATGGCGGGAACCCTACGGGGGCCGGTGGGGCCGCTCAGGCGACCGGATCGGTGAGGGGAAGGGTGGCCGGCGCGGGGGCCCTGGCCAGACCCACGTCAACACCGATGTGCTGGTTGGGTCGGCCGGTGATCAGCAGGGCCGAGCGCTGGCGGGTGGCGATCTGCCAGAGCCAGCGGGTGAGCAGGGTGAGGCGGTTCTCGGTGGCGGGGATGAAGGCCAGATGGGCCAGTCCCCAGACCAGCCAGCCGGTCAGCCCGGAGACCCGCAGCCCCCGCAGGTCGGCCACGGCGTAGAGCGGCCCGATCACCGCCATGCTGCCCAGGTCGAGCCAGCGGAACGGGTCGCTGCGGCGGCCCTGGATGCGGTTGACGATGTCCCGCGCGACCCAGGCCCCCATCTGCACCGCCGGACCGGCCATGCCCGGCAGCGGCGCACCGCTGGCGGTGTGGGGGTAACAACAGAGATCCCCCACCACCCGGAGCTCCGGATGACCCGGCACCGTGAAATCGGGTTCCACCTGAACCCGGCCACCCCGGTCCAGATCGCAGCCGCAGCGCTCGGCCAGCAGCCGCCCCAGCCGGGAGGCCCGCACCCCCGCCGTCCAGCAGATGGTGGCAGCCTCCAGGCAGGCGCCAGAGGTGTCGCCCCCCCGGAGGCGCACCCGACCCGGAGCGATCGAATCCACCATGGTGTTCAGCAGCACCTCGACCCCGTTGCGGCCCAGGTAATCCGCCGCCGCCACCGAGAGGCTCGGATGCATGGCCGGCAGAACCCGATCGACCGCATCCACCAGCACCACCCGGCACCGCTCGAGCTCCAGTTGCTTGAAATCGCGGCGCACGGCCGCGTGCATCAGTTCGATCAGGGAACCGGCCAGCTCACAGCCGGCCGGTCCCGCCCCAACCACCACCACCGTCTGCAGGAACCGGCGGCGAAGGGGATCGGTGGTCTGCTCGGCCTCCTCCAGGGCCGTCAACAGCCGCCGGCGGATCTCCTGGGCGTGTTCGATGATCTTCATCGGGGGCGCCAGGGGCCGCCATTCCTCATGGCCGAAGTAGGCGCTGCCGGAGCCGCTGGCCAGTACCAGCTGGTCGTAGCCGAAACGCTGATCATTGAACACCAGCACCCGGCTCTGCGGATCCAGATCCGTGACCTCCCCGAGCAGCACCTGCACGTTGGGGGCCTGCCCCACCAGTTGGCGCAGCGGCGAGGCCACATCAGCCGCCGAGACCAGCCCCGAGGCCACCTGATACAGGAGCGGCTGGAACAGATTGAAATTGCGCTTGTCGATCAGGGTGACCCGCACCGGCTGGCGGGCCAGGGCCTGGCAGATCCGCACCCCGGCGAACCCGCCTCCCACCACCACCACGTGGGGGAGATCACCGCCAAGGCCGGCCGGGGGAGGCAGTTCGAGAAAGAAGCGCTCCGGTGCCATCGTTACGGCCAGCCAACCGCCGGGACCCAGGTCGTCCTAGGGCAGAGGTGGGGGGCTGACTGTGCCGGTTACGCCCATTGGCTCGACTGGGGCCGCAGCGGCCATGGCGTCCGATGATCCCGGGGCGGATGGGCCGGTGGGGGCGACAGCGCCGGTGGGCCCGGCGGGGTCCCGCAGGAACAGGGACCGGGTCGCTGCGTCGGGGGAGGAGACGGGGGAGCCGGAAGCGGCCGCGCCGACCCGGGCGAAGGCCAGCCAGCGGAAATCGCCGAGGGCGGCGGGGTCCACCAGCCGCAGCAGGGCCTCCCGGCGCGCCAGCAGGCTGGCCAGATCGGCCGGGACCGCCCCTTGCTGCAGGCCATGCAGCCGCTCCGCCAGCCCCAGGGCCAGCAGGGCCTCCCCCTGGCGGCGCTCGCCCAGGGGCGTCCAGCCCGCCGCTGCGGCCGCCGTCCGCAGGCTGTCGATGCACAGGTGAGCGGTGAGGTCCCAGTGTCCGGGCTCCAGCAGGGGATCGGCACTGGCCCGCTGGCCCCGATAGGCCATCAGGGTTCCACTGTGGCGCTGCGGGGCGTAATACCGCCAGGCCTCCAGGGCGTAGTCGATCACCAGCAGGCGGCCGGCCTCGAGCGCGGCGGCGCAGGCCGCCAGCCAGGGGGAGACCCCCGGATGGAGCTCCGTGCACCAGCCGGCCGGGCGCCGGGGCCCGGGGGTCGCCAGTCCGAGGGGCTCGAGGGTCTGCGCCAGCTCAGGCTCCAGGCGCTCACCGGGCTCCAGGGACAGGCCGCCAGCGGCACCGGCCAGGGTCACCATCTGGCGTCGCCAGTGATCCCCAGCGGAGACGATCCGCTCCACCGCCAGGGCATCGAGCACCTCATGGGCCAGGACCACAGCGCGCAGCGGGGCCGAGGCCAGCTGCCGGAAGGAGCACCAGCGCACCGGCAGGGGGGAGCCGGCCAGCCGGCGGCGCTGGCGCCGGGCCATGCCGGCGTTGGGCTCCACCAGCACCAGGTCCGTGCGGGCCGCCAGGGCGGGCCAGCCGGTGGCGAGGGCGGCGGCGAGCTGGGCCGCCAGATCCCCCTCGCCGGGGCCGGTCTCCACCAGCGCCAGCGGTCGGCGTCCCTCGGCGGAACGATCCGGTCCGCCATCCTGATCCAGCTGCTGCAGCCACTGGGCGATCTGGGGGGCCAGCAGCTCGGCGAACCCATCCCCGAGCGAAGGGGCCGTGGCGAAGTCCCCGTGGGGACCGAGACGCAGGCGCCCACTGCCGTAGGCACCGTGGTCCGGGTCATGCAGCGCCCACTCCATGTACGTGCGGAAGGGCACCTGCCCCCCGGCGTGGCGGAGGCGCTGCTGCAGCCAGTCGGATGGGGACACGACCATCGGGACATTCGGAGAGAATGGATTGTCCCTGAAGCAGCCGCATGGGCCTCGCCGCCAGATCGCACCCGTCCGCTGCCCTCCCCGGCCTGATCGGCCTGATCGGCCTGCTGGCCGCCCTGCTGCTGCTGCTGACTCCCCTGGGCGGAGCAAGCGGCGGGGGAGTGGCCATGGCGGCCGACAACCCCGAGCTGCTGCCCGACCATCCCACCCCGGTGATCGATCTGGCCCGGGCCCTCACCGACGGACAGCGCGTCAGCCTGGAGACGCACCTGGAGGCCTTCGAGGCGAGCAGCGGCTGGAAGCTGCGCGTGCTCACCCAGTACGAGCGAACCCCCGGGCTGGCGGTGAAGGAGTTCTGGGGGCTCGATGAGCGGAGCCTGCTGCTGGTGGCCGATCCCCGTGGCGGCAACCTGCTCAACTTCAACGTCGGCGATGCCCTCTTCGCCCTGATGCCCCGCACCTTCTGGGTGGAGTTGCAGACCCGCTTCGGCAACCAGTTCTACGTCCGCGACCACGGCGAGGACGGCGCGATCGTCGATGCCCTCAGCGCCGTGGAGACCTGCCTGGAACGGGGGGGCTGCCAGGTGGTGCCGGGCCTGCCCCGGGAACAGTGGCTTCTCACCCTGTGCACCTCGGTGCTCGGAGGGGTGATCGTGGGGGTGGCCGCCTTTCCGCGCAAGGCGGAGGACCGGGTAGCCTGGAGCTGGGTTCTGCTGCTCTCCCCCCTCTGGGTGATGCTGTTTGTGGTGTTCGGTCTCGGACCGGTGTTCACCCGCACCTCCGATCCACTGCCCGTGTTGCGCAACGTGCTCGGTTTTCTGGGTTCCGCCGTGGGGGCCTACCTGGTGGCCCAGAAAACGATGGGGAATCCTGCGGGCAGCGAACCGGGCTGATCGCAGCAGGTCACTCGTCCTGGCCGATCCCCTCGAGGGCGCAGGCGAGGCTCCCCGACGTGCAGGCCTGGATCACGGGCGGTTCCGCCCGGGCCAGTTCGGTGCGAACACCCTGGAGGGCCCTCAGGGTGGTGAGATTGGCGTCATAGAACGCGCGCAGTTCCGTGAAGCGCTTGACCGGCTGGCCATAGAAGCTACGGCCGGAGAGGGTGGGGAACGAGGCCCATTCGGGGGCCAGCTTGGCGGCCAGCTTGGGGGTCATCAGCCCGCCATCGACCAGGGGCAGGGCCCCGCGCCGCTGGATCAGGAAGATGGCGGCCTGGTCCTGCACCAGGGGTCCGAACCCCTGAAGTCCCAGGGCCCGGCTGGCCATCGACCAAGTGAACGGCATGAACTGGTAAGCCCCGGCGGCGGCGCTGGCGTATCGGGCGGTGCGCACGACACGGTCGGGATGCCGGTCGAGGCTGGGCATCAAACCGCCGCCAAACATGATCCAGTAGCCGCGGTCCTCGCCATTGGCCCAGGTGCCCTCCGCAAAACGGATGGTGTTGAGCATGGCCCGACGCTCAGGCGTGATCGCGAACTGGCGTGCCCCCCTCGGAAGATCCTCGGGCATCGCGATGGCCAGGGAGTGCGGCTGGGTCCGACCCTGGTCTGGGCTGTGGGAGGAGGCGCCGGGCAACCGGATCTGCTCCCAGCTCATGGCATGGGCTGGAGCCGTCAGGCCGATGGCCAGGGCGGGCAGACACAGGCGACGGGTGAGGGAAGCGAGGGTGGACAAGCGGGGAGTGGGGTAAGGGACAGGAACCATGGGGAAAGCCCATGGAGAGACAGCCGTAGATCGATCGCCTGGGGGGCGAGAGCCATGAATCAACTGCCGCCAACGTTGAAACAATCCGAAGATCAGGAAAACAAGATCAACCAGGCTGCATCAACGAAGCAGAATCAAGTGGGCAAAAACTGGAGGCTGATCTGAACTGAACGGTCACAAAGAAACGTGGGTAAGAATCTTGCCGCGTTCGGATGGGCGTTAATGTGTCAAATCATGTTGGGGCCTGGGTCGTATTAGTGCCAGTCGAACAAGTGTCCACACGTTATCCTGAGCACCTGTTGAGTTCACATCACTGTTCTGCACTGGGATTTCTGATCTGAAATCAATCAGCCTCAGGATGATCAGATCTGCTGATTGAAATCGGTCCTTTCGTAGCCGTGGACACCAGATCGCCTGCGCCGCAGTGCTCCCGGCCGTTTCAAAGGTGTTGACTTCAACCCCTCGAAGCGGATCTGGCGATCAGCCATTCCGCCGCCCGATCCGCCCCGTCGTTCGCCAGGGGCTCAGCCGCCGGTGGGTGGAGCGGCTTGTCGAGATCCCAGTCTCCGCTGCGGGCCTGGACTTCGCTGAGCAGCCGGTGGGCGCCGTGGCGGCGCAGGCCCTGCTCCAGCGCCGGCGCCTCGGCGAAGCCGCGGCGGTGCACCACGTGGAGACCCACGCCGCCGGAGAGAGCTTCGCAGAAACTGCTGTAGCCGGGCTTGGTGATCTGGCGCTCCACCAGGGACATCAGCTCCAGGGGGCGCACCCCCGACGGCAGCAACCGCACGTTCTTCGCCGCAGCGGCGCCAGGCTCGGTGCCAATGAAGACATGGTCCGGCCAGCGCCGGAACGGTTCGGGGCCCAGCCGCAGGCCCAGTCCGCCGAAGCTCACCAGCACGCAGCGGCTTCGCTCCGCCGGCAACGCCAGCTGCCGGCGGAGCTGGTCGGGATCAAGGCGGGCCGGGGCCACCGTGAGCCCCACCTCAGTCGATTCGAGGCCCCAGTCCATCGGCAGGGCGAATGGGCAACGGATCAGGCCGCTTCCGAGGGCATAGAGCGCTCGGCAGCGTTCCGCCCAGCCAGCGAAGGCCCCTCCCATCGGGGCATAGATCGTGTCCCAGCCGAAGTTGCCGATCCAGACCAGGGGCACCTCCAGCCGGGCGGCGAGCCGGGCGGCCGCCGGGGGCACATCGCCGAGCAGCAACTTGAGCCCCGGCTGGGCCCGCAGCCAGGCGGCCTCCGCCTCGATCTGGGCCGGAAGGCGGGCCTCGAGCCGGTCCAGGGCCTCCAGGGTGCCGGCCAGGTCGACGCCGAGGGCGTCGGCCTGCACCACCCCCACATCCCAGGTGCAGGGACGGTGCTCGAAGGGCACCGTCCCGAAGGCGCCGGTCAGGAAGGCGGTCGGCAGGGAGGTGGAGAGCACGAGGCGCCAGTGGGGTCGGCGGGCAGCCAGGGCCAGCAGGATCGCGGCCGACCGGGAGCCATGGCCATAGCCGTGGCCGCTGACGCAGGCGTAGATCAGCACGGCACGGCCAGGCTCGCCGCCAGCGACGAGCGTTCGAACAGCATCTGCTCGTAGAGAAGCCGACCATCGGGGTGGTACCAGCGGTGGCTGGCCAGGCGGAGTTCCCCCTGCTCCAGCTCGGCCCAGGCCAGGTGCCGCAGCGGCCGCCCCAGGGCATCCGTACCGTGGCGGGGCACGCAGGCGGCATTGAGGTAGGCGGTGCCGCGGCGGTCGATCAGGAAGCTGCGCCGCTCCCCCCGGCCCCGGCGCAGGGCGTGGTGCATGTGCCCGAACACCACCAGGGGGAGCGGGCGATGGGGGCGGATCGACTCGATGGCCTGGGCCAGATCCTGGTCACCCCAGTCGCAGGCGGGGGGTTTCCAATCACGGCCGCAGGGATCGTGGGCCTCACTGCCCAGGCCGCTCGGACCGCAGTGGGCCAGCATCACTAGGGGCAGAGCCGGGTCGGCGGCCAGGGCCGCCGCCACGATGCGCCGCACCGATTCAGCCGGCTCGACCGGCCCCCAGAGGGCCTGTACCGGCCTGGAGAGATGATAGCCGCCGCCAGCGCTGCCTGGGCGGCCTCCCACCACCGCCAAACCGGGGGGATCGAGGTTGCGCAGGGCCCAGCCGCAGTGCCGCTCCCCGAGCAGATCGATCTGGCGCTGCAGGCGTCGGCCACTGGGGTCCTTGCCCGTGTCGTGGTTGCCGAGGATGCAGGCGAGGGGATGGTCGAGGCTGGCCAGGCTGGCGGCGATCCGTTCCTGACCGTCGCTGAGATCCCCCACCACCAGCACCACATCAGGGGCCAGCCGGCGCAGCAGCCCCACATCCAGCGAATCCCATTGCCCGTGCAGATCTCCGGCAATGGCGATACGCATGTCGACCGTGCCAGATCCCTAGGGTGGTTCCATCCTGACCCAGATGAGGTATCGGTTGGTTTTCGCGGCCACTGACACCCGCCGATCGTCCCCCTCCGCCGCAGGCTCCGCTCCCGCCCCCGCGGACCTGCCGGGCGCCATCGAAGCCCTGCGGCGCCAGCGCAATGCCGTGATCCTGGCGCACTACTACCAGAGCCCCGAGATCCAGGACGTGGCCGATTTCATCGGCGATTCGCTCGAACTCTCCCGCCGGGCCGCCAGCACCGGCGCCGACGTGATCGTCTTCTGTGGCGTCCACTTCATGGCGGAGACCGCCAAGATCCTCAGCCCGGACAAAACCGTGCTGCTGCCGGATCTCGACGCGGGCTGCTCCCTCGCCGACGCCTGCCCCGCCGACGCCTTCGCCACCTTCCGCGCCAGACACCCCGACCATCTGGTGGTGAGCTACATCAACTGCTCGGCGGCGGTGAAGGCCCAGAGCGATCTGATCTGCACCAGCAGCAACGCCGTGCGCCTCGTGCAGCAACTGCCGGCCGATCGGCCGATCCTGTTCGCGCCGGATCAGAACCTGGGCCGCTGGGTGGCCCGCCAGAGCGGTCGTGCGCTCACGCTCTGGCCGGGCAGTTGCATCGTGCACGAAACCTTCAGCGAGGAGGGCCTGCTGCGGCTGAAGCTGGAGCAACCGGAGGCGGAGGTGATCGCCCACCCGGAGTGCCTGCCCACCTTGCTGGATCTGGCCGACTTCATTGGCTCCACCAGCAAGCTCCTGGAACGGGCGGCCGCCAGCGATGCCACCCGGTTCATCGTGCTCACCGAGCCCGGCATCCTGCACCAGATGCGCAAGCAACTGCCCCACAAGCAATTCTTCGAGGTGCCGGGTCAGGACGGCTGCAGCTGCAACGCCTGCCCCTACATGCGGCTGAACACACTGGAGAAGCTCTGGCGGTGCCTGGAGCGCCTGGAGCCCGCCATCGAACTCGACGAAACCACCCGACGGAAGGCCCTGGCTCCGATCCAGCGGATGCTCGCGCTGAGCGCCTGAGGCTCAGTAGCTGTAGTTGGCCACGAACAGCGAGGCCTCGTCGTCGGAGGGCTGGGAGCCGGCCACGTAACAGCCCCGGGCCGCCTCGCCATTGGCGGTGGCCCGGGCCAGCAGGGCGGCCTGGCCGGCGGCCACGTCCTGGCCTTTCCAGTGCTGGAGGCAGGAATGCTGCAGGGCGCGGCCAAAGGAGAAGCCCAGATGCCAGGGGGCGCCCGGCACCTGGTTGATGGCGTTGAGGTAGACACTCGCCTCTTCCTCCCCCAGCCCGCCCGAAAGGAAGAGGATGGCCGGCACGGCCGACGGCACGCTGCGCCGCAGGGTTCGCACCGTGAACTCGGCCACCTGCCCTGGGCTGGGCCGCTCCTGGCAGGCGGCGCCGGGCAGGGTCATCGAGGGCTTGAGCAGGCTGCCCTCCAGAAACACTCCGTTCAGGCCGAGAGCCTCGTAGACCGTGCGCAGCACCCACTCCTGCACCGTGGCGGTGGTGAGGATGTCGTGGTCGCCGTCCATCAGGATCTCGGGCTCCACGATCGGCACCAGACCCTCCTCCTGAACGGTGCGGGCGTAGCGGGCCAGGCCCCAGGCGTTCTCACGCACGCAGAGCTCCGAGGGGCAGCCCTCGCCGGAGATGCGCAGCACGGCCCGCCACTTGGCGAAACGGGCACCGCGTCGGTAGTAGCGGGCCGCCCGCTCCCGCAGCCCCTTGAGCCCGGTGCACCAGCTCTCCTCCGGCAGGCCCCCAGCCAGGGGCTCCACCCCCTGATCCACCTTGATCCCCACCACCATCCCCTGCTCCCGGAAGCGATCAAGGATCGATCCCGCCGGCTGGCCGTCGGGGGCGGTGGCGTCCTGAAAGAGGGTTTCCTCGAAGAGGATCACCCCGGAGACGGACGCACCCAGAGCCGGCGCGGTGGCCAGCAGGGTGCGGTAGGCGCGGCGGTGCTCCTCGCTGTTCTCCAGCCTGATCGCCGCGAAGCGCTTACCGATCGTGGCGGTGGATTCATCGGCCGCCAGCAACCCCGAACCCGGGCGGGCCAGGGCGGCGGCGGTGGCCTCCAGCTCCTCGCGATGGATGTCGAGCGGCATGGGCCGGGTGCGTGGGATCCCCATGGCTAGGGGAAGCGCCTGCCGGCGTCAACGCGCGGAGCCCGCCAGGATGCGCCCCTCCACACTCCGGCCGGGCCCCGTCCACCGGCCCCGCCATGGTGCTTCCGGCCGGCGGCCTGATTGAGCTCACCCCCCAGGGGTTTTACTGCCCGGCGGCCGGCGCCTGGATCGATCCCTGGCGGCCGGTGCCGCGGGCGCTGATCACCCATGCCCACGCCGACCATGCGCGCCCGGGCAGCGGGGCCTACTGGGCGGTGGGCAGCGGCGCGGCCGTGCTGCGTCAGCGGCTGGGGAACGGTCTCCCACTCACGCCGGTGAGCTACGGCGCGGAGTTCCGCATCGGTGAGGCGGTGGTGTCGTTCCACTCGGCCGGGCATGTGCTGGGCTCGGCCCAGATCCGGATCACGGCTGGCGGTGAAACCTGGCTGATCAGCGGGGATTACAAGCGCGCTGCCGACCCCAGCTGCGCCCCGTTCGAACCGGTGGGTGCCGATGTGTTGATCACCGAGGCCACCTTCGCCCTGCCGATCTACCGCTGGCGGCCGGGCCGCGAGGTGGCCACCGCCATCCTGCAGTGGTGGCGCAGCGCGCCGGAGCGGCCATCGCTGCTGTTCGCCTATGCCTTCGGCAAGGCGCAGCGGCTGCTGGCGGAACTGGCGGCGCTGGGGGTGGAGGAGGAGGTGCTGCTGCACGGGGCGGTGCAGAGCCTGATGCCCGCCTACCGGGAGCAGGGGGTCAGCCTGGTGCCCACCAGGCCGATGAGCGAGCTCCCCCGGGGCGCCCCACTGGCGGGACGCCTGCTGATCGCCCCCCCGTCCGCCCACCGCTCGGTGTGGATGAAGCGCTTCCAGAATCCCCAGACCGCCTTCGTCAGCGGCTGGATGGCGGTGCGCGGCGCCCGGCGGAGGCGCGGCTACGAGCGCGGCTTCACCCTCAGCGATCACGCCGACTGGGACGGCCTGCTGACCACCGTGAAGCAGTCCGGCGCCCGCCAGGTGTACGTGACCCACGGCAACAGCAACGGCCTGGCCCGCTATCTGCGGGAAGTGGAGGGGATCGCCGCCGAGCCCCTCGAGGGGCGGTTCCAGGCGGAATTGGGCCAGGACGAAGCAGAAGCGGAGCTGACGCGCCCAGACCCGGCCTGATCGTGGGCTGGTCTCCCCGCCGAGACCCGTGGGCCGGCTCTACGGGCGGGCCTGGGTTCCTGGCAGGCGCGGGGCCTGCGGGGCCGATGCTCGGAACCGTCCCAGGACGAGTCGGGAGGATCGCCCCCGAACTCCTGGAGGCCTGGTTCCGCAGGGGCACTCAGGATCCTCCGCTGCGAGGGGGTGCCCAGGATGGCCGGGACGATGACGCTGGAGGAGTTCGACTGCCAGACAAAGGCCGCCGGGATTCTCTCCAGACGTTTGTGGTCCCGGGTCCATCGCGATCGAGACATCCGGCGCGGCGACTGCTCGCGCAACACATCCGCCTGCCGATCCCCCGGGGTCATCCGGATGGAGCGGGCGGGAACGTTCGGCGATGGGGTGAGCGTCATCCACGGGCGTTCGGCGATCCGGGAACCCACGACGCTGACAGCGGAGACCAGCCCCGCGTCCAGGCCCGGCCGGGGACAGCTGGTCGATGCCGGGGAGCACGGGATGCCTGGGCGACTTCCCAACGACGACCACCCGAATGGGCCGGATCCGAACCCCGCTCGCTCGGGGGGCTTGATCCGTCCTCCCAGGGCCGTCCCCGTTCAACCAACGGCGACGTCCCAGTGCGTGGCTTCCCATGGAGGAGCGAAGGCCCTCGTTGAGGAGATCATTCCGGATGAATTGATCAGAATGAAACATGTTGCCATGGTGAATCCTCAGCCTATGGAGCGCCCCATCACCGATGACATGAGGCGAAGTGGATCGGCTCAGAAGAACGCGATGACTTCAAAAAGACAAGCGCTACCGAACAATTCTGGAAAAGTCACCATGACCACGGATGAAGTCTTTAAAGAAAGGATGCAGGCGTGGTCGAACGCACTCGAGCAAATCAAAGCGATTTGGTAGGCCTGATCCTGGCGGTGAGCGGAGGCCACCAACCAGCGCGTCGTGGCACCATCCGCGGGCGGACAACGCTTGCCCGGCCTGGCCGGGCCAGGTAGCTCCACCATGTCCGGGCGCCAGACCCCTCCTCCAGATCAGGGAGCCGGGCAACGGACGGGTCTCGATGAGGGACCGGATCCACCCCACTGAAACGGAACTCCCTGGGCCCAGACAACGGCAAGGCCGGACCTCCGGGTCGGGGAGCCGGGGGAGTCGGGGGGGATCACTCGCGACCGGTTCCTCGTCGGAACTGGGGCAGGTCACCGCAACACCCGGCAGGGGACGGTTTGCCTTCCCATCCTCCTCTCCAGTTCCCCGTTCCCGATGAGGTTCCACGTCCAGCTGGAGCGGCTGCAAACCACCGCCACCGCCCTGGCCGCCCGGTACCGATCCCTGGCCAGCTGTCCGGACGACAGCCTCGGCCGGGCGGTCCTGGCCTTCGTCGATGCCCATGGCTGCAGGGTGCCCGGCAAACGGGGCGGCCACGGCACAAGCGCCGCGGAGGAATGGGGCGTGCTGGGTTTCCAGGCCGGCTTCGGCCGCAATGATCCGTTCTTCACGATCCTGCTCGCCCTGGCCCAGGTCCAGCTCGGCATCGGCAGCACAGTGACCCGTGATCTGAACAACGACCGGGATCCCTGGGACGATTTCAGCCGGCCCCTGAAGCCAGGTCCTGGTCCCTGCCCCGATCACCGCCATGCAGGCCTTCGCCACCCTTCTCCAGCAACTCGATGCCAGTGGTGGCACCAACGCCAGGGTGCGGGCACTGGCGGAGTACTTCACGGCGGCCCCGGCCGAGGATGGGGCCTGGGCCCTGGCCCTGCTGCTCGGCAAGCGGCGCCGGCGTCTGCTCACCGGCCGGCGGCTCCGCCAGATCTGCCAGGAGCGCAGTGGCCTGCCGGAGTGGCTCTTCGATGCCTGCCACGCCCAGGTGGGGGATTCGGCCGAAACGGTCGCACTGCTGCTACCCGAGTTGAAGCTGCCGGCCGCCGACCCCCTGGACCTGCCGTTGGCCACCTGGATGGGCGAGCGGCTGCCGGCCCTGGCCCGGTTGGAGGAGGGTGCCCAGGCGGAGGCGGTGCTGGCGCTCTGGGCCGCCTTGCCCGAAGGCCAGGTGTTCCTGGTCAACAAACTGCTCACCGGTGGCTTCCGGGTGGGCGTGTCCACCGGTCTGGTGATCCGGGCCCTGGCGCTGACTGGCGGCCTGGAGGAGGCGGAGCTGGCCCACCGGCTCATGGGGGGGTTCGACCCCTCGGTGGCCGCCTTCCGCGCCCTGCTCGAGCCGGCGCCCGCCGGTGCGATACCCCTCAGCCGGCCCTATCCCTTCTTCCTGGCCTCTCCGCTGGAGACCGGACGGCTGGCGGGCACGGAGACCTCGGCCTGGCAGGTGGAGTGGAAGTGGGACGGCATCCGCGGCCAGTTGATCCACCGCGGCGGCGAGGCCTTTCTCTGGAGCCGTGGTGAAGAGCTGATCAATGCCGCCTTTCCGGAGCTGATCACCCTGGCCCGGCTGCTGCCCGAGGGCACGGCCCTTGATGGGGAGGTGGTCGTCTGGCCGGCCGGGGGCAAGCGGCCCGAGCCCTTCGCCGCCCTGCAACGGCGCCTCGGCCGCCAGAAGCCCAGCGCCGCCCTGCGGCGGACCAGCCCGGCGGCCTTCGTGGCCTACGACCTGCTGGAGCTGGGGGGCGATGACCAGCGCCCCCAGCCCCTGGGCCGGCGTCGGGCCGCCCTGGAGGATCTGCAGCAGCGGCACTCCGCGGCGGCGCCCCCTCCCTGTGCCGGGCTCCTGCGCCTCTCGACCGCCCTCCCCCTGCCGGACTGGGAGGCCCTGGAGCCGCTGCGGCAGCGAGCCCGCCACGCCGGCGCCGAGGGGCTGATGCTCAAAGCCCTGGCCTCGCCCTACCTGGCCGGCCGTCGGCGGGGCCACTGGTGGAAGCACAAGCTGGAGCCCTTCCATCTCGATGCCGTGCTGGTCTACGCCCAGGCGGGCAGCGGCCGCCGCGCCAACCTCTTCACCGACTACACCTTCGCGCTCTGGAGCCGGCCGCCGGGCACTGCCGACCAGGTCGGCGAGGGATCCGCGGAAGCGGACGAGCCCCGGCTGATGACGTTCGCCAAGGCCTATTCCGGCCTCGATGGTGCTGAGATCAGCGAACTCGACCGCTGGATCCGCCGCCACACCACCGAACGCTTCGGGCCGGTGCGGGCCGTGGAGCCGCTGCAGGTGTTCGAGCTGGCTTTCGAAGGCCTGCAGGAGTCCAGGCGCCACAGGAGCGGCCTGGCGGTGCGCTTCCCCCGCATCTCCCGCTGGCGCCGCGACAAACCGGCGACGGAAGCCGACTCTCTCGAGAGCGCCCGGGCCCTGATGCCGGGCGTCGCGGATGAGGAAGGCGGCCGGTGGGACGAGCCGGGCCAACCGGAACGGCCGCGCCACGGCCAGACCGTCTAACTGGAGCAGGCCCGGACCACACCTGAGCGGCGAATCCCGAAGCGACGGACCGTCCACCCCCGTTGATCGCGCAGGTCCGGCCCTGCGGTCGGGGGCTTGGCTCGTATGCGTGTTCAACGCATCGCGATGCCACTCGGCTCGGTGCAACAAGGGCAGCTGGTTCGCATCCATTCACTGCCCTTGCAACCGGCCTTACAGCGGCGTCTTCAGGCGATGGGGATCCAAACCGGTGCGCCCCTTGAGGTCCTGCGGCGGGGACAACCTGGCGGGATTCTGCATGTGGCCAGCGGCCTGGTGGAGTTCATGATCCGGCATGAACAGGCCAGCCAGAGTGAGGTCACCCCTGTGGCTTCACTCTGAAGCGATCGGCCATCCGTGAGCTGTCAAGGCACAGTCAGAACGCGGTCGTTCGGGTGTGAGAGAACGGTCAGACCGGCGATCAATCGACCACCTTGATCGATGATCAGCGCCGCCATCCACGCCAGAAGCAGGGACCACTCCAGCGACTGCAGAACGAAGGGGCGGCATCTGGATTCCTGCAGCTGGCCGCCTGGATGCCCAGGCACGGCGTGTACAGCAACACGAAGGTCATGAAACTCAACGCCTGCAAGGCTGGGATAACGGACGCCAGTCCATCCCCCAGACCTGATTCGCTCGACGTGTCAATCACGGCCATGGCCCCCAGAGAATCTCCTTGGCGATGAAGCCGAAGAACAGCGACACCGTGAGCTGGGGACCCATCCCGATCGGCCCCAGCACCGGCTGGAAGAAGCGACCGATGTCTCCATCCCAGGTCTGACCCGATGCCGCGGCGGCCCCGACGGGCAGGTTGGTGCGCAGCCCGATTCCCGTCGCCCCCACCAGGATGAACATCGGGGTTGTGACCAGAACATTCAGCATGTACGTCCAGCCGAGGCGGACGACCGTGAGCAGGCCTGGGGGCGCGGAAAGACGGAAGTTTCAACAGCAACGCCTCCTGGCCTGGATAGAGGTACTTGAAGATCAGGCCGGTGATCACGGCGGCCTGAACACTCATCAGATCGAACCTCAATAGCACCAGCCCAGGGGGCCACCACGGCCTGGGGAAGAACACGGCAGCCATGAAGAGATACACGCTGAAGCGTACCTGCACAGGGTAAACGGAATACACAGCATGGCCAGCAGCCGCGTACCGCGATCCCGGATCACACGGGTTCCCAGGAAGGAGAGAACGTTGCAGCCAAAGCCCATCACCTGCAGCACAAACGCTCGGCCATCGAGCCCCAGCCAGCGCATGAAGCCATCCATGAGAATGGCCACCCACGGGAGATATCCGGAATCCTCGATGATCGCCAGCACGACATAAGACAGAAGATCAGCGGCGCGGAGGTGGCCACCGTGCCGCCCCCCAGCCAGAGGCCATCCACCACCAGGCCCTTCAGGACGGGGGGCGCCTGGATCTGGTACAGCCCTGGCTCGAGCAGGTGGGCCTGAACCCAATCGAGGCCACTCCCGAGGCGATCCTGCGGCGGAGTCGTCACCAGGTAGAGCAGCTGAAACACGGTCAGAACGAGGCCCAGAAACAGCAGCAGGCCCGCCACCGGATGCAGCAGGATCCTGTCCACCGCCCGGGTGCGTCGGTTGTGCAGCCGATGCAGCTGATCGAGGGGCTGGTGGATCCCATGGTTGCGCTTGGCGCTCACGGCCACCACCGGGATCCCCAGCTCAGCCGCCATGGTCGCATGGTCGATCTCGATGCCGAAGTGATCGGGCTTCATCGCTCATGTTGAGGACGGCAACCATGGGAAGACCCAGGGTCTGCAGCGGCAGCAGCAACCGGATCTGGCTGCTGATCTGGCTGGCATTGAGCACCACCAGAAGCAGATCGGGGCTGCCGTTCCGCATCACTCGCTGCACCACGGCCTCATCGTCACTGCTGCCAGTGAGGTCGTGAATCCCGGGCAGATCAACCACCGTGTCGGCCTGACCAAGACGATCAGGGGGCATCGCGCCCCGCAGCAGCTCCACCGTGAGACCGGGCCAGTTGGCGATCTGGGCATGGCCGCCCGTCAGCCGCTTGTCGAACGTGGATTTCCCCGTGTTGGGCATTCCGAGCAGCGCCATGGTGAAGTTCTCCCGGGCGGCGGCGTCCGCCGATCTCGGACCGTGATGGCAGGACCGCCTGCTCCAGCAGCGCTCACGCGGGCCGGCGGGACGGCTGGAAGTCACACGCTCGGAGGACACCATCGGGCTCGGCCTCGGCGGCGATCAGGCCTCAGCGGCCCCACTGAGACCCCGCTGGATATGGCTGAGCGCCGTCCCTTCGAGGAACTGCTGATCCAGCAGCAACAGCGCAGCACTGTTGTCACCGGCGAGCCGCAGCCGCTTGCAGACGAAGCGCGCCTCCGCTTCCTCCTGCAGTTGCTCGGCGACAAACCAGTCGAGCATGGCGGTGGCACTGCGCTCTCCCTGGTGCTCGGCCATGGTGTACAGCCGATTGATGGAGGCCGTCACACCCTTTTCCATTCCGTAGGCCACATCGAAGAGGGCCTGAACGGAGGGCCAGCTGCGCTGCGGAGCCTCCACCGTGGGCAGTTCCACTTCGGCATCACTGTCCACTAAGTAGGCAATCATGCGGGAGGCATGCTGGCGCTCCTCATGACTCTTGTTGAGCATGTAGATGGAGAAACCGGCCAGATCTTTCTCCCGCAGCCAGATCGACATCGCCAGGTAGGTGTGGCTGGCCTGGAATTCCGAAGCCAGGTGATCGTTGATCGCCCGGGTGAGTTCATTCATGCCGGCAGACAGGGGTGCTCTTCCCCATTGTGGGCCGTGCGATCGCCGTGGGCCGGGCCAAATACACGGCCGGCTATGACCGATGGCACAACGGTTGCCCCCCGGGGCCGAGGCGGCGGGGGAGACACCAGGGCCGAGCAGGGCAGGCTCCTAGATCCCTGGCCGGTACACCGACCGGCCGTCGCCGGGCAGCAGGGTGAGCGCAGCGGGATCGATGCGCCGCCCCAGGGTGATCTCCGCCTCGTCGTCCCCCGCGCCGGCCGCCACGGCGCCGGGGCCGCCGCCCTCCCAGCGCTCCAGGGAGAGAACCCGCCCCTCGGGCCCTTCGTAGTCGCCGTAGCGGCAGCCGCCCAGGCGCCGGTTCATGGTGCGGGAACTGGAGGTGGCCCCGGCGCGTCCCTGCTCCCTGAGCCCATAGGCCACCCCCTCCCAGTGGATCCGGTCCGGGAAGGGATCCGGCAGCTCCTCCACCTGGTGGATCAGCTCGAGCGGAGCCGGCTCCAGCCAGCTCACCTCAAGCCAGTCGTCTTCGCAGACGCTCAGCCAGCGGCCGTCGGGCCCATCGCGAAGGAGATACTCCAGCCACTGGAATCCTCCGTCGTCATAGAGCAGGCGGTCTTCCACCACCCAGTCGCGGGAGCCGGCCTGCACGATGTCGCCGGTGCTCAGATCGAACAGGGTGCGGGCCCGGGGCAGGGCCGGCGTTCGTCGCTCCCGCCGCTGCACGCGCAGCAGCACCAGCGCCGCCAGCAGCAGGCCCAGCAGCAGAATCCAGACGCCCATGGGCCCAGCCTATCGATCGCTCAGCGCCAGAGGCTGCGGCGCTGGTAGTCGGCCAGGACCGGTCGCGACAGCCGGTTCGGCCGCACCCGCTGATCGGGCGGGGGCCGCAGATCCCGGGGGAGCTCGAACAGCCGCGCCAGCCGGTCGGCATCGACCCAGCGTGCCTCGAAGGGCAGCGCGGCGGCCCGCAGATCCTGCCCCGGGCGGTGGGCCAGCACGAACCCCCAGGGCCCAAAGCTGGGCACCGTGACGCTGTAGGGCCGGGTGGCGAGATTCACCTGCTCCAGGGAGGCCTGGATCGAGGCCATCACCGCCGGCGTGAAGAACGGGGTCGAGGCCTGGGTCACGATCAGCCCCTCCGGCGCCAGGCGCCCCAGCAGCCGCCCATAGAAGGTGACGCTGTAGAGGCGGGCCAGGGGGGCGGTGGCGGGGTCGGGAAAATCGGCGATCACCACGTCGTAGGGGCCCGAAAGCCGGCGCACCAGCTCGAAGGCATCCCCCAGATGCAGTCGCACACGCCGGTCGTCCAGGCTGCCGCCATTGATCCGCCGCAGGACGGGATGGCGACGGGCCAGCTGGGCCATCGCCGGATCCAGTTCCACCAGATCCACCCGTTCCACCCCCGGCCAGCGCAGCACCTCCCGGGCGGCCAGACCGTCGCCGCCCCCCAGCACCAGCACCCGCCGGGGCCGGGGATGGAAGGCCAGGGCCGGGTGGACCAGGGCCTCGTGGTAGCGGTATTCGTCGAGGCTGGAGAACTGCAGGTTGCCGTCGAGGAACAGGCGCAGGTCGCCACCCCGCCGGGTGAGCACGATCCGCTGGTGCCGCGACTGGGCCCGCCCCACCACCGGGTCGGCGTAGAGGCCATCCTCGATCCGGTCCCCCAGCGGCACCACGGCCAGGGCCGCCAGCACCGCCACCGGCAGGGCTGCGCTCACCGGCCAGCGCCAGCGGCGGCACTCGGGAAACATCCAGCAGAGCAGGGCACTGCTGGCCAGCGGCACCAGGGCCAGCAGACCGGCGGTGGGCAGCAGCCCGAACCAGGGCAGCAGCAGCAGCGGAAACAGCAGCGCCCCCACCAGGGCGCCGAAGTAGTCGAGGGCGAGCACGCGGGCCAGGGCCTGCCGCAGGTGCTGCTGGCTCTCGAGCAGCCGGGTGAGCAGCGGCACCTCCATCCCGCCGAGCACCCCCACCAGCAGCGTCAGCACCACCAGGGCCAGCCAGACCGGGCCGTCCAGGCTGAACAGGCCGAACAGCAGCAGCGGCCCCAGCAGGCAGAGCGGAGCCAGGCCCAGCTCCACCAGCAGGAAGCAGCCCAGCAGCCGCTGGCGCTGGCGATCCCCCACCGCCAGGAACTGGCTGAGCCAGGCGCCCAGCCCCATGGCCGCCAGGAACGTGCCGATCACCACGCCCGTGGCCAGGGCGGCATCACCGAGCAGATAGCTGGCCTGGGTGGCCAGCATCAGCTCCAGCACCAGCCCCACGCAGGAGGAGACGGCGGCCGTGGCCAGCAGCACCTTCACCTGCAGCGGCGACAAGGGAGCCGGCGGACGGGAGGACATCGCTACTTCGCCGCCCCCGGCCCCCGGCCCTGGAACCGGGACCAGTCGCGCGGGACCTCACGGCCCACCCAGCGGCCGCCGCGGTAGCCGCCCCGGAAGATCACTCCGCGGCCCCCGGCGGGGGTGCCGTCCTGACCGATGCGGTAGAGCATCGGCCGGGTGATGGCGGCCAGCGAGCCCACCCCCACCGCTGAAACGGTGAGCACCAGAATCAACCGGCGTTCGAGCGGCATCTCAGGCCGCCTCACGGGCCGGGGCCAGCGGCAGGGCCACCACCGGAACCGCCGTGCGCACGCCGTCCTCCAGCACCAGTTCGAGCCATTCGATCTCCCACGGCTCGTCGCCGTCGTCGAGCCGCTCGCTCACAACGGCGCGGACGCGCAGGTTCTGGGAATCGGGCACCCGCAGGTCGATGGTCTCCGCCAGGGTCAGCCAGTGGTCGCCGTCGCTGGAGTACCGCCGGGGGGCGAGCCAGCGGCGCTGCTCCAGCCGGGGGCGGCCCAGGGCGTCGCTCACCACCAGCTCGAAGCGGGTCTGGGGCAGGCCCGCCAGCGGGGCGGTGTCGCTGCTGGGCCGCTCCCAGCGGGCCCGGATCCTCAGCCGCAGCAGGCCTGGCCCGCCGGCCCAGAGACGCAGCCCCACCCGGCAGTCCTCCAGCCGCACCACCCGCCGGGTGCGCCAGCCGCGGTAGATCGAGGCGTGCAGGATCGCCACCATCCCCGTTCCCACGACGGCGGTGAACAGCAGCAACGGCGCGTCGACGCTGTGGTTGCGCACCCGCAGACGCACCACGAGCGGGGCCTGGAGCGGCCGGCCGGTGTCGTCCCGCAGATCCTCCAGGGTCAGGCGGAGGCGATAGGAGCCCGACGTCCGGGGCCTCAGGTCCAGGGCTACGACGGTGTCGCTCTCGTCCCAGGTGCCGCTCTGGCCGTCCTCCACCCAGGTGCCGGTCTCACGCCAGCCCTCCTTGTCGAGCTGGAGCACCGCCGTGCCGCCGGCATCGAGCAGATCCACCGCCAGCCCCATCGAGCTGTCGGGCGGGAGGTCCGTGCGGAGCCGGATCGACGGGCTCCCCAGCGGTCCTCCCCGGAGGGTGAAGGGCCCGCTCAGCACCGGAGCAGCCGGATCCACGGCGACCAGCTGGCGCTGGGCGGGCACCAGCGCCGAGGCCGCCAGAATCAGCAGCGGCAGCAACGGCAGCAGCCAGGCGAGCAGGGGCCAGCGGACCAGCTCGGTAGCGTGGCGCTCGATTCCGGGCGAGGCGATGGTCAAACCGCTGCTCCAGTTACTCCTGACGGTCGGCTGGACCTTCGTGGGGGTCATCCTCATCTATGGCGGGTTGCGGCTGTTCGACGCCCTCTCACCCACCGACTTCCGGGCCGAAGTGCGCCGGGGCAATGTGGCCGCCGGGGTGGTGCTGGGTTCGGTGATCCTGGCCATCGCCGCGGTGGTGGTAGCCGTCCTGGTCTCCTGATCACCTGAGCCGGCCGGCAACCTTGAGTTCCGTGTCCAAGCCGTCACTGGCGCCGATCGAGGCCTGGTTCTCCCGGAAGGGCTGGCGCCCCCTGCCGTTTCAGCGTCGCTGCTGGAGGGCCTATCGGGACGGCCGGGACGGGCTGATCCAGGTGCCCACCGGCGCCGGCAAGACCTATGCCGCGGTGATGGGCCCGATCGCGGCGATGCTGGCGGAAGCGGAGCGCGCCGGCGGCACCACGCCCCGAGGACTTCGGCTGTTCTATCTCACCCCGCTGCGGGCCCTCAGCCGTGATCTGGCCCTGGCGATCCGGTTGCCGATCGAGGCCATGGGCTGGCCGGTGCGGCTGGGCATCCGCAACGGGGACACCGGCAACGCCGAGCGGGCCCGTCAGCTGAAGACTCCGCCCCAGATCCTCATCACCACCCCCGAATCGCTCTCGGTGCTGCTGGCCGGTGCGGGGGCCACCGAGCTCTTCGGCGACCTCCAGGCGGTGGTGCTCGATGAGTGGCATGAGCTGATGGGCAGCAAACGGGGCTCGCAGACCGAACTGGGCCTGAGCTGGCTTCGCCGCCTCCGACCCGGCCTGCGCACCTGGGCGATCAGCGCCACGATCGGCAACCTCGAAGAGGCGGCCCGGGCGGCGGTGGGAGCCGGCGCCGAACCCCTGATCATCACCGCCAGGATCCGGCGGGCCACCGAGATCCGCAGCCTGCTGCCCCCGTCGATCGACGGCTTCCCCTGGGCCGGCCATCTCGGCCTGCGCATGTACGAGGAGCTGGTGGGGGCCCTCGATCCGGCCGTGTCCACCCTGCTGTTCACCAACACCCGCCACCAGGCCGAACGCTGGCGCCAGTGCCTGCGGTTCGCCTGCCCCGACATGGAGGACGCCCTGGCCCTTCACCACGGCTCGATCGATCGGGCCGAACGGGAAGCGATCGAGAGCGGCGTGAAGACCGGTGCCATCCGGTGGGTGGTCTGCACCAGCTCGCTCGATCTGGGTGTCGACTTCCAGCCGGTGGAGCGGGTGGTGCAGATCGGGAGCGCCAAGAACCTGGCCCGGCTGCTGCAGCGGGCCGGTCGCTCGGCCCACAACCCCGGCGGCACCTCCCAGGTGCTGTTCATGCCCACCCACGCCCTGGAGCTGCTGGAGGTGAGCGCCATGCGGCGCGGGCTGGCCGCCGGCCTCGTGGAGCAGCGCAAACCCCCACGGGCCCCCCTCGACGTGCTGCTGCAGCACCTCACCAGCCTGGCCTGCGGGCCGGGGTTCGAGCCCGAGCAGGAGCTGGAGACCGTGCGCAGCGCCTGGAGCTTCCGCACGCTCAGCGACGGGGACTGGGCCTGGTGCCTCCGCTTCCTTGAGCACGGTGGCGCCTGCCTCGGCACCTACCCCCGCTACCGCAAGCTCGAGCGCGAACCGCTGCAGCGGTCGGCAGCGGCGGCGCCCTTCCGCTACCGCGTCACCGACACCGCCCTCGCCCGCCTGCACCGGCTCAACATCGGCACGATCACCGCCAGCCACTCCATCACGATCAAGGTGGTCCGCGGCGCCACGCTCGGCCACGTGGAGGAAAGCTTCGTGAGCCGCCTCAAGCCCGGCGATGGGTTCTTCTTCGCCGGGCGGCAGCTGGAGTTCGTGCGCCTGCGCGAGATGACTGCCCTGGTGAAGGCCAGCCGCCGCCGAAGCCGGCTGGTGCCGGCCTGGGCCGGCGGCCAGATGGCGCTCTCCGATCTGCTCGGCGTCCATCTGCGCCAGGAGGTGGACCGCTGCGCGCGGGCCCTGGAGGGAGGCGGCACCCACCTCGACACCCCGGAACTGCGCGCCCTCGAGCCCCTGCTGCGCCGCCAGCAGGACCTCTCGGCGTTGCCGAGAGCCGACCAGTTCCTGGTGGAGATCACCCGCAGCCGCGAGGGCAGCCACCTCTATGCCTACCCCTTCGAGGGGCGGTTCGTGCATGAGGGTCTCGGCTTCCTCTGGGCGGGCCGGCTGACCCGGATCGAGGCGGCCACGATCACGGTGTCGGTGAACGACTACGGTTTCGAGCTGCTGGCCCCGCGGGGCTATCCCTTCGCTGAGCTGTTCGAGAGCGCGGGCGGGACGCTGCTCAGTGAGGCGGCACTGCAGGAGCATCTGGAGAACTCGATCAATCTCTCGGAGCTCTGCCGGCGTCGCTTCCGGGCGATCGCCCAGGTGAGCGGGCTGGTGCTGAACGGCTTCCCCGGCCAGTCCAGGATTGGCGGTCAGCTTCAGATCAGCGCCGGGCTGCTGTTTGATGTGTTCCAGCGCCATGAACCGGCCAACCCGCTGCTGGCCCAGGCCCGCCGGGAGGTGCTCGACGACCAGCTGGAGCTCGGCCGGCTGCGGGAGGCCCTGAAGCGGCTGCGTACCAGCGAGCTGCGGCTGGAGATCACCCCCCGCCCAGGACCGTTTGCCTTCCCCCTGCTGGCGGAGCGGCTCAACAACCGCATGAGCAACGAATCGGTGCTCACCCGGCTGGAACGGCTGATGGCGGAGGCCCGGCGGGCGGAGGGGACCTGAGCCCGGCGGCCGGCGGAATGGTGCGCAGGCGTCCGAGGGCCAAGCCGGTGTTGGTCCGTCCTTAACCCTGCCGCGACAGCCTGAAGGGGATCTCCCGCCCACTGACCATGCGTGGACCGGTGGCCCAGAGCACGTCCAGTTCCGATCGGCCGGCTCCGGCCAGCTCCGGCGATCCCCAGCGCACCGGAATGACCGCCGTCGATCGGGTCGACGGCATGGTCGAGCAACTCGTCGGCGCCCTGGGCCGGCCGGCCAGGGGCACCGGCCAGCATGACCTCGACCTGGCGCATCGCCACGCCGCGGGCGACCGGCTGATGCCCGGCATCGAGGAGGACGCCGAGCCTGACCTGGGCAACGGCGGACCGGGGCGCCGGGCGGCCTGCTCGCAGGACTCCCTGGCCCACCGGGAACTCCCGGCCCCCGGCGACGGGATCGGCTGCGAATTCGGCCTCGTCGCCCAGCACCGGGTCCAACGGGGGGAGACGATCGATCCGGTTGCCGCTCCCTCCAAATCGATCTCCATCGCCGGCCCGGAAACCTCCCGCACAAGCACCAGGAAGATCACCCTCCATGGCGCCCTCACGATCGGCTCCGTCAATGGGGCCAATCGCCAGAGTCGGGAGCCGGTGAGGTGCCCCTGGAGCCAACCGGCCGTCGGGACCCGCCGATCCCCGCTGAACATCAGCTGGACCCATGGCTCCTGATCCGATGATGCGCCGCCGCGACCTGTTCACCCTGCTGGGGCTGTCGGCAGCCGCCGCCGCCGGCGCTTCCAGCGCGGCGGGAACCAGTCCGATCCTCACCGAGCCGAGGCGATTGCCCTTCACTCCCCTGCCGGGGCCGATGCCACTGCCCAGCGACGGGCTGAGTGCCCCGGAGCAGCAAGCCCGCTACGGGGCCATCACGATCGACGACCGCCTGCTGGTCCCGGAGGGCTACCGCGCCGATCTGGTCGCGGCCTGGGGAGAACCGCTGGGACCGGGTCGCTTTGGCTTCAACAACGACTACCTCGCCCTGGTGGAGCTGGGCGAAGACCGGGCGCTGCTGACGGTGAATTTCGAATACATCAGTCCCAGGCCCTGGATCGAGGGCTACCGGGAGGCGATCGGTGCCGAGCTTCCCGCCCAGGCCCTGATCGAGGCCCTGCGGGAGCGGGGCGGCACGGTGGACGTGGGCAGCCTGGAACCCGGTGATCCCCTGGCGGCCCAGTGCCGCCAGCTGGCCGCGGCGGCCCTGAGCGATCTGGGCATCGGCGTGATCGAGATCGCCCGCCAGGCGGATGGGTCCTGGCGCCGGCAGGCGGGGCGCCGGGACTGGCGCATCGATGGCCTGAGCGGCCTGGGGGATCCCTCGGCCCAGTTGGCCGTCAGCGGGCCGGCCGCCGCCGTGTTTCGCCGCCGGGATCGCCTCGGCCACGACGACGGCCTCGGCGATCGTGTCATCGGCACCTTCGCCAACTGCGCCGGCGGCGTCACCCCCTGGGGGACGGTGCTCAGCGCCGAAGAGAACGTCCAGGACCAGGTGGTCGAGGCGGTGTTTGCCGATGGCAGCGCGTCCGATCCGGCCGACCTTCCGTTCCAGTTCGGCGAGCAGCGGCTGCAGGGCCTCGGCAATCCCTTCGCCCTGGCCGGCAACAAATATGGCTGGATGGTGGAGGTGGATCCACGGCGGCCCGAGCGCCGGGCCGTGAAGCACAGCTGGTTGGGGCGCTTCCGCCATGAGGCCGTGGCGGTGAAGGCGGAAACCGGACAGCCCCTGGTGGTGTACTCCGGCTGTGACCGCATGGGCGGCCACCTGTATCGGTTCGTGGGCGACAGGCCGATCAGCGATCCGACGGATCCCGCCAATTCCGACCTCTTTCTGGCCGGCCGGCTGGAGGCGGCCCGGTTCTCCCCGGACGGCCGCGGCGACTGGATTCCCCTGGAGCCCGGCACCGAGGTGAACCCCATCCCCCCCAGCCACTTTGGGCGCCACGGCGTGCCACATGCCTGCCTCGTCCCCCACGGGGATCGGAGCCGGGCCGGCGCCGAGTCGCTCGTCAGCGATGCGGCAGTGGCGGCCTACCGCCACCGGTTCCCGACCCTGGCCGACCTCTATCCCGGTACGGGGGACGAGCAGATCGGGGCGATCCTGATCGATGCCCATCTGGCCGCCAGCGCCGCCGGTGCCACGCCGGCCGCCAGGCCGGAGGACACGGACCTGGATCCGATCAGCGGCGATCTGCTGATCGCCTTCACCGCCGGCGGCGTGAATGAGGATGGCCGGTCCGATCCGGCCATCTTCCGCGGCCCTGGCGGGGAATCGAGCTGGCCCTTCGGCTGGATCATGCGGCTCAGTGATGCCGACACGTCCCGGGGCAGCCGCTTCCGCTGGCGGATGGCGGCCACGGGCGGCACCCCCTGGCAGGGGGGCCTGGGGTTCTCCAATCCGGACAATCTGGCGCTGGACCGGGCCGGCAACCTCTGGATGGTGACCGACCGCTCCAGCACGGCGGACGACCTGGACGTGTTCGGCAACAACGGCTGCTGGTTGCTGCCCCGCAGGGGTCCAGGGGCGGGCGAAGCGCTGCTGTTTGCCTCCGGGCCGATGGAATGTGAGTTTTGCGGCCCCTGCTTCGATGCCGCCGAAACCAGCCTGTTCCTGGCGGTGCAGCATCCGGGTGAGCGCCACGGCACCCGGGTCGGGAACGCCCTTGAAGCCCAGGCCCATCGGCTCGTCGACCGCGACGGTCGCGCCTTCGATCAGGTGCGCTGGGTTCCCCTGGGCTCGAACTGGCCGTCGGGGGGACCCGGGCGCCCCCCCCGCCCTGGCGTGGTGGCGATCCGGCGCCTCGATGGCGCCCCGCTGCTCGCGCCCGGGTCCTCTCCCCCTCGCCGCTCAGTGCCGGCCCAGCAGCGGCGATAGCCTCGGCGGCAGCGCCACCCGTCATGAGCACCGCGCCGGACGGCCCCTCAACCCTCACGATCGCCTTCTTCGGGCTCGGGGCCGTGGGCTCGTCGATGCTGATCTGCCTGGCCGAGCTGGCCGAGCGGGACGGCGTCCCGCACCGGTTCATCGTGGTGGTGGTCAACGCCGAACTGGCCCGGGACGCTCTCTTCCACGCCGAACGCCTGTTCGACCGGATCACGTTCGTCGAGGTTCCCGACTTCAGGCTGGTGTTCGCCGCCGAAGGCGAGGCGTGCTGCCGGCTGGAGGGGGCCCACCTGCTGATCAATGCCGCCCATCCCCAGTTCAACCGGCCGATGCTGGAGCTGGGGCTGCGCCTGGGCGCCCATGGGGTCGACCTCGCCTCCGATATGTATGACGCCGAGACGGAGGCCTCGCTCACCTTCTCCCAGTACGCCTTCGATCAGGCCCTGCGGCAGCGCGGATGCGCGGCGCTGATCAACCTGGGCATCTCCCCGGGGGTCACCAGTTTCCTGATCGGACTGCGGCTGGAGGAGTTGAAGGCGGCACGGCGGAGGGATCTGGAGGTCGAGAGCGTGGATCTGTACCTCCTCGAGGACATCGATTCCGATGCGGTGGTCTTCTCCTGGTCGCCGCTGGTGGCCCTGGAGGAGCTGGCCGAGCGGCCGCGGCTGCTGCGCGATGGCCGCATCACCGTGCTGGAGCCGTTCAGTGCCGCCCGCGACCATGTCTTTCCGAACCAGCCGGGACCGACGCGTCAGTACCCCCTGTATCAGGAGGAGCTGCTGTCCCTGCATCGCGCCTTTCCCCAGATCCCTTCAATCGGGGTCTACACCGGCGGTTCCGAAGTGGAACTGGTGAAGGCCCTGTTCCAGCTCAATCTCCTCTCGAAAACCACCCTGCCGCAGCAGAGCGAACTGACGATCGAGGCCATGGTGCGCGCCATCCTGCCGGGGATGAACAAACCGAGGCGGATCGAGGACTATCTGCGCAGCGGTGTGATCCGGCGGGCCCATTTCGCCGCATCCGCCGAGATCCGCTACACCGAGAATGTCCGCAACGACCGGCAGACCACGGTGGAAACGGTGGGACTCAGCTACCTGCGCTACCGGGGCCTGCTGGAGAGCCCCTATGCCGGTGCCACCTACATCTCCTATCCCACCGCGGTGGGGGCAGCGATTCTGGCCTGGCACGCCCTGGCCTTCCTGCGGGAGGAGGACGGTGCTCTCCACGGGGTGATCAGCGGCGAGGACCTGGCTCGCCTGCTGCCCCGCTGGCGTGCAGAGGCGATCCGGCGGGATCTGGTGGCCTGGGACATCGACCTGTTCGAGTCCGTGCGGGACGCCACCCCCGGCTGAGGCGAAGACCCGCCTCCACCGAGCTGGACAGGTCAGTGGCCGTGTGGCCCCATGGGGTAGGTCGAACTTCAAACCCTGCCGCTGTTCCTGCGGCGGGGCGGCTCGATCCTCGGCTTTTCGTTCAACCGGAGGATCTGGCCATCACCTCCTACCGGGATCCCCACGGACGCAGGATCCACATCGTGCTCGATGTCCACAGGGAGCGTGCTCTGCTGGCGGCCCAACCCCCCCCCCCCGGCGGCACGGCTCCACGCGTCGCGCCGGCCCGCACGCGCTCCAGGCGAGATCCGCCTGAGGCGGTCCCTGGACCGGGAAGCGATCCAGGGGTGCGGGAAGGTGGAGGCTCGACGGTCTCGCTCCCCCGGATGTCCACCCTGCCCCTGCCCAGCACCGTCGCCAGCGTTGCCAGCGGCCTCGGCTGGCTGGCGGTCCTCGGACTGCTGATCCTGCTCCTGCGGCTGGAGCAGGCCCTGGGCCGCGCCCCCCGACTGCAGAACCGGTCCGGCCCAGGAGACGATCCCGGGTCTGACCCCCACGGAGAGGGCGACGAGGGAGCCCGGCCCGAGCTGTTCGTGATCGTTCCCACCTTCAATGAGGCCGCCACGATCGAGGGTTGCCTCAGCGCCCTGCTGGCCAGCGAGTTACCTCAGGCCGACTGGCGGGTGATCGTGGCCGACGACGACTCCACCGACGGCACCACCTCCCTGGTGGAGGCGGACCGGGGCCGCGGAGATCTGGCCCAGGGAGTTCTGGAGCTGCTGCGCTGCGGACCCAGACCCCAGGGGGAGCGCTGGTGCGGCAAGACCTGGCCCTGCAGTGAAGCGGTGCGTCACCTGGCCACCGCCGGCAAGAAGGACGACCGCTGGCTGCTGTTCCTCGATGCCGATGTGACCGTGGGGCCCATGGCCCTGGCAGCGGCGCTGGCGGAAGCCCGCCGCAGCGGCGCGGATCTGCTCAGCCTGGCTCCGAAGCTCGAGTGCGGCTGCCTGGCGGAGTGGCTGGTGCAGCCGATCGTGAGCGCGCTGCTGGGCCTGGGCTTTCCGATCGACCGCGCCAACGACCCGGACGATCCCACCGCCTTTGCGGCCGGACCGTTCATGCTCTTCCGCCGCAGCGCCTACGAACGGATCGGCGGGCACCGGGCGGTGGCCGCCGAGGTGGTGGAGGATCTTGCCCTGGCCCGGGCGATCAAACACCACCGGCTGCGGCTGCGCTACCTGCTGGGCCTCGATCTGCTCAGCCTGCGCATGTACCGCAGCACCGGCGCCCTCTGGGAAGGCTGGACCAAGAACTGGTACCTGGGACTGAACCGCAACGCCCCCCTGACCCTGGCCAGCGGAGCCGTGGTGCTGCTGCTGTTCAGCGGCCCCTGGCTCCTGCTTCCGCTGGCCCCCGGGCCGGCGGTGCTGGGCATCGCCCTGCAGCTCGCCATCCGGATCTGGAGCCGCTGGCGGTTCGGTCTCGGCCTGCGCCACTGGTGGCTGGGCGGGCTGGGGGGTCTGATGATCGCCGCGATCGCGCCGGTCTCGATCTGGAAGACCAGCACGGGCCAGGGATGGACCTGGAAGGGCCGTTCCCTGGCCGAGACTCCCGGCTGAAACGGCGCCCCAGGGGAAGGGGTCGAAAGCGGCCCGTCCGCCAGCCGCTCAGGCCTTGCCGAGCCGTTGGACGATGACGCTCATGAGCACCAGGGAACCGACCAGAGCCAGGAGCAGGGCGATGGTCATGGGGTCACGTCGGCGGAGAGCAGGCTCAGAACCTATCTCCGGCGCCGGCCCGTGGGGTGCTAGCCGGGATCACTCACCAGGGAATCCCCATGGGGCGTGCCATCCCCGGGTCGATGCAACCGGCAGAACGGAGGTTCTTCGCAGGCCTCCAGCAACCATTCGGCCATCTCCATCCGCAGGGCGTAGGCGTCCTCGAAGTGTTCGCCCCGCTCCAGCCAGGCCAGACGTGCTTCGACCCACCGGGACGGGCGGATCGGACGTTCAGACGACGCGCGCTCTGGGTTCATCGCTGAGTCCCCCTCAGTAGCCTCCATCCTCGGCCATCGGGGTCGATCGCCCGCCCCAGACCGGAACCGGGGGCGATCACCCCACCGCCACGAGCCAGCGGCCCCCGGCACCCAGCAGCAGGGCCGCCAGGGAACTGCCCCAGAGCAGCAGGCGGCCCGGCGCCAGCAGGCGGCGCAGCAGCAGCAGCGAAGCGCCCACGCCCACCAACAGCACGGCGCTCTGACAGAAGGCGATCACATGGGGATCGGCACTCCAGCCCGGCAGGGGACGGTGCCCGCTGACCGGCAGCAGCAGTCCCGCCTCGGCCATGCCCAGGGGCAGATGGCGGGCCAGCAGCAGGCCCCAGAGCAGCGGCAGCAGGCCATAGAGCGCCAGCCGCCAACGCTGGGCGGCCTGGGGAGGTGGGCTCCGCAGAACCGCCGCCAGACGCAGGCCGACAACGAGGGCCGACGGCAGGGCGAGGGCCAGAACGGCGAAGGCCAGGCGCGGCAGCAGCGGACCCCGCTGCAGAGACTCCGGGGCCAGGGGCAGGGCTCCCAGCAGACGGTGCCAGTGGGTGAGGCAGACCCCTCCGGCCAGCACCAGGATCAGGCCCGCCTCCCCCGCCGGTGGGGCCATCTCCCGCTGCAGATCGGCGGCGGGCGGCCGGAGGCTGAGCTGAACGGAGCGGTGCGGGCAGGCCTGGGCGCAGGTGAGGCAGAGCACACAGTTGCGGTTGTCGGCCAGGTGGGCCGGATGGGTGCCGAGCGGGCAGCCCGCCGTGGCCAGCCCCTCCCCCTCGGCTGGACCGCCCTTGAAGCAGGCATAGCTGCTGCAACTGCCGCTGCAGATGCCCGCCTGGGCCCGCAGTTCCAGCACCGACAGTTTGGCGAACAGCCCGTTCATCCCCCCCACCGGGCAGAGATAGCGGCACCAGAAGCGCTTCTCGAACCGCAACGACCCCAGTACGGCCCCCGCTGTGATCAGCAGCAGCAGGCAACTGCTGAGCCAGGCCGTGTTCTCCAGGTCCGCCAGCTCTTCCCAGAGAAGAATCGCGCCAAATCCCGCCGCCAGGCAGGGCGCCGCCCAGGTGTCGGTGTTCCCCCGCGGCCAGGGGGCCGGCCGCCGACCCAGGGCCCGGGCCAGTCGCTGGGCGATCTCCCCCCAGACCATGAACGGACAGAACGAACACCAGAGGCGGCCGACCAGCGGATAGGTCAGCAGGATCAGCGGCCACCACCAGGCCCAGAACAGGTTCAGGGCACCGTTGTGGGCACGGTCCTGCGGTCCGAGCCAGAGCCACAGGTTCACGAGCACGAACAGCCAGCTCACCAGGCCGTAGAGCAGGGTGTTCCAGACCCTCGGGGAGCGCATCCAGACCCGCAGGGCCGGTTTCCAGCGCCAGAGATCGAAACGGACCCGCGACTGCCGCGGCGTCAGCCAGAACACCTCCTCGGGCAGCTCGACCTCCGATGGCGTGAGCTGCCGCAGGGCCCGATCGACCAGCCCCTCAAGCTCGCGCACATTGCCGGGAAAGTCGTGGATCTGCAGCCGCCGGATCACCTCCTCTCCCACCACCGGCGTGGTGGTCCAACCCAGCGCCCGGCTGCGAAGGCGCAGGGTGTAGCGCAGCCAGTCGCCCAGGTCCTGGCGGCGCACGCGCAGGGGGGGAACCCGGATCAGGGTGCAGATCCGGTCGAAGGCCGGCAGGGCGCGTTCGGCGGTGAAGAACAGGCGGCCGGCGAACTGGTGGGGTGAGCCCTCCGCCCCAGGAGTCCGCCAGCGGCCGCTGCCGGCCAGCTCCAGCAGGGCCGCCATCAGCTCGGCGGGAGCCAGATCCAGCTTGTCGATCAGCAGGGATCCCTCCCCGAGCAGCGTGAGCAGTGCACCGGCGCCATCGCTGCCCGCGGCACCGAACAGATCGCCCCCATCCGCCCGCAGCCGGGCCCCGTCGAGCCGCACCATCAGCTGACGCCGGGCCGACGAGCCGAAATGGATCAGGGCGGCGATGTTGTCCTTCTCCAGCCCTGGCTCACCCATGATCAGCACCGCTGTGGCATCGCGGTCGTGGGCGGCCCGCCGCACGCTCTCGCGCAGGCTGCGGGCATAGCGGCTGTCGCCGACGATGCCCCGCCGGGCGCGACCGACCAGCAACGGCGCGAGCCGCCGGAACACGTCCTGTCCGGGATCCCCTGACTCTCCCGTCATCCGGCGTCGGGTCCGCGCGATGCTCTTCATTCTGCGCCGGCTCGCCAGCGCCCCACCCCATTCCACGACCCGCCTGGCCCGTCCCCATGTCCCTGACCCTCCACGGCGGTCTCCGCTCCCGCGCCTCGATGCCCCGCTGGTACCTGGCCGAGAAAGGGATTCCCTACACCTGGCGGCTGCTCGACATGCAGGCCGGGGAGCACCGCAGGGAGCCCTTCCTGGACCTCAATCCCTTCGCCAAAGTGCCCGTTCTGGTGGATGACGAGGCCCGCGGCGCCGATGGCGGCCCGCTGGTGCTGTTCGAGAGTGGGGCGATCCTGCTCTATCTGGCCGACCGCTACGGCCACGAGTTCACCACCCCCGAGCAGCGGGCCCTGGCGGAGCAGTGGGTGCTGTTCGCCAACGCCACCCTCGCCACCGCCCTGTTCGTTGAGTCGGCCCGCGAGCGGGAATTCCCGGCCCTGATGCAGGTGCTGGACACACGGCTGGGCGGGGGTGCCCCCCTGCTGGGCGACCGCTGGGGGGTGGCGGACTGCGCTGTGAACGCCCACCTGGCGTACCTGCCGGTCTTCTTTCCCCAGCTCGATCTCAGTCCCTACCCGGCCGTGCAGGCCACGATCACGACCACCCGGGCGATGGCGGCCTACCAGGCCGCCATCGCCACGGCCTGAGATGGGCTCCCAGCCGCTGGCCGCCGATCGGCTGCCCTTTCACTGGCGGGGCCATCGCCTGGAGCTGCTGGGGGCCAGAGCCGTGCTTGATCCGGCCCAGGGGCTGCTGCTGGTGGCCGATCTGCATCTGGGAAAGGCGGAAACCTTTCAGGCCCATGGCATCCCGGTGCCGAGCGATGGCGATGCCGGCACCCTCAATGCGCTGCTGGAGCTGGCCCATCGCTGGTCTCCCCGGGAGGTGGTGGTGCTGGGGGACCTGATCCACGGCCGCCTGGGTCTGACGGCCGAGCTCCGCGAGAAGCTGACCGCCCTGCCGGAGCTGCTGGGCTGCCCGCTGCGGCTGATCGGAGGCAACCACGAACGCGGCAGCTGGATCGACAGACTCCCGCTTGAGCCGAGCGGCCCCCGGGGCCCCCTCTGGCTGAGCCACGGGCCGGAGGCGCCACCCCAGCCGGGCCGGTGGCTGCAGCTCTGCGGTCATCTGCACCCGGTGGCCCTGGTCGGCAGCAGGAGTGACCGGTTGCGGCTGCCCTGCTTCAGCTTCGATGCCGCCGTGCAGCGGCTGGTGCTGCCGGCCTTCGGCCAGCTCACCGGTGGGCATCCCTGCGATGAACGCACCGAGCGCTGGCTGGTGGCTGAGGGGTCGATTCTTCCCCTTCCCTGTGCGAAACCCCAGGCCAGGCCCCACGGTGGATCCCGGCTCAGCCCCCGGCGGCCAGAGCCCGCACCACGTCGCCCCGGGTGAGAACCCCCACCAGGGCGTCGCCCTCCCGGACAAACAGCCGCTGGGTGGAGCGGTCGTGCAGCAGCTTCGCCGCCTCCGGCAACGACAGGTCCGAGGCGCAGCTGTGGGGGTGGCGGCTCATCACCTCCTCCACCGTGCTGCCGAGGACCTGGTGCACCTGCTTGTCCCAGTCGAGGGGATTGCGCAGATAGATCACCGCATCCAGCAGCATCAGGTAAGGCCCCGCATCGAAGCCGCTCTCCCGCACCATCAGATCCTGCTCGGTCAGTTCGCCCACCAGGGTCCCCTGGGCATCGAGGACCGGCAGGCCGCTGATGTGGTGTTCGCTGATCAGCCGCACCGCCTCCTGCAGGGGGGTGACCGGCGTCACGCTGAGCAGCGGTGTGGTCATCGCCTCGGCCACCCGCAGCGTCCTGGGGGAGTCGGGAGTCATCGGGGCGTCGCGTCTGGAAGGGTTCTAGGCCAGCGCGGGGGGGAAGGAGACGTCTGCGGCCAGAGTGCAGGATTGGCCGCTGCAGCCGGCGACGCCGTGGCACCCCATCCAGCCGAACCCGATCCCGCCAGGGCGCTGGCCCGCCAGGCGACCTCCCGCTGCCGAGCCCGGCGGCTGGCCGACGGCCTCACCCTGGGCCGGGCGCTGATCGGCCTCCCCCTGCTGCTGGCGCTGGGCGGGGGGCAGGAGCCGCTGGCCTGGCTGCTGCTGCTGGCCGGGGGACTGAGCGACTGGGCCGACGGCTGGCTGGCCCGCCGGGCCGGGGGCGGATCGGTCTGGGGCGCCCGCCTCGATCCCCTCACCGACAAGATCCTGATCAGTGCGCCCCTGCTCTGGCTGGCCAGCGCCGGCAGCCTGCCGCTCTGGGCGGTGTGGCTGCTGCTGAGCCGGGAGTTGCTGATCTCGGGCTGGCGGGCGAGCCGCAGGGGCGGCGCCCCCGCCTCCGGCTTGGGCAAGGCCAAGACGCTGCTGCAGTTCGCCGCCCTGCTGCTCCTGCTGTGGCCGCGCGACTGGGGGGGGGCGGCGGTCCTGCACGGGCTGGGCTGGTGGATGTTCTGGCCGTCGTTGCTGCTGGCGCTGGGGTCGGGGCTGGGCTATCTGCGCGCCGGCGGATCCGACTGAACCGCCAGCAGACCCGCGTCGGCGCTGAAGTCGGGCTGGGTGGGAGGGCGCAGGGCGTAGTCGTTGCGGTAGCTGTCGGCCAGGGCGGTGTCCAGATCGAATCGCGGCGACCAGGCCAGCTCCCGCCGCAGTCGATGGATGTCGGTGAGGAAGTGGGCCAGGCGGAGCGGGAACGCCTTGCGCGCCTTGGGGTCGAGCCCGGAGGGATCGAAGCGGCGGATCTCCACGGTGGCGGGATCGCGGCCGCAGGCGCGGGCGGCGGCGGCCACCAACCCGCGCAGGGTGACTCCCTGCTCGCCGCTGCAGTTGTAGATCCGGTTGGCGGCCGCTTCCACGTCGATGCAGCGTGCCATCGCCGTGGCCAGGTCGGTCACATGGCCCAGCTGGGTGATCGTGCTGCCATCGCCCGGCAGGGGAACCGGGCGGCCATGGACGATCCGGTCGAAGAACCAGCTCTCCACCGGGTTGTAATTGCCAGCTCCGATGATGTAGGTGGGCCGGAAGCTGGTGAAGGCGATGCCTTCACGGCGCAACCAGTCTTCGGTCTCAAGCTTGCCGGCATGGCGGCAGGCCGGGTCTGTGGGGGCCTCCTCCGTGAGGGGCCACAGCTCACTGTCAGCGTAGACGCCGGCCGAACTGACGTAGACGAAGCGGTGGCTGGGCGGTCCGGTGCGCTCCAGCACCGCGGCACTGTCCATGAGCGTGCGGCCGCTGCTGTCTACGATCACCTCGAAGCGGCGGCCACCCAGCTGGGCCAGAGCGTCCGGATCGCTGCGGTCCCCCACCAGACCCTCCACGCCGGCGGGCACCGGCAGCCGGCCCCGGGTGAACAGAGTGAGGGCATGGCCGGCGGAGCGCAGCTGCTCCACCAGGGGCTTGCCGACGAAACGGGTGCCCCCCATGATCAGGATCCGCATCGTCGCCATCCGCACAGAGCGCCATTCAAGCGGCCGGGCCTCCGGAGAGGATGGGGGACGGCCCCCGCCACCGCTTCCGAGCGCCATGCAGATCATTCCCGCCATCGACCTCCTCGACGGGCAGTGCGTGCGCCTGCACCAGGGCGATTACGGCCAGGTCACCCGCTTCAGCGACGATCCGGTGGCCCAGGCCCTGGAGTGGCAGCGCCAGGGGGCGGAGCGCCTGCATCTGGTGGATCTCGATGGCGCCCGCAGCGGGGAACCGCTCAATGACCCGGTGGTGCGGGCGATCACGGCGGACCTTGACATTCCCGTCCAGCTGGGGGGCGGCGTCCGCAGCGCCGAACGGGTGGAGGACCTGCTGGCCTGCGGTCTCGACCGGGTGATTCTGGGCACGGTGGCGATCGAGAATCCGGACCTGCTGCGGCACCTGGCGGCCCGCCATCCCGGCCGTGTCGTGGTGGGCATCGACGCCCGTGACGGGCGGGTGGCCACCCGCGGCTGGCTGGAGGCGAGCGCGGTGGAGGCCACGGCCCTGGCGGCCAGCTTCGAAGGCAGCGGGGTGGCGGCGATCATCAGCACCGACATCGCCACCGACGGCACCCTGGCCGGCCCGAATCTGGAGGCCCTGCGCGCCATGGCCAGCGCCACCAGCCTTCCCCTGATCGCCTCCGGTGGCGTGGGATCCGTCACCGATCTTCTGGCCCTGCTGGCGCTGGAGCCCCTGGGGGTGGAAGGGGTGATCGTCGGTCGCGCCCTCTACGACGGCAGCGTCGATCTGCGGGAGGCGCTCCAGGCCGTGGGCCCGGGTCGGCTGCAGGATCCGATCGCCCCGTCGATCGGTTAATGTCGCGCCTATAACATAGAGAGTGCCCTGTTCACTGCATCACCACCGACGTGTCCGCCCCCTTCGCCATCCCGGCCCTGCCGGCACACCCCGGAGCCATGGGGGGAGCTGGTGCCGAACCGGCCGGACCCAATGCGCCGGATCCGGCCTGCGGAGCCCCCGGGCTGCACGCCTCCGTGACGGACGCCTTCCGCCGCTGCCGTGATCTGGGCATGCGTCTGAGCCGTCAGCGCCGCATGGTGCTGGAGCTGCTCTGGCATGAACGCAGCCATCTCAGCGCCCGGGACATCTTCGAGCGGCTCAATGCCCAGGGCCGCAACATCGGCCACACTTCCGTCTACCAGAACCTGGAAGCTCTGCAGTCGGCCGGAGTGATCGAATGCCTCGATCGGGCCAGCGGCCGGCTTTACGGCTACCGCAGTGATCCCCACAGCCACCTCACCTGCCTCGAGACCGGCGCCATCGAGGATCTCGACGTGGTGCTGCCAGATCATCTGGTCCGGCAGATCGAAGAGCTGACCGGCTACGCGATCGACTCCTACACCCTGCAGCTGTTCGGGCGACGGCGTGGTTGAAGCAGGGTTCTCGCGGCGGACGGACGCCCCCTGGGTAAGTCCACCAACAGTCGTTACCTTGGCTGGATGATGTGGCCTCCCGCGTGAGTCAGCCAGCGGTCTCACCCGCCCCGGCGGAGCAGCCGCCCCCCCAGTTGCTGCTGTTCGCCGCACCCCTGCTGCGGGATGGCCTCGCCCGGCTGCTGAGCGCCGATCCCCCCGGCTACCGCGTCGTCACCGAACCCCCGCGCCTGGAGGGGGCTCCCCAGCTGCTGATCTGGAGCCTGGAGGCCCCTATCCAGCCCACCATGCTGCTCGGCGAGCTGGAGCGGCTGGAGCGGCGCTGGCTGCCGGCTCCGCTGCTGCTCCTGCTGCCGGCCGTACCCGGCTGCCCGGAGGACTGGCTGCTGCGGCTGCCGGTGGCCGGGCTGCTGCAGGACCCCGATCCCGACCAGCTGCTCGGCGCTGTGGCCACCCTGCTCACCGGTGGGCGGGTGGTCGACCTGCGCGGGGCGGAGCGCGCCTCGGCGGCGGCAGGGGCCAGCCCGATGGGCCTGGGTGACTGGTTGCTGCTGAGTGGACTGCAGCAGATCGATGCCGAACTGCTGGTCTGCGCCGGCCTGCTGGACCCGCCGCCCCAGAACCTGCTGCTGCAGCTGATTGTGGAGGGCCGGCAACGGGAACTGCGGGCAGCCAGGGGATTCCTGATGCTGATCTGGGGACCCGCCAGCCTGGCCTGGAGTGCCCGCGTGGCGCCGCTGCCCGCTGCCTCCGGCCAGCCTCTTCCCAGCCCCCCGGCCGGAGGGAGCACAGCGATCACGCTCCGGCAACGCACGGCCGAAGGGGTCTGGGAGGCCATCCGGGACCGGCTCAGTGGCGCCAGCAGCGCACCCCTGGCCCAGCGGAACGACGGTGAACTGTTCGCCCTCGAGGGTCTCAGCGCCGAGCGCCGCCGGGATCTGCTGCTGGCGTTGCTGAGGGAGCTGGACCAGTTGCTGGGTCTGCTGCGCCATGACCATCCCCAGGGGGAAGCCCTCCAGACCCGCTGGCTGGAGGTCCAGCCCGCCATCCGCCGGCAGGCCCTGCGCCGGATGGCGGGCCCTTACGTGCAGCTCCCCCGTCAGGGCAGCCTCAGGCCGGTGGCCGACACCCTCAGCGATGCCAGCGCCTTCGAGGACGAGGATCCCGATCTGCCCCCCTGCCAGCCCATGCTGGCCGCCCTGCTGAGCGCCCAGCCCCTGCTGATCGATGGACGTCTGCTGGCCCCCGATGAACCCCGGGCCCTCCTCCACCTGGAGACCCTGGTGAGCAACTGGATGATCCGCACGGCCGAGCGCATCAGCGCCGATGTGCTGGCCTGCTGCGGCGACTGGCCGGAGCTGCGCCGCTATCTGCTGGTGCAGGACCTGATCGCCACCCGCAGCCTGGAGCGGCTGCGCAACCAGCTCAACGCCCAGCAGCGCTGGAGCGAGTGGTTCGAGCGGCCGATCCAGCTCTACGAAAGCCAGCGCCTGCTCTATCGCCTGCAGGATGGAGCGATTCAACCGCTGCTCCTCACCGAACCGCGGGATGAGGAGTTGCGGCGGCTCGGCTGGCTCCAGCAGGCCGTCACCCTGGCCCTGGAGGCCCGGGACGCCGTGGCTCCTCAGCTGCGCGCCCTGCTGCAGCGACTCGGCGATCTCCTCGTGGTGGTGCTCACCCAGGTGATCGGCCGTGCCATCGGGCTGGTGGGCCGGGGCATCCTGCAGGGCATGGGGCGCGGCCTCAGCCGCCCCTAGGGCCACAATGGCGAGAGTCCTGCTCCGATCGGTTGCCCGTTCTTCATTCCCCCGCTCAGGGTCTGACCTCCTGCCGCGACCGGCTCCGGCAAGGGGCCCGAGCCCTGGTCAGCCTTGCTCTGCTGGCGCTGCTGACCCTGGGCACGGCGGCGGCTCCGGTGGACGCGGCCCTCACCACCAACAGCTACGACGGGAACATCTTTGCCCTCTATGCCGGCAACGGCTCCCTGGTGCCACCGCGCAGCACCCTGGCCCAGGCCATGGCCGACCATCGCCCCGTGGTGCTGGTGTTCTACCTCGATGACAGTGCCGACAGCAAGCAGTTCGCGCCGGTGATCTCGGAGCTGCAGCGGCTCTGGGGTCGGACAGCCGAACTGATCCCCCTCACCACCGATCTGATCCAGAACCGCCCCGACAAAGGCCCGAGCGATCCGGCCCACTACTGGAAAGGGGTGATCCCCCAGGTGGTGGTCTTCGATGGCGACGGCAGCGTGGTCTTCAATGACCAGGGCCAGGTCAGCCCCGACGCGATCAGCGACGCCCTGTCCAGAGCCACCGGCCTGACGCCGGCTGGCGCCGGGGCCGGTGCCGGCGCAAGCAGCACCCGCAGCTTCAACGAACTGAACAGCGAAGTCGTTGCGGGTGAATGAACAGCCGGGCGCCATGGACACCCCCACCGGCCCCGGCCGCCGGGAAACCGACAGCCTCGGCACCGTCACCGTGCCTGCCGAGCACTACTGGGGCGCCCAGACCCAGCGCTCCCTTCGCTTCTTTCCCTTCGGTGAGGCGATGCCGAGCCCGATCCTGGGCGCCTTCGGCCAGCTCAAGGCGGCCTGCGCCGAGGTGAACGCGGCCATGGGCCGGCTGGATGCCCAGCGGGCCGGCTGGATCGTCGCCGCCGCGGAGGAGGTGGCCGCGGGGTCCCTGGCGGAGGAGTTCCCCCTCCGGGTCTGGCAGACCGGCTCCGGCACCCAGACGAACATGAATGTCAATGAGGTGATCGCCAACCGGGCGATCGAGGCGGCCGGCGGGGTCCTGGGCAGCAAGGACCCCGTCCACCCCAACGATCACGTCAATCTCAGCCAGTCCAGCAACGACACGTTTCCCACCGCCCTGCACCTGGCGGTGGTGCTCCAGCTCGTGGGGTCGGTGCTGCCGGCCGCGGAGGACCTGCGACAGGCGCTGCAGGAGAAGGCGATCCGCTTCGAGCCGATCGTCAAGATCGGCCGGACCCACCTGCAGGATGCCGTCCCCCTCAGCCTGGGCCAGGAATTCTCGGGCTACGTGGCCCAGCTCAGCCTGGGCATCGAGGCCATCCGGCAGACGCTGCCGCGGCTGCAGGAGCTGGCGATCGGCGGCACCGCCGTCGGCACCGGCCTCAACGCACCCGCAGGCTTCGGCGAGGCGGTAGCCAGCCGGCTGAGCGAGCGGCTCGCTCTCCCTTTCCGCAGCGCCCCCAACAAGTTCCAGGCTCTGGCGGGCCATGAGCCGATCGCCGCCGCCCATGGCGCCCTCACCGTGCTGGCCGGATCCCTGCTGAAGATCGCCAACGACATCCGCTGGCTCGCCAGCGGTCCTCGCTGCGGCCTGGGGGAGCTGACCCTGCCGGAGAACGAACCGGGATCCAGCATCATGCCGGGGAAGGTGAACCCGACCCAGTGCGAAAGCATCACCCAGGTGGCGGTCCAGGTGATGGGGAACAACACGGCCGTGCAGATGGCGGCGAGCCAGGGCAATTTCGAGCTCAACGTCTTCAAGCCCCTGCTGGCCCACAACCTGCTGCAGAGCTGTGAGCTGCTGGCCGGCTCCTGCCGCAGCTTCCGGGCCTACTGCGTCGAGGGTCTGGAGGCCAACGAAGGGCGGATCGAATCCCTGCTCGACCAGAGCCTGATGCTGGTCACCGCGCTCACCCCGATCATCGGCTACGACCGGGCCTGCGCGATCGCCAGCCACGCCCATCGCCACGGGCTCAGTCTGCGGGAGTCCGCCCTGGTGCTCGGGGCGATCAGCGCCGAGGCCTTTGATGCCGCCGTGCGGCCGGGACACATGACGGGACGGGATCAGCCGGGAGATCGTGGCGGCAAGCGGATGTAACTGTTCCGTGACGAAAGGGAGCTCAGGCGAAGGCCGGCTGAGCAAGGTGGAGATCTGTGAGCCGCTGCCTCCGCTGTGATGCCCAATCGTCAGGCGTTCCGCCTCCGAGCCGATCTGCTCGCCGGGGCCGCTCTTCTGCTGCTGGCCGCAGCGGGCTCCGCCCGGGCCGAGGAGGTGCTGTACACCCTCGACACCACCTGCACCATCCGGGGCGGAGCGCCCGTGCCGTGCAGCGTGGAGGCCGTGGATGAGGGCGAAGCGACCCTCTATCGGCATCGGATCGGAACCAGCCTCACCACCATCCGCATCACGGACAGGCCGATCCGGATGTCCCTCTGGGACAACGGCAGCAGGATCTGGGTGTCGTTGAAGCAGGCCGGGGCCCGGTTCTCCACCAACACGGTCTGCTTCAACGGTCTGGACTTCTGCGTGGTGAACCCCAACTACCTCAACAGCGTCGCGGAGGAGAACGCCAACACCGATGACCGTGATCTGGTCCGGGTGCACTTCGGTGATGACGGCCGGATCGACGCCAGTTGCTACGACGACGGCTGCGCCCTGATCCGCCCATGAAGCCACTCAATCGAATCGGCAGTCTGCTGCTGACTGGATGGCTGGCACTTCCCGGGGCGGCCAGCCTGGCCTCAGGCCTTGAGTCGCCGGATCGGAGCGCCCCCGCAGCGGACTCCGCCGGTGCCTGGGTCGCCCGCGGGGGCGGGGGCGGTCGGGGAGGGGGCGGCGGTTCCCGGGCCCGCAGCGGATTCAGAGGCTCCAGCGGTGGCCTCAACCGGGGCGCCAGCAAACCCAGTGGCGGCTGGAGCTCCTCGGTGCGCGGGGGCAATGTCCGTCCCTCGATGGATCGTCCAGGTGGATCCAGTCGATCGACGGCGGTGAACCGAAGCACCAACCGGGACATCGACAGAAACGTGAACCGCTCGGTCAACCGCTCGTTCGATGGCTCCGTCAACCGCAACTGGGATGGTCGTCGCGTCAACATCGACTCGGTGAACGTGAACGCCGGCTGGGCCCGGCCGGGCTGGGGTGTGGCCCGTCCCTGGAACCACGGCTGGTACGGCGGCTGGGCCACCCCCAGCTGGGGTTGGTGGGGGGCCCGGGCGGCGGCCTGGGGAGTGGGAAGCCTGGCGTCGGCGGCGATCATCAACAACGCCGTCAACGACGCCATCAACAACCAGCAGACCTACATCGTGGTGCCGAATTCCACGTACCAGCTCCTCTACGGCAGCGTCCAACCCGCCGGCGACGCCTCGGTGCGTTTCGCCGTCAGCAATGCCGGCAGCACCTACGAGCTCAGCGCCGACTGCAACGCCGGCCTGATCGATGGTCAGCAGCCGGGCAGTGCCGCCGAGGCGGAGTTGCTCAACGCCGCCTGCCAGGTCGCCTATGGATCCGTCTGATCCCGGTCCCTGAACACGGTGGTCGCCCGCTCAGAGCAAGTTGGCGGCCAGTTCGGCCAGGGGTGATCGCTCCCCTTTCTGCAAGGTGACGTGGCCGGCCAGTCCCTGCCCCTTGAAGCGCTCCACAAGCCAGGTGAGGCCGTTGCTGTCGGCGTCGACGTAGGGATTGTCGATCTGGTAAGGATCACCGGTGAACACGATCTTGGTGCCCTCTCCCACCCGGGTCACGATCGTCTTCACCTCATGGGGCGTGAGGTTCTGGGCCTCGTCCACCACCATGAACTGACGGGGAATCGAGCGGCCGCGGATGTAAGTGATCGCCTCCACCTCCAGCAGACCCATGCCCTTGAGATCCGACCAGTGGCTGCGGGGCGACCGGCCCGATCGCCCGGTGCCGTGGCCAGGGTCCTCGACCCCCAGCAGATACTCCAGATTGTCGATGATCGGCTGCATCCAGGGGCCCATCTTCTCCTGCAGATCCCCCGGCAGAAAGCCGAGGTCCTTGCCCAGGGGGATCACCGGCCGGGTCACCAGCAGCCGGTCATAAAGATGGGCATCCGCCACCTGATGCAGTCCGGCGGCCAGGGCCAGCAGGGTCTTGCCGGTGCCCGCCTTGCCCACGAGGGTCACCAGTTCGATCGCTGGATCCAGCAGCAGATCGAGCGCGAAGGTCTGCTCACGGTTGCGGGGCGCTACCCGGCCCAGCTTGAGGCGACCCACCGTCTGCAGGGTCAGCAGGCTGCCGCCGGCGCTGTCCACCCGGGCGAGCAGGGTGTGGGAGGGCCGCACGTCATCCACCAGGGTGACCCCCTCATTGGCCAGCAGCAGCGGCTGGCCCGGGCCCCCATCGGCAAGATCCAGCCTCCCGTCCCGATGGAGACCCTTGATCAGGGACGCCGGCACCCTCCACTCGCTCACCCCGGGGTAGAGATCGGCGATCGCCACCTTGTCGGTGGTGTAGTCCTGGGCAATCAACCCCACCGCATCCGCCTTGATGCGCAGGTTTGTGTCCTTGGTGACCAGCACCACCGGGGGGTGACTGCCCATCACGTCCTGCAGACGCTGCTCGAGGGCCACTGCCAGGATGTTGTTGTCGCCGTTGCCGACCTTGAGTTCCGGCGGGAGCTGGCTGAGGGTCTCGCTGCGGCAGAACACCACCTTCAGCAGGCCATGGTGGATCGCATCGATCTCCACCCCATCGGCCAGGTTCCCCTTGCGGCGTAGCCCATCGAGCAACCGCGAGGCCTGACGTGCATTGCGCCCCTTCTCGGAGGAATCGCGCTTGAAGCGGTCGATCTCCTCGACCACCTCGATCGGGATCACCACGGTGTTGTCCTCGAACCGGTTGATCGCCAGCGGATCGTGCAGCAGCACGTTCGTGTCGAGCACGAAGGTCTTCTTCATCGCAGCCGGCGCCCGGAGCCTGGCTCGAACTTAGGGGGCCGACAACGGCGAGCCGGGCCAGACCGCCAGGCGCGACCTACGCTCCCGCTGATTCCGGCGCCGCTGCCCCTTGCCGTCCCTGCCACCGCTCCTGAGCGCCGCCCTGCTGGTGGGCCTGCTGTTCGGCCTCACCCTGCTCTGGCTGGAGCTGCGCCACCGGCTGCGGCCCGCCTCACCCCTGCGCCTGAGTTCCGGACCCTGGACGACGCGCTGGCTCGAGGACGGCGCCGTGGAGCTGAGTGGAACCCTCACGATCGCCAACCCCCACCCCCGGATGGAGGTGATGGTGCCCGAGCTGAACCTGCGCCCCACCCTGCTCGCCCGGGGAGATCTGAGCGGGGTGAGGATCCACACCCAGCTGGCGGCGGACCATCCCGATGAGGAGACCAGGGCGGACCGCTATTGGGCCGCCTACATCGTCAAGGGCCGCAGCAGCACCCGGGCCAGGGCCGTCGTGCGGCTCGAGGCCCGGGCGGCGGCGGACGCTCCACCCCCCGCCCTCGAGGCCCTGCTCGACACCCTCTGGCTCGAGATCCTCTGGATCAACTACGGCCCGTTCGGCCGGCTGGAGCGCCGCGATGGGGTGCTGATCCCGCTGCGCCGCCCGCAACCGGTGGATCCTGCCACCGCCCGCTGGCGGGAAGGGGACGGCTGCCGGGTGCTGCCGGTGCCCACCCATCTGCTCGGTGTGCTCGACGATCCCTCCGCGGTGCTGAGCCACTACGCCGGAGCGGTGCTGCAGCCCGGCGACATCCTCACGATCGGCGAGACCCCGCTGGCGGTGATCCAGGGGCGCTACCACCATCCGGCCACGGTGGAGCCGTCCGCCCTGGCGCGTCTCCTCTGCCGGGCATTCCATCCCACCAGCAGCCTCGCCACGGCCTGCGGTCTGCAGAGCCTGATCGACATCTCCGGCCCGGCCCGGGTGCTGTGTGCCTGGCTCGCCGGCACCCTGCTCAAGCTGGTGGGCCTCCCTGGGGGCTTCTACCGCTTCGCCGGGGATCAGGCCCGACTGATCGATGACATCACCGGCACCACGCCCCCCTACGACCAGACGATCGTGCTCGGACCGGAGCAGCCGGCCCGCGCCTGCCGTGAGCTGGCCTCCAGCCTGGGGGTTCCGGTGGCGGTGGTGGACGTGAACGACCTGGGCCGGGTCAAGGTGCTGGCCTCCAGCCCCGGCTGCGATGAGGAACTGCTGCAGCGGGCCCTGCGGCCCAACCCGGCCGGCAACGCCAACGAACGCACCCCCCTGGTGCTGGTGCGGCCCGCCTGAGGGGAACCCGGCCGTCCGGCCTCTCCCCGATACAGTTGTTCAACAGCGGTCTGGCCGTGCGTCACCCCACTCCAACCCGCCCTCCGGGAGGTGACCCACTCACCGCGCCCGAACAGATGAGGGTCGCTCCGCTTCAGGGATGGATGCTGCCCCTGCTTCAGGACCCCTCGGTGCTGGATCTCCATCCCCTGTTGCAGAAGGCCCTGCTGCTGCAGGGACCCGAACGGCTGCTGAGCTCCCTGGTGCAACGTCCGCCCCTGGCCCCCGAAGTGCTGGTGGCGTTCCGCAGCCCCGATCGGCTCCTGGGGCTCTGCCTGCTGCGCCGGCTGAACCGCAGCGGCAGCTGCTGGGGGGTGGATCAACTGAGAATCTGCCCCCGCAGCCTGGCCGCGCCCGGTTCACCCTCCGCCCGGGACGTGGAGGGAGCCCTGCTGCGGGAAGCCCTGCAGGGTGGTCGGGGGGCCTCCAGCTGGATCGCCACCGCTCCCGCCGACGGCCAGGACCGGTTGGCGCTGTTGCGGGAACAGGGCTTTCAACCCTTGCTGCACCAGACCATCTGGACCTGGCAGCCCCCACCACCGCAGGCCGGCGCGAGCCCCCAGACGAACGAGGCCGCCCCGCCCGAAGACCTGCAGCAACGGCCGCTGAATCGCCGCAGCGCGGCCCTGCTCTGGCATCTGGAGCAGGCCGCCTGCCCCGCCCAGTTGCGCCAGCTGCTGGATCGCCGCGTCGACGACGTGCTCGACCAGGGGGAGGGCTCCGGGGTGCTCTGGGTGGACACCAGTCGCCAGCAGGCGGTGGTGGCCGTCCGCCGCCTTCGCCCGATCGGCCGCGGCCCCTGCGAGCTCGAGGTGACGCTCCATCCCGGCTGGTCCCATCTCCATGGGGCCGCCCTGGGGGCCCTGATCCACCGGCAGGCGGGACAGCACCCCGTCCGGTTGCGCAGTGATCAGGGGGATGGCGCCCGCAGCCGCTGGCTGGCCGATCTCGGGGCCGTGGCCCGGGGGGAGGAGCTGCTGATGGCCCGCAGCGTCTGGAAGCGGCAGGGCCCGCCGCTGCGGTCGGCGGTCCGCTGGCGGCTCGACACCGTGCTCGAGAGCCTCAAGCCCCGGCGCCGGCCCGTTCCCACCCCCCTCCAGCGCAGCGGCAGCGCCCACCACAGCTCGCCGGTGGGCGGCGGTGGCCGTTGAGTCGCCCGCTGCCTCCGCCTCCCCGCTCGGTGCTCGCCCTGGATGTGGGACATCGCCGCATTGGCCTGGCGGGATGTGACCCCCTGGGCCTCACGGTCACGCCCCTGCCGGCCCTGCGCCGCGGCCGCTTCGGGGAGGATCTCGATCACCTGCGCAACCTGGGGCGTCAGCGCCGGATCGAGGCGCTGGTGGTGGGGCTTCCCCTGGACGCGGCCGGCCAGGAGACCCCCCAGGTGGTTCACTGCCGCCGCTATGGCCTGCGGCTGGCCGCCGCCCTGGCCCTGCCGCTCGCCTGGGTGGATGAGCACGCCAGCAGCTGGGAGGCGGGCGAGCGCTTCGCTCTGCATGGCGATCGCAGCGGCCGGCTCGATAGTGCCGCGGCTGCGCTGCTGCTGCACCAGTGGCTCCGGGAGGGGCCGACACCCGGTCCGGTCTCCCCGGCGACCCCACCCCCGGGCCTGCCGGCCGACGCTGCGACATTCTGAACGCATTCGCATTGCCTCCATGAGCGCCGAAGGACCATCGATCACCGGATCGGGTGACGTGCCCACGGTGCTCGTCCGCGATGGCCGCGGACGCCAGCTGCTCTGTTTTCTCGAGCAGCTGATCCCCCTCGACGGGCACGATTACGCCCTGCTCACCCCGGTGGACACTCCGGTGTGCCTGGTGCGCATCGGTGACGGAGAGAGCCTCGAGGATGAGGTGATCGAGGAGCTCAACGCCGCCGAGGCCATTCTCACCGTGGCGGACGTGGTGCTGCAGGAGCACGACCTGACCCTGGTGCGCTCGGCCGTCACCCTGACGGTGAGCGGCGAACTCGATGAGCCTGACCCCGACGAACTCGATGAGGAGCTGGAGGACGAGGACGCCGACGAGGAGACCGATCTCTATGAAATGTTGATCCAGTTCCGGGCCGACGGCCAGGAGTACGGCCTCTACATCCCCCTCGATCCATTCTTCGTGGTGGCCCGCATGGAGAGCAGCGAGGCGGTCCTGGTGGAGGGGGAGGAGTTCGAGCGGGTGCAGCCCCGCATCGAGGCCGAGCTTGAGGACCGGGAGAGCGCCGGGTGAAGGTTCAGCGCCTGCTGCGCCCGGACTGGGTGCCGGGCACCACCCTGGTGGGATTGCCGCTAGAGCGCCTGCTGCAGCAGGGAATCGGCGCCCTCGTCCTGGATGTGGACCGCACCATCCTGCCCCGACGGACGGCCGAGCTACCCCCCTCGGTGGAGAACTGGCTGCTGGCGGCCCGGCGGGAGCTGCGGCTGCATCTGTTCAGCAACAATCCCTCCCGGCAGCGGATCGGGGCCGTGGCCGATCGGCTCGCGCTGCCCTACACCACATCAGCCGGCAAACCGCGGCGCAGGGCCCTGCGAAAAGTGCTGGCCGAGCTGGGACTCTCGCCTTCCCAGGTGGGGCTGGTGGGCGATCGGGTCTTCACTGACGTGCTGGCCGGGAACCGTCTGGGCCTGTTCACCGTGCTGGTCAAACCGGTGGATCCCCTCGGCCAGCCCTGCCGGCGGGACCGACTGCAGCGGCTGGAGGTGGGTCTGGCGCGGCTGGTGGGGACCAACCTGGCCCGATGATCCGGCGCGTCATCAAGGTCGGCACGAGCCTGCTGCGGGGATCCCCGGGCCGTGGCACCGAGGCGGTGATCGCCGATCTGGCCGCCAGCCTCAGCCGGCGGCGGCAGGGAGGTGAGGCGATCGCCCTGGTCACCAGCGGGGCCGTCGGGCTGGGCTGCCAGGCCCTGGGCCTGGTGGATCGCCCCGGCGAGGTGGTGGCCCTGCAGGCCTCCGCCGCGGTGGGCCAGGGACGGCTGATGCGGCTCTACGAAACCGCCTTCGCCCGCCATGGCACCACGGTGGCCCAGGTGCTGCTCACCCGCGGCGACCTGGCCTCCCGCCGGCGCTACCAGAACGCCTGCCGCACCCTCGAGCAGCTGCTGGGCTGGGGGGTGGTGCCGGTGGTCAACGAGAACGACACCCTCGCCACCGACGAACTCCGCTTCGGTGACAACGACACGCTCTCCGCCCTGGTGGCCGTGGCGGTGGGGGCCGACGAGCTGGTGCTGCTCACCGACGTGGACCGGCTGTACTCCGGCGACCCCCGCAGCGATGCCAGCGCCGAGCCGATCGAGGAAGTGCGGGACCTGGCGGAGCTGGCCCGGCTCAGCGGGGTGGCCAGCGGCGGGGGTCGCTGGGGAACCGGTGGCATGACCACCAAGCTCACCGCCGCGCGCATCGCCACCTCCAGTGGCGTGCGGGTCCGGCTGGCCGACGGCCGCGATCCCGCCGTGCTCGAGGCCCTGCTGGCGGGCGGGCGCGTCGGGACCGTCTTCCAGCCCAGCATCACCCCCCTGCCCGACCGCAAGGGCTGGCTGGCCCATGCCCTGGTCCCCCGCGGAGATCTGGTGATCGATGCCGGAGCGGAGCGGGCCCTGGTGGAACGGGGCGCGTCGCTGCTGGCGGTGGGCATCCGCTCGGTCCGCGGCAGTTTCGCCAGCCGTGATGCCGTGCGACTGGTGAGCCGGGACGGCCGGGAGATCGCCCGCGGGCTCTGTGCCCTCAACAGCACCGAAGTGGAGCGGGTCCGGGGGCTGAGCAGCGAGGCGGCCCAGCTGGCCCTCGGGAGGCCAGTGCCCGACGCGGTGGTCCACCGCGACCAGCTGGTGCTCACCACCGGCGCCGCACCCCCGGCCGCCAACCCCCCGCTCGGCTGAGCCCGCAACCCCGCAGCCGCCCTACGATCCGGCCGCGGACACGGGTTGCCCCATGCGCTTCAGCACGTTGCTCACCCACCTGAGCGAGGTGAGCGAGGCCAGCCCGTGCGAGATCGCCTCCGACCCTGAGCTCAGCGGCGCGGCGGCTGTCCACCAGGCCGCCCGCGGTCAGCTGGCCTTCCTGGAGCCGGGCCACAACCTGGCCGCCAGCCTGGCCTCCTGCGGCGCCTCCGCCCTGCTGCTGCCCAACGACCAGCCCCTCCAGGAGCTCGCCACGGCTGCGGGGATCGCCTGGGTGGGTCTGGCGAACCCGCGGCTGGGCTTCGCCGAAGCCCTGGAGGCACTCCATCCCCGTCCCCCCATCCTTCCGGGAATCCATCCCAGCGCCCTGGTGGATCCCTCCGCCCGGCTTGGCGGTGAGCTCCACATCGGCCCCCACGTGGTGGTGGGGGCTGGCTGCGTCATCGGCGCCGGCTGCACCCTGCACGCCGGGGTCGTGCTCTACGGGGACGTGCAGCTGGAGGAGGGTTGCGAAATCCATGCCAACGCCGTGCTCCATCCCGGCAGCCGCCTGGCGCGGCAGTGCGTGGTGCACTCGAACGCGGTGATCGGTTCGGAGGGATTCGGCTTCGTGCCCACCTCCAGCGGCTGGCGCAAGATGCCCCAGACGGGGCTGGTGGTGCTCGAGGAGGCCGTTGAGGTGGGCTGCGGCACCACCATCGATCGTCCCTCGGTGGGGGAGACCCGCATCGGGGCCGGCACCAAGATCGACAACCTGGTCCAGATCGGCCACGGAGTGGTCACCGGCCGCGGTTGCGCCCTGGCCGCCCAGGTGGGCATCGCCGGCGGAGCCCGGCTCGGTGACCGGGTGATCCTGGCGGGGCAGGTGGGGGTGGCGAACCGCGCCACGATCGGCGATGGGGCGATCGCCTCCTCCAAGTCCGGAATCCATGGCGAGGTGGCCGCCGGGGAGGTGGTGAGCGGCTATCCGGCCATCCCCAACCGGCTCTGGCTGCGCTGCTCGGCGGCCTTCAGCAAGCTGCCCGAGATGGCCCGTGCCCTGCGCCAGCTCAAGGGGCGGGCCGGATGAGCCGGTAACCTCGCCGCTTCCACCGCCGCCAGCGGCCAGCGACGCGATGATCAGTCACCGGATCACCCTCCTCCCCGGCGATGGCATCGGTCCGGAGATCACAGCCGTGGCCCGGCGGCTGCTCGATGCGGTGGCGGCACGTCATCACATCGAGCTCAGCTACGACGAGCGGCCGATCGGGGCGGCCGCCCTCTCCAGCAGCGACGTTCCCCTGCCCGAGAGCACGCTGGAGGCCTGCCGGGCCAGCGACGCAGTGCTGCTGGCGGCAATCGGCGACCCCAGCTGCGACGGCCTGCCGCGCCGGCAGCGGCCCGAAAGTGGTCTGCTGGCGCTGCGAGCCGGCCTGGGACTGTTCGCCAACCTGCGGCCCGTGCGCATCATTCCGGCCCTGATCGACGCCAGCAGCCTCAAGGCGGAGGTGATCGAGGGGGTGGACCTGCTCGTGGTGCGCGAGCTGACCGGGGGGATCTACTTCGGCAGCCCCAAGGGCCGTGTCGAGGCCGACGGGCAGGTGCGGGCCTTCAACACCATGACGTACTCCGACGGGGAGATCGACCGCATCGCCCGGGTGGCCTTCCGGCTCGCCCAGCAGCGCTCAGGCAGGCTCTGCTCGGTTGACAAGGCCAATGTGCTGGATGTGAGCCAGCTCTGGCGCGAGCGGGTGGAGACCATCGCCGGCGAGTTTCCGGCTGTGGCCCTCAGCCACCTCTACGTCGACAACGCCGCCATGCAGCTGGTGCGGGCACCGCGCCAGTTCGACGTGCTGCTGACCGGCAACCTGTTCGGAGACATCCTCAGTGACGAGGCCGCCATGCTCACCGGCTCGATCGGCATGCTGCCCTCGGCCTCGATCGGCGCCAGCGGTCCCGGGCTGTTCGAGCCGGTGCATGGCTCCGCGCCCGATCTGGCTGGCCAGGACAGGGCCAACCCCATGGCGATGGTGCTCAGCGCCGCCATGATGCTGCGGGTGGGTCTGGGCCAGGAGGCGCCCGCCGCCGACCTGGAGGCGGCGGTGGACCGGGTGCTCACGGGCGGCATCCGGACCGGCGATCTGATGGCCGAAGGCTGCACCCTGGTGGGCTGCCGGGCCATGGGGGACGCGCTGCTGGAGGCCCTCTGAGCGCGCCTCTCCCGTGGGTCGAGCCACGGAGCCGGGCCGGTGACCTGCCAAACTCACGTTCGCCTCTCCCCCCCCTGCGCCGATGTCCAAGCGTCACCCGGTTGTGGCTGTCACAGGTTCCTCCGGCGCTGGGACCAGCACGGTGAAGCGTGCCTTCGAGCACATCTTCGACCGTGAGGGCATCGTGCCCGCCGTTGTGGAGGGGGACAGCTTCCACCGCTACGAGCGCGGCCCGATGAAGCAGCAGATGGCCCAGGCCCAAGCGGCCGGTGTCAATTTTTCCCACTTCGGCCCGGAAGCCAACCTGTTCGACAAGCTGGCGGATCAGTTCCGCGACTACGGCGCATCCGGCGGAGGTCAGAAGCGCTACTACCTGCACAGCGTGGAGGAGGCCGCGGAACACAACCAGCGGCTCGGTACGTCCCTGGAGCCCGGCCAGTTCACCCCCTGGGAGCCGATCCCGGAGAACACCGACCTGCTGTTCTACGAAGGTCTGCACGGGGGGGTGGTCGGAGAGGGCTACGACGTGGCCAGCCTGGTGGATCTGCTGATCGGAGTGGTGCCGATCGCCAACCTGGAGTGGATCCAGAAGATCAGCCGCGACAACGCCGAGCGCGGCTACTCGGCCGAAACGATCGTCGACACGATCCTGCGCCGCATGCCCGACTACATCAACCACATCTGCCCGCAGTTCAGCCGCACGGACATCAACTTCCAACGGGTCCCCACGGTGGACACCTCCAACCCGTTCATCTGTCGCAACATCCCCAGCCCGGACGAAAGTTTCGTGATCATCCATTTCCGCAAGGGAGCCCGGGAGAAGTGGGGGATCGACTTCTCCTACCTGCTGCGGATGATCCACGATTCCTTCATGTCCAGCCCCACCAGCATCGTGGTGAACGGCGGCAAGATGGGATTCGCCATGGAGCTGATCCTCACTCCGATCATCCACCGGATGATCGAGGAGAAAAAGACCCTCGCCTGACGTGATCGCCTGACGACCGATTAAGCTGCGTCGACCGATCGGATCTGGTGAGGACGATTTCCTTCGCCACACCTCCATCTTCCGAGCCGCTCAGGTCCGATCTCAGGACCTCTGGCGCTCGGAACACGCCGGGTCGCTCGACCCCTTCGTTCGAGATCCGCGGCGGGGGCCGGGAGGCCGCCGCAACCATCCGCTGGGATCAGATCAACAGCGCCGCCGTGCTGAAGCAGGCCCGACGGGTGTATTTCCACTACGTGGAGCAGTGTCCGGCCGGAAGCGACCCCCTCGGGATCGTGCTCACCCCGGCCTCCCGCCAGGGGAGAGTGGTGTTCGAGGCGCCGGTGCTCCTGCCCGAGGAGCAGTTCGTGCCGATCGATCTGATCCGCGGCCGGGGGGGTGGCCGGCCCCGCTCCGGCCGCGGCTCCCTCCGAGCCTGAGCGCCCGAGCCCGCCCATGCCCGGCCTGCCCGTTGCCGCCGCACCGCTCGCCCTGGTGGCCTCCCTCCTGGGTGCCTGCGTCGGCAGTTTTCTGAACGTGGTGGCCTGGCGGCTTCCCCGGCGGGAGTCGGTGGTCTGGCCGGGGAGCCACTGCCCCCGCTGCGGCGTTCAGCTGGCCTGGCACCAGAACCTCCCGGTTCTGGGCTGGCTGCGGCTGCGGGGCCGCTGTGGATGTTGCCACCGGCCGATCCCGGCCCGTTACCCCCTGGTGGAGCTCCTCTGTGCCGGCCTCTGGGCGGCAATGGTGGTGGCCCGGCCCAGCGCCCTGGCGGACGCCCCCACCTGGCTGCTGCTGCCGGCGGGCTGGCTGCTGGCCAGCTGGCTGATCCCACTCGTGCTGATCGACTGCGACCATCTCTGGCTGCCGGAGCCGCTCTGCCGATGGGGTCTGCTGCTGGGTCTGGCGGTCACGGCCGCAGCGGGCCTGAGCCAGTCGCCGGTCCTGCTGCGTTCCCTGTTGCTGAACCATCTGCTCGCCGCAAGCCTGGGTCTGCTGGCCTTCGAAAGCCTCAGCACCCTGGCCGAACGGGTGATGGGTCGCCCAGCCCTGGGGCTGGGCGACGCCAAGCTCACGGCCCTGCTGGGGGCCTGGCTGGGGCTGGTCGGCATGGGGCTGGCCGTGGCGCTGGCGGTGCTCGGCGGTGCGCTTCTCGGCATGCTGGGACGACTGAGCGGCCGGCTGGGTCCATCGCAGCCGTTCCCCTTTGGTCCGTTCCTGGCTGCGGGAGGCCTTGCGGTCTGGGTGCTGGGCGAGGCCTGGTGGATGGGACGGCTGGGCCTCCTTTAATGGACCCCACGCTCCGACCGACCCCCCACAGCCGTGTCCCTGTTCGACTGGTTCGCCGATCGCCGCAAGACCACCCCCGTGGTCCGCGCCCCCCAGGAGCTCGACGATGGCGATGGATTGTGGAGCAAATGCCCCGAGTGCGGCCTGGTCGTCTATCGCAAGGACCTGATCGCCAACGCGAGCGTCTGCAGTGGCTGCGGCCACCATCTCCGCATCGACAGCGAGGAACGGCTGCGCCTGCTCGCCGATGAGGGCAGCGTCGAGTGGCTGGACAGCGAGATCGCCCCGACCGATCCGCTGGCCTTCAAGGATCGCCGCAGTTATGCCGATCGCCTGCGGGACTCCCAGCAGGCCACCGGCCTGCGGGATGCGGTTCTCACCGCCCTCTGCCGGCTGGAGGATATGCCCCTGGCCCTGGGGGTGATGGATTTCCGCTTCATGGGCGGATCGATGGGGTCGGTGGTTGGGGAGAAGCTCACCCGGCTCACCGAGGAGGCCACGGCCCGGGGGTTGCCGCTGCTGATCGTCTGCGCCTCCGGTGGCGCCCGCATGCAGGAGGGGATGCTCAGCCTGATGCAGATGGCCAAGATCGCCGGGGCCCTCGAGCGCCATCGCCAGGCCGAGCTGCTCTACATCCCCCTGCTCACGCACCCCACCACCGGCGGTGTCACGGCCAGCTTCGCGATGCTGGGGGACCTGATCCTCGCCGAGCCGAAAGCCCTGATCGGCTTCGCCGGCCGTCGGGTGATCGAGCAGACCCTGCGGGAGAAGCTGCCCGAGGGCTTCCAGACGGCGGAGTACCTGCAGGAGCATGGCTTTGTCGATCACATCGTGCCCCGCCCCCGGCTGCGGGGCACCATGGCCAGTCTGCTGCGCCTGCATGGCTGCGCCGCCCCCCGGGTGGCGGCATGAGGGTCCCAGCAGCCGGTCGGTGGTGGCGGGCGGTTCTGCTGGGGGCCGTGCTGGCTCTGCTCACGATCGGACCCGGGGCCGGCTGGGCCGGACCGGTGGACTGGCAGGAGGTCCCCCCCGAGGCCGCGGGACGCCAGTGGTGGGACCAGGGCAGCCTGCGTCTCAGTCGGGGCGGACAGCTCTCGGTGCTGACCCGGTTCCAGCCGGCAGCGCCCGAAGACTCCGATGCCCGGCCTCCCGCCGGGCAGCTCTACGTGATGGAGCTCGACTGCGGCCTGAACCTCTACCGCGACATCTCCGTCAACGGACTGCCCCGCTTCGGTGCCGACTGGCAACCGGCGGGGGGAGACCGGCTGATCAGCGCCGTGGTCCAGGAGGCCTGCCGTGCCGCCGCCCCCCTGCTCGCCTCCCGTTGACTCCCCCCCCGCCCCCCCCGCTTCGTGTCGCCGTGGCCGGCCTCGGCTTCGGGGAATCCGTCCATCTGCCCGCCCTGCGCGCCTGCCCCGGCACCGAGCCCGTGGCCCTCTGGCACCCGCGCGCGGAGCGGCTGGAGGCCGCCTGCCGCCGTGCTGACCTGCCCGGCCACACCGCATTCGAGGCCCTCCTGGCCGATCCGGCCGTGGAGGCGGTGGTGATCGCCACCCCGCCGGAACCGCGCTTCGCCCTGGCCCGCACTGCCCTCGAGGCCGGCAAGCACCTGATGCTGGAGAAACCGGTCTGCCTGGAGGCCGAGCAGGTGCAGGAGCTGCGACGGCTGGCCCTCTCCCGCCGGCTCAGCGTGGCAGTGGATTTTGAATACCGGGCTGTTCCCCAGTTCCAGCAGCTGGCCGCCCTGCTGCGCCAGGGCGTTCTCGGCACCCCCTGGCTGGTCCGCTACGACTGGCTGATGAGCAGCCGCGCCGACCCCGGCCGTCCCTGGAGCTGGGCCTCCAGCCGCGCCCAGGGGGGTGGCGTGCTCGGTTCGCTCGGCACCCACGCCTTCGACACCCTGGAGTGGTTGATCGGTCCGGTGCGCCAGATCGAGGCCACCCTATCCACCGCGATCCGTGAACGCCCCCTCAGCACCGGCAAGGCGGGCCTGCCCGGGAGATCCACGGCGGTGGTGGATGCCGACGACATTGCCCTGCTGCAGATGGAGCTGGAAGGCCCTGGCGGAGGGAGCGTGCCGGCCCAGCTGTCGCTGGCGTCGGTCACCCGGGGGGGGCGGGGCTGCTGGCTGGAGCTCTACGGCAGTGAGGCCAGCTTGATCCTCGGCAGTGACAACCAGGCTGACTACGTCCATGGCTTTCAACTCAGCCTCTGCCGCCCCGGGGAACCGGTGCGACCGCTGCCCCCCGATCCGGGGCTCGCCTTCGGGCGCACCTGGGCCGATGGCCGCATCGCGCCGGTGGCCCGCCTGCATGGCTGGTGGAGCGAGAGCGTGCGGGAGGGGCAGCCGATGCTGCCGGGTCTGGCCGAAGGCCATCGCAGCCAGCTCTGCCATGGACGGGCCCTGGCGGCGGCGGCGGCGGGGGTGCGCCGGGCCATCGGTCAAGGCGACGACTGACGGATCGCCTAGAATCCCCCCAGCCCGAGTCAGGGTCTCCAACGCCGGTGACCCGACCCCCAGGTCAGCCCGACGTTCCCACTTTTCTTCCACCCGCTGAGCTTTTCCCCATGGCCCTCGTTCCGCTTCGGCTGCTCCTCGACCATGCCGCTGAGAACGGCTATGGCATTCCAGCTTTCAATGTCAACAACCTGGAGCAGGTCCAGTCGATCATGGAGGCGGCCCAGGAAACCGACAGCCCGGTGATCCTCCAGGCCTCCCGCGGCGCCCGTCAGTACGCCGGCGAGAATTTCCTGCGCCATCTGATCATCGCCGCCACCGAGACCTACCCGGACATCCCGATCGTGATGCACCAGGATCACGGCAACAGTCCGGCCACCTGTTTCGGGGCGATCACCAACGGCTTCACCTCGGTGATGATGGATGGCTCCCTGGAGGCCGACGCCAAGACCCCCGCCAGCTACGACTACAACGTGGAGGTCACCAAGGAGGTGGTGGATGTGGCCCACGCCGTGGGCGTGAGTGTGGAAGGTGAGCTGGGTTGCCTGGGGTCACTGGAGACCGGCAAGGGTGAAGCCGAGGACGGCCATGGTTTCGACGGGGCCCTCTCCCGCGACCAACTGCTCACCGATCCGGCCGAAGCAGCGGATTTCGTCGCCAAAACCCGGGTGGATGCCCTGGCCATCGCCATCGGCACCAGCCACGGCGCCTACAAGTTCACCCGCAAGCCCACCGGTGAGGTGCTGGCCATCTCCCGAATCGCCGAGATCCACAAGGCCATCCCCAACACCCACCTGGTGATGCACGGCTCCAGTTCCGTTCCGCAGGAATGGCTGGACATGATCAACCAGTTCGGTGGAGCCATCCCCGAAACCTACGGAGTACCGGTGGAGGAGATCCAGAACGGCATCAAGCACGGGGTGCGCAAGGTGAACATCGACACCGACAACCGCCTGGCCTTCACGGCCGCCGTGCGTGAGGCCGCCTTCAAGGATCCGGCCAACTTCGACCCCCGCCACTTCAACAAGCCCGCCAGGGCCTACATGAAGAAGGTGTGCCTCGATCGTTACCAGCAATTCTGGTGCGCCGGTCAGGCCAGCAAGATCAAGCAGCAGAACATCAACTACTACGCCGCCCTCTACGCCAAGGGTGCGCTGGACCCCAAGACGGCCGTCGCCGCCTGAAGCGGCGGGGCCGCTGGTCCCGGCTGACCCGATCCATCGGGTCCACTCCCCCAGGGGCCTTCGGGCCCCTTTTTTGTGGGGCGAGGCCGTTCTCCGGCTGATCCAGCAGTCGAGCCCGGGGTCCTTCCGCTCAGGAGGGATCCTCCCCTGGGGCGGCCAGGGCCTCGGTGGCCGGCGCCGAGCGACGCGGGTCGAGCAGGGCCTCGATCGCCTCCGCCAGGGTGGACTCCATGGCGATGCGGGTACCGTCGCTCACCACCACCCGGGTCAGGGTGGGCAGTCCACCCTGGCGAGCTTTGAGGTACACCGGCTCCACATAGAGCAGGGCCTTGCCCACCGGCATCACCAGTAGATTGCCTTGCACCACCTCGGCCCCGGAGCGGCTCCAGAGCCCGAACTGCTGGCTGATCTTCGGATTCTGGTTGATCAGGGCCGTGATCTGCTCCGGCCCCAGGATCGGCGTCTGACTGGGGAAGCGCAGCACTTCCAGCTTGCCGTAATTGGGGGCGTCGCTCCGGGCCGCCAGCCAGGCCACCAGGTTGGGCCTGGCCAGGGGGGTCAGCGGCTGCAGCAGCAGGAACTCCGGCGCCAGCTCCGGGGCCAGCTGACCGCTGATGTGATAAGGCTCCATGGGAATCAGCTCGGAGCCGTAGATCTCCTTGGGGATCTGCCACACGTCGTCGCCGCTGTAGAACACGGCCGGATCGCTCACGTGGTAGCGGAGCAGCTGGGTGGTCTGCAGCTCGAACTGGGGGATCGGATAGCGAATGTGGGCCTGCAACGCCTTCGGCATCGCCTCGAGGGGCTGGAACAACTCGGGAAACAGCCGCTGCCAGCCGGCGATGAGGGGGTCGTCGGGTTCGGCCACGTAGAGAGCGACGCGGCCCCCATAGGCATCGACCACCGCCTTCACCGAGTTGCGCAGGTAGCGCACATCCCGGCGGTTCGGCACCGGAGCGCTGTAGGGATAGGTGCGGCTGATCGTGAATCCGTCGACGATCCAGAACTGGTTCTGCTCCGGCTGGAAGGGACCGGCATCGTCCCCCAGGCGCACCGTGGCCAGGTAGGGCTCGGCTTCGAAGGTCACGAAGGGCACCAGCCGCCGCACCCGTTCGCGCACCTCCCGCCGGAGCAGCAGACGGGTCTCGGGTGTGAGCGCGCCGCTCACCAGCATCCGCGGCTCGCCGAGATAGACAGCCGCCGCCAGTCGGGCTGCCGAGCTGACCAGGGGAACTCCGGCCCTGCCGCTGTAGTGGGTGTAGAAGTTCTCATCCCCTTCCGGGAAGTTGAATTCCCTGACCTCGGAGGGTGCCAGGGCATAGGGACCCGGCAGGGTGCCGAAGTAGAGGTTGGGCTGGCCCACCGGGATCGCCGCCTTCACCTGGTCACGGCTGATGCCGAGGTCAGGGCTGCCACTGATACGCAGGTTGGCGCCGAGGTCGCTGATGAAGAACTCCGGCAGTCCGTCGGGGGTGCTGGTGTTCACCGGCGTGACCGTGAATCCCTGGCCATGGGTGAACACCAGATGCCGGTTCAACCAGGTGCGCGCCGCGCTCTGCAGCCCGGAGCTGTCCATCTCCCGGGCCGTGATCACCACCTGCTGCTGCTGGGGGGGGCCGGTGCCGGAGGCGATGGCGTAGCGATCGACCGTGGGCTCCGAGAAGCGGTAAAAGACACGCAGCTGCTGCAGCTGGCGGTTGGTGGCCAGGAGCGGTTGGCTGTCCCACAGCCGGATGTTGCGGATCGTCGCCTGGCTCTGCTCCAGGTCAGCTCGCGTGAGGCGCTCATTCGGATTGACGTTGCGGGTGTTGATGCGATCCAGCTGAAAGGCGGCCCGGGTGGCGGCGATGGAGCGAGCCAGATAGGGGGTTTCCCGCTCCAGTTCCCTCGGGTTCACCACCAGGAGCTGCAGAACCGGGAGCAGCAAAGCCTCCAGCAGGAGCACCAGCAGGAGCACGACTCCGCTGACCAGGAAGGTGCGGCTGCGCCAGCCCCGGCGCGGCAGGGGCAACACCAGCAGTAGGCCCGTCAGCAGTGCCAGCACGGCAGCCGCTGTACGCAGGGGCAGCGAGACGTGCACATCAACCCAGCCCGCTCCCGGCACGCTGCCCTCGGTGCTGAGCAGGAGCTGGTGGCGGCCGAGCCAGAAGCCACCGGCCACCGCCAGGGCGAACAGCCCCCACGGCAGCCGGAGGGCCTGCAGCTGGGCACCGCTGAAGCCCGCGAAGCGGCCCTCGCCGAGCTGGGGCGGTCGCGCGAGCAGTCCCCAGAGCGCGGCGGCCAGGTGGGCACAGCCCAGGCTCAGCAGGAGGGTGAGACCGAACGCCAGGGCAGGAAACCTGGCCAGGGCGAAACTCACATCGGCCCCGAGCATGGGATCGCTCACCCCGGTGTCGGGGGCCAGCAGGGCCAGGCTCCAGAAGCCCCAGCCCCGGGCCAGAGCCACGGCGACGAAGGCGCTGGCCAGGGCGGAGAGGAGCCGGGTTGCGCCCTGCGGCGCCCGCAGTAGGGCCAGCAGCACCGGAACGGCCAGCAGGCCCACGACCGGCCAGGAGAGATCCGCCAGGGCCACCAGACCATGCAGACGGCGCGGGTCGAAGGGATTGAGCAGCAGCCGCTGGGCCAGCAGCAGCAGCAGCAGCAGCGGCAGCACCAGGGCAGCCAGAAGCCCGATCAGTGTCAGCAGATAGGGGAGAGGCTCCAGGGCGAACCGGGGTCGCTCGCCCGGGGCAACCCCAGGCCTGGCCCACAGCCATCCCAGCCAGGCCTGCAGTCCCGCTCCCAGGGTCAGCCCCAGGGTGAATCCCGCCCCCTGCAGCAGCCACCGGCGCACAAAGACATCGCCCCAGCCGAACTGCGAGAACCATTGCCACTCCACCCAGGTCCGGGCCGTCAACAGGAGGGTGATGGAGAGGGTGAACACTGCTGCGCCCCCCAGCAACGGCCAGGAAACGCGCCGCAGGTCCCGCAGCATCGATGGGGTCATCACCAGGGGACCCTAGGCAGGGAGGCCGCCGCGGGCGACCCCCTGCCATAAATCCGACATCAGAAGTCGGCTTTAATTGGGGCCTTTGAACAACGCTGTTAGCCTCCGGGTTCACCGCAGGGGTCCCCCGTGACGGCCACCCTCTCCCGCACAGCTCTCTCAGGCCCCACCTTCACCGGTCTGCGCTGCAAGGAGTGCGGTCACCCCTATGAAGCCGGCGCCCGCCATGTCTGCGAAGACGTCTGCTTCGGGCCCCTGGAGGTCGTGTACGACTACGACGCCATCCGCGCCCGGGTCAGCCGCGCCTCGATCGAGGCCGGACCCACCTCGATCTGGCGCTACCGCGAGTTCCTGCCCATCGCAGGGGATCCCATCGATGTGGGCACCGGCTTCACCCCCCTGCTCAAGGCCAACCGGCTGGCCCGCCGCCTCGGCCTCCAACACCTCTACATCAAGAACGACGGCGTGAACATGCCCACCCTGTCCTTCAAGGACCGGGTGGTGTCGGTGGCCCTCACCCGCGCCCGCGAGCTGGGCTTCTCCACCGTGAGCTGCGCCTCCACGGGCAATCTGGCCAACTCCACCGCCGCCATCGCCGCCCATGCCGGTCTCGAATGCTGCGTGTTCATCCCGAGTGATCTGGAGCTGGGCAAGGTGCTCGGCACCCTGATCTACAACCCCACCCTGATGGCGGTGAAGGGCAACTACGACCAGGTGAACCGCCTCTGCTCCGAGGTGGCCAACACCTACGGCTGGGGCTTCGTGAACATCAACCTGCGCCCCTACTACTCCGAGGGCTCCAAGACCCTCGGCTACGAGGTGATCGAGCAGCTGGGCTGGCAGCTCCCGGATCACATCGTGGCGCCCCTGGCCTCCGGTTCCCTCTTCACCAAGATCCACAAGGGCTTCGAGGAGTTCGTCAAGGTGGGTTTGGTGGACCCGAAACCGGTGCGCTTCAGCGGCGCCCAGGCCGAGGGCTGCTCCCCCATCGCCCAGGCCTTCGCCGAGGGCCGGGATTTCATCACCCCGGTGAAGCCCAACACGATCGCCAAGTCGATCGCCATCGGCAACCCCGCCGACGGCCCCTACGCCATCGACCTCGCCAACCGCACCAAGGGCACGATCGCCGCGGTGAGCGACCTGGAGATTATCGACGGCATCAAGCTGCTGGCCGAAACCGAGGGCGTGTTCACCGAAACCGCCGGCGGCACCACCATCGCAGTGCTCAAGAAGCTGGTGGAGCAGGGCAAGATCGACCCGGGTGAAACCACCGTGGCCTACATCACCGGCAACGGCCTGAAAACCACCGAAGCCGTGGCCTCCTCCGTGGGGGAACCGCTCACGATCGAGCCCCAGCTCGCCAGCTTCAACGCCGCCTGGGAGCGGGCCCAGTCGCTGCACCGCGCCAGCTGGGAGCCGCTGGGGGTCTGAATCAGCCCGCCTTCCGCTCGGCGCTCCGGTGCCATCCTTCCCGCTTCCCTCCGATCTCCGCTCATCCCCGGCCGTCGCCGGGCGCCCGAACCCAACCATGGCCATTCAGGTCCTCATCCCCACCCCCCTGCAGAAGTTCACCGCCGACCAGGCCAGCGTCGAACTCGATGCCACCAGCGTCGATGGTCTTCTGCAGGCCCTGGAAGCCCGTTTTCCAGGCATCCTGGGTCGGCTCACCGATGAGAACGGCAAGCTGCGCCGTTTCCTCAATGTCTACGTCAACAGCGAGGACATCCGCTTCCTCGATAACCAGAGCACGGCCCTCTCCGACGGCGATGAAGTGAGCATCGTGCCGGCGGTGGCCGGCGGCTGAGCCTCCCCCGGCGCCACCGGATCGAGGGGGCTGAAGAACGGCACTTTCCTGCCGCCCTCAATAGGCTCTGCTGACCCCGATCACGCCCGGATCGATGACCCAGGCACCCCAGGCCCCCACCAGCTCCCCCCCCAGCGACGATGGCCTCCTGCCCCCCCGGCCCCGGCCGGACGACACCGGCCTGCTGCCGGCCGACCCCCGCAGCAAGGCCCGCCTGTTCGATTACCGCCAGGCGGCCAATCCCCTGCGAGCCGGTCTCACCGAAGCGATACCGGAAGGCCGCTGGGGCCCCGAACTCCATGCCAGGGGCCCCACGGCGGTGCTGCCGCTGGACCTGAGCCGGGCCCTGGGATGTGCCGCTCCCGCAACCAGTCCGGCGCTCTGCGCCAGTTTCGTGCGGGTGCTGGAGGGCGAATCGATGGAAGTGGGGGCCAATGCCACCAGCTCCCTGTTCTTTGTGCTGCGGGGGGAGGGGTGCTGCCGGCGCGACGCGGACGTCACGAGGGCCGAGCTGGTGCAGCCCTGGACGGACGGTGATCTGTTCGTGCTGCCGGCCGGGCCGGCGCCGCGGCTGGAGGCCCGCCGCGAGAGCGTTCTCTACTGGGTGCATGACGGGCCCCTGCTCACCCATCTGGGAGTGACGGCCGATCAGCCCCGTTTCGAGGCCACCCACTACCCGGGGGCCTGGCTGCGGCGGGAGTTGGCCGTGCTGGGGGCCGATCCCAGCAGCGCCCGCAGCAACCGCATCAGCCTGCTGATGGCCAACAGCGACCTGCCCAAGAGCCGAACCGTCACCCACACCCTCTGGGCCATGTACGGCATGGTGCCCGCCGGGGTGCTGCAGCCTGCCCACCGGCACCAATCGGTGGCCCTTGACCTGGCGATCGACTGCGACCCCGGCTGCGCCACCCTCTCGGGCACCGAGCTCAACGACGACGGCACGATCCGCAATCCCGTGCGGATGGACTGGGAGCCCGGTGCCGCCTTCGTGACGCCACCGGGACACTGGCATGCCCACATCAATGAAAGTGGACGCACGGCCCTGTTGCTGCCGATTCAGGACGCCGGACTGCACACCTACCTGCGCAGCCTCGACATCCGCTTCGTCTGAGGCTTTCGCGGAAAGTCCAGGCCCTGCCGGGCCCATTCAGGGCAGGGCAGGCTCCGGGAGCTCCCTTCCGTGGAGCGGTCCGCGGGCGGACCTCCCCTCATCGCCCCGCTCGTAGCGTTCCACAATCTGCCGGAATTCCTCTCCGCTCAGGGTTTCCTGCTCGATCAGCCGCTCGACCAGTGCATTCAGGAGCTCCCGGCGGGGCTCCAGGAGGGCCACGGCCTGGGCCAGGGCCTCACAGGCCAGTCCCTTGACCTGGGCATCGATGGCCCGGCCCGTGCTCTCCGCGTAGCTGGGGCGGGTGTGGATCAGATCGCGGCCCAGGAAGACCTCGCCGGCATCGCCCTCGAGGGCCACCGGACCGAGGGGAGAGAAGCCGTAACGGGTGACCATCTCCCGACTGATGCGGGTGGCCATCTGCAGATCGCCGGAGGCCCCCTGGGTGATCTCGCTCGGTCCGAACACCACCAGCTCCGCGGCACGCCCCCCCATCACCACCACCAGCCGGGCCCGGAGGTAGGCCCTGCTGATCAGGCCCGAATCAATGATCTCCTCATCGGGAGTGGTGCGGGCAAAACCCCCGACCCCACCGGATCTGGGCAGCAGGGTCACCTTGTCGAGCCGGTCGGCCTGGGGCAGCAGGGAGGTGAGCAGGGCATGGCCCACCTCGTGGTAGGCGATCAGACGCTTCTTGGCACTGTCCTGAAGAGGCGCCACGGACAGCCCCATGGTGATCCGCTCGAGGGCATCGCCCAGGGCCAGGTCGTCGATGCCGTCCTGGTGGCGGCGGGCCGTGAGGATGGCGGCCTCGTTGAGCAGGTTGGCCAGGTCGGCCCCGGAGAATCCCGGGGTGCGCGCCGCCCAGCTGGCCAGGGACACCTCCGGTCGAAGCGGGCGGCTGCGGGCATGCACCGCCAGGATCGCTTCCCGTCCCCTCCGGTCGGGCAGGTCCACCTGGATCTGGCGGTCAAAGCGTCCCGGACGGGTGAGCGCGGCGTCAAGCACGTCGGGACGGTTGGTGGCGGCCAGCAGGATCACGCCGGAGTTTTCCTCGAAGCCATCCATCTCAGTGAGGAGCTGGTTGAGGGTCTGCTCCCGTTCGTCATTGCCACCGCCGATGCCGGCACCCCGCTGGCGTCCGACCGCATCGACCTCGTCGATGAAGATGATGCAGGGCGCCTTCTCCTTGGCCCGTTTGAACAGATCGCGGACGCGGCTGGCTCCCACCCCGACGAACAGCTCCACGAACTCCGAAGCCGCCATGGAGAAGAACGGCACACCCGCCTCCCCGGCGATCGCCTTGGCCAGCAGGGTTTTGCCCGTGCCGGGGGGACCGATCAGCAGCACGCCCCTGGGGATCTTGGCCCCCAGGGCCGTGAACCGTTCCGGCTGGCGCAGGAAGCTCACCACTTCCTGGAGTTCCTGCTTGGCTTCGTTGATGCCGGCCACGTCCTCGAAGCGCACGCTGACGGTGCCTTCCGGCTGGAGCCGGGGCTGACTGCGGCCAAACCCCATCGCCTTGCTCGCCGCCTGGGAGGAGCGCCGGATCAGCAGGGTCAGCCCGCCGAGCAGCAGCACGACCAGCAGGACGTTCACCAGCAGTCCGGCGGTGGCGTCGTCCTGGCGGTCATCCCGAACGTTGAGGGGCACCTGGCTCTGCTCGGCGGTACGCAGCAGCAAGGTGTCGTTGGCGAAAACGGGAACACTCGTGCGGCTTCCGTCCTCGAAGCGGACCTCCACCTCCCGCTGGCGGGGGGACAACTCCAGGTCCTTCACCTTGCCGTCGCGGATCAGCTGCAGGAGCTCGCTGTAGGAGGGAGGTGGGGTCGGACGCTCGCCCACCAGGGAACGGAACAGGCTGGGGCGCTCCGCCGCCGCGGGCGCCGCGGCGGCGGGATCGTCGGGCGGGGCGGTGGCCGATTCCGGAGGGTCGGCTCCGGAGGCCGCCGGAGCCCCGGATGGAGCGGTCGGTGCGGTGGCGCCCTCCGCCACTGTGGCGAGGACAGCAGGAACTCCCTCAGGCCAGAGAGGAAGCACCGGATGCGCGCTGCTCACAGGGTTCTGCTTCTGGGGCGAGCTTAGCGATTTGACGGATGGGGTCATGCCGGCGGAGGATCTTCGTTTGGTCGAGCGTTCGGGATGGCTGTCCCCAAGAAGAAAACCTCCAAGGGCAAGCGCAATCAACGCCATGCCCACTGGAAAGCCAAGGCCACGGTGGCCGCCCGCAAGGCACTCTCCCTCGGCAAGGCCGTGCTGAGCGGACGGGCCCAGGGCTTCGTCTATCCCATCGACGAGTCGAGCGACGAGGACGAGAGCTGAATCCGGCCGGCCCCGTGCACGGCAAGAGCCGCGCGGGCCTCTGCACCGGTTCCGATCCAGCGGCAGCGGCGACGCCCATCGAGCACCGCCATCGCCTCCGGCCCACGCCCAGACCCCAGCGTCATCGCCGCAGCGTCGTTGGGCAGGCGCCAGAGCGGATCCTGATAGAGCGGAGGGGGAAGGGAGACCAGGCTTGAGCGCACCAGGCCGGCCAGGGAGGCGGCGTCGAGAGCCTCTCCATGCTCCCGCCGCTGGCGGGCCTCGGCCTGAAACCGCCACCTCCGGGGGAAACGCCAGTCGATCGGGCGCAGCATCCAGACCCCATCGAGCTCCGCCCAGAGGGGGGCATAGGCCGCCAGCTCAGCATCCCAGTGGGGCAGCCAGTCGGCTTCCGGCGGGCTGAGGCCCAGAGCCGAAGCCCCCCCCAGGCTGTCAAGCCGCTGCTCCAGCTCCGCCGGGCCCAGGGAGCGGCAACCGATCAGCCAACCCTCCAGCACCGCCACGTCAGCTTCCTGAACCAGCCAGCCGGCGCGATCGCCCTGGCCCTGGCAGAGCCGTTTATCGAAGCGAGGCAGCTCCAGCCGCCGCGACGATCGCCAGCCGGCGATCCGCTCCAGCAGCAGAGCCACGTCGTGACTGCCGGGCGGCACCCGAGACACACCGAAGGGGTTGCCCGCCAGCCGATCGCGACGCTCCGGCCACTCCAGGTAGGCATCATCGATCGAGGCCACCGCCAGCCGGAGCCCCAGCAGGGGAGCCAGCTCCCGCAGGATCAGGCCGAGCCGGCTCTTGCCGGCCCCCACCGGACCGTTGAGACCGATCAGCAGGGGGCGTCCCGGTCCCGCCCCCCGCTGACAACGACTGAGCAGGGGCAGGGCCAGACCGCGGAGGTCCTCGAAGCGATGGCCCGGGCCGGTCCAGTTGTGCGTCGTGAGCCGTTCACGCCAGTCCCACTCCCAGCGGGAGGGATCGGGGACCCCGCAGGCGGCCAGCAGGCGCCGATGGGGCCCGGAGGGCGGAGGGGCGGGGGGGATGGTCGGACTCACGATCCAAGTTTGAACCCCTCGAGCGCCACGGAATAGACCAGTCCGATCCGGACGTTGTCGCAGACGATCCAGCCCAGGGATGGTTCCCTGGTCACCCAGCGACTGCGCAGGCGGCTCACCAGCTCGACCGCCCCCACCAGCAGCAGCACCACCAACGGCCGGAAGCCGAGCCGGATCAGCACCAGGGTGGTGAGGGTGTTCCCGGCGAAGAGACCCGCCAGCAGGGCCAGCAAGGCCAGCGAGCGCCGACGCCAGCTCCCTGCCAGGCCAGCGAACAGCACCGACCCGAGACGATCCAGCAGGGACTGGAACCGGGTCGACTGGGTGGGCAGGCGGCTCACGGGCTGGGGGACTCCGGCTGGCGGGCTAGCTCCTGCAGATAGGAGAGCGTGATCTGGCCCTGGGCACAAGCCGGACCACACAGAACGGTGGTGGGGGTGCCCGGGTCGCCCAGCTGATCGACCACGGCGGCGGCACCGTCGAACGGTTGCAGGGGCTGCCGGGAGGTGGGGCCGCTGAGGGTCACCAGGGTGCGCAGGCCGCAGCCGGTGGCGGCCTGGAGACCCTGGGGGGAATCCTCGATCGCCAGCGCCTGGGGAGGGGCCAGCTTCAGCCGGTCCAGAGCCAGGCGGTACGCCTCGGGATCCGGCTTCTTGGCCGCCACGTCCTCCCCGCAGACCCGAACGATCAGGGCCGCCTTCAGGTCAGCGAGCTGCCGGTCCAGCAGGGCGGTCACGGCACGGTGACCGCTGGTGGTGACGATGGCCTGCTCCAGCCCTGCCGCCGCCGCCGCCGCGATCAGCCGCCGGACCCCCGACCGCAGCCCCACCACCCCCTGAGCCACCAGGTGCGCGTAGTGCGTCTGCTTCCGGAGCCAGAGGGCCTCCAGCAGGGCCTGGGGAGGTTCGATGCCCTCCCGCTCCAGCAGGAACCGGCGCAGGCGCTCCCTGCCGCCGCTCACCGCCAGCAGGCTCTGGTAGGTGGTGGGGTCCCAGTGCCAGGGAAGCTCCAGAGCGGCGAAAGCCCGGTTGAACGCCACCCGATGGCCCTCCTGCTCGGTCTCGGCCAGGGTTCCATCCACGTCCCACAACAGGGCGCGCAGGGAATGCTTCCGGGACACCGCTGGCATGGCCAGCAGGCTAAGGGGCAGTCATGGAGTGGACCCAGACCCGGAATCCAGCCGGAAGCCCAGAATGCGCAGGTCAGCGTCCCACCCCCCTGCAGCCCCGTCTCCCCCTCCAGCGCTGGCAACTGCCGGCTCCCCTGCCCAACCCTCCCCCCGACGCCCCCGGCAGAGGGGGCAGCACCGGCGGACTCCCGCCCGAGCTGCTGGCGGTGCTGGCCCGACGTGGCTACCACAGCCCGGAGGCGATCGAGGCCCTGCTGAATCCACCGGAGGCGCCCGACCCCCATCACCACTTCGCCGATCTGGGGGTGGCGGTCCAGCGGCTGCGCCAGGCTTGTGTGGCCGGCGAAGCGGTTGCGATCTGCGGCGACTACGACGCCGACGGCATGACCAGCACCGCCCTGCTGGTGGGGGTGCTGCGCGGCCTGGGGGCCCGCCCGCGGGCGGCCATCCCCAGCCGGATGGAGGAGGGCTATGGCCTCAACGTCGCCATGGTGGAGCGCCTGGCGGCGGAGGGGGTGCGGCTGCTGGTCACGGTGGACAACGGCATCGCCGCCAGCGCAGCGCTCGAGCGGGCCCTCCAGCTGCAGCTGGAGGTGATCCTCACCGATCACCACACCCTTCCGCCCGAGCCGCCTCCCTACCTGGCCCTGCTCCATCCGGCCTGCACCCCCCCGGGGTCCCCCTACCAGGGACTGGCGGGGGTGGGACTGGCCTACCTGCTGGGTCGCACCCTGGCCACCGACCTCGGCCGCCCCGACGCCACCGCCATGGCGATGGACCTGTTCTGCATCGGCACGATCGCCGACATGGCTCCACTGCTGGGGGTGAACCGGCGCTGGCTGCGGGAGGGCCTGCCGGGCCTGCATGGGACGACCCTGCCGGGGCTTCAGGCATTGCAACGGCTGGCGGGCGTGGGTGAAATCCCGCTCGACGCCACGGCGGTCGCCTTTCGGCTCGCCCCGCGGATCAACGCCGTGGGACGGCTGGGCGATCCGGCCCTGGTGGTGGACCTGCTCACCACCGACGACCGGAGCCGCGCGATGGAGCTGGCCCAGGACTGCGAAGCCCTGAACCGGCAGCGCCGGGAGCTCTGCGACGCCATCGAGGCGGAAGCCACGGCCCTGGTCGAGGCCGATGGTCCCGAGGGCACCCCATTCCTGCTGCTGGCCCAGACCCACTGGCACCACGGCGTGATCGGGGTGGTGGCCGCCCGTCTGGTGGAACGGTTCGGCCTGCCGGTGGCCCTGCTGGCCTCGGAAGGCCAGGGCCGGCTGCGGGCCTCGGTGCGGGCCCCCCGCGGCTTCGCCGTGGATGCGGCGCTGCGGCACTGCGACGCCCTGCTCGAGCGCTACGGGGGACATCCGGCGGCGGGTGGCTTCACGGTTCGGGCCGAACGGGTGGCCGAACTCCACGCCGCCCTCAACGGTCTGGCCGGCGACTGGCTGGCCGGGCGCAGCCGCGGCACACCGGTGGAGCCGGAGGCCCGGCTCCCGCTGGATCGGATCAGCCGCGACTTCTGGCGCGCTCTGCAGCGGCTCGAACCCCTCGGCGCGGGGCTACCGGCGCCGGTGTTCTGGAGTTCCGGCTGCCGGGTGATCGAGCAGCGCTTGGTGCGGGGCGGCCATCTCCAGCTGAGCCTCGAGCAGAACGGCGCCCGGCAACGGGCGATCGCCTGGCGCTGGCAGGGGGACGGCCGACTCCCCGAGCATGTGGATGTGGCCTTCCGGCTGCGCTGCGACACCTGGCAGGGGGAGGAGCGTCTCCAGCTGGAGGTCGTGGGACTGCGGGCGAGCGGAGACGGAGAGGTGGTGCTGGTGCGTGGCGACCGCGCCTACCGCTGCTCCCGGCAGGGGGACGCTCTGCTGATCAGGAATCCGGAAGGACGGGAACTGAAGACCTGTCTGCCGGCCACGGATCTGCCCGCCCAACTGCGGGCGTTGATCGAAGAAGCCTCCCTGGCCCTTGGACTGGGAGCCTGACGGACCTGGGTCCGGCTGGCGCTCAGAGAGCGCCGCGGCGGTAGAAGAGAATGAAGATCACCGCAGGACCGGCCAGGGTGATCAGGGCCAGGGCGAGGAAATTGGCGATCAGATGGAAATCGATTCCCATGGATGCGGCACTCAGGGGGCAGTCCTGGGCTCAGCGTACGGGCCGTTGAGCCCGGCAGGAGCGGCCGTGGCATGCCACTGTGACGGCTTGTCACAGCGGCGGGGGCGGACCCGATGAGCGGCGGAACCCACTGGAGCTGCATTCAGGGTTGCGGGGCCTGCTGCCGCCTGGATCCGGCCGAGCGCGGCGAGGCGCTCAAGGCCCTGAGCCCCCCCCAGCGGGAGCGCTATCTCGCCATGGTCGGACCCGACGGCTGGTGCCTCCACTTCGACAGCGGCGGGCGGCGCTGCCGCATCTACGACGAGCGCCCCGACTTCTGCCGGGTCAGTGCCCTGGCACCGCTGTTCGGGGTGCCGGCCGAGCAGGCCGAAGCCTTCGCGATCGCCTGCTGCCGGCAGCAGATCCGCCAGGAGTACGGGGGGCGAAGCGGCGTGTTACGCCGCTTCGAGCGCGCCACGCGCCGGCCCGCTCCGGATCCGTCCACTCCCTCGGGCCGGCCATGAGCGACCGGTTCGACTCCGGGGCCGAGGCCCTGGATTCCGGGGCGGAGGCCCTGGACCCCGCGGCCTCCAGCGCTCCGGATTTCCTGGCCATCGTCTTCACCACCTTCACCACCGTCTTCCTGGCGGAACTGGGGGACAAGACCCAGCTGGCCGCGCTGCTGCTCTCCGCCCAGTCGGGCCGGCCGCTGCTGGTGTTCATCGGGGCGGCCTTCGCCCTGATCTGCTCGAGCCTGGTGGGGGTGCTGCTGGGCCGCTGGCTGGCCTCCGTTCTGCCGCAACAGCGGCTGGAGTGGATCGCCGGCCTGCTGATGGTGTCCCTGGGACTCTGGCTCGGGGGCCAGGCCATCGTCGGCCTCCTCACCTCCTGACGTCATGCAGCTGCCCCTCCTGGCCTCCACCTTCCTGACCGTGTTCGTGGCCGAACTCGGGGACAAGACCCAGCTGACCATCGTCTCGATCAGCGGCACCACGCCCAACCCCCTGGCGGTGTTCCTCGGCAGCGCCGGCGCCCTGGTGTTGGCCAGCCTGCTGGGGGCCCTGGCGGGAGGATCCCTCTCGACGCTGATCCCCGCCGACGCGCTCCAGCTGGCGGCCTCGCTGGGGTTTCTGGTCCTCGGGCTGCGGTTGATCCTGCGGGCGGGGCAGGAGGGTCCGTAAAGTCGACATCTGGAGGCCGACGCCACGGGGCTTCTCCGCGCCCTCCTCGGTGTTCACGGCCGGCCGGGCCTGGAGCTGGGCAGGCCCGGCCGGCTCGCCGCCCAGCCCAGCTCCTGTTCCCTTCCCTGACGCCCCGATGAAGTTCACGGTCGCCGACCTGCTCGACCAGCTCCCCGCCTCGGAAGCCTTACCGCTCGCCAGGCTCGAGAAGGCCCTCGGCCTCACGCTCAAGCCGGACAAGCAGCAGTTGCGCATCGCCCTGGGCGGTCTCAGCCGGGTGGGCCTGCTCGAGGAAAACGAGGCCGGGGTGCTGCTGCGTCACGACGACAGCCTGATCGCCGCGCGCCTGCGCTGTTCCAGCAAGGGCTTCTGCTTCGCCCTGCGCGATGACGGCGGAGAGGACATCTACATCCGCGACCACCAGCTGAACCACGCCTGGAACGGTGATCGGGTGCTCGTTCGAATCACCCGCGAAGGGGGACGCCGCCGCTCACCGGAGGGAGGGGTGCAGTGCATCCTCGAGCGAGCCACCACCTCCCTGCTGGCCCAGGTGGAGCAGCAGGATGAGCGCCTGGTGGCCATGCCCCTCGATGATCGTCTGCTCACGACGGTGGACCTGCCCGAGACCGACGCGGTCTATCTCGACCCCGCCAAGGAGTCGGTGGTGGAGATCAGGCTCGATCGCTACCCTCTGGCCCAGTTCCCCCCCCTCGGCCATGTGGCCCGGCGCCTGCCCATCCATGGAGGGGAGGAGGCCGATCTCGACCTGCTGCTCACCAAGCACGGGCTCCGGCAGCGTCCGACGGCACCCCGCTCCAGCCTGAAAGTTCCCGCCGACAAGAGCCGCACCGATCTGGTGGCCCTGCCCACGCTGCTGATCGAGGGCTGGAGCGGCCAGGAGGCCCCGACCCTGCCCGCCCTCTCGATCGAGCAGGACGGTCAGGGCACCCGCCTCTGGATCCACAGCCCGGCCGTGGCGGAACGGCTCGGGCCCTCCGGGGCCCTCGACCTCTGGCTGCGGGAGAGGGCCGAGGCGTTCTGCCTGGGTCGCCGCTGGCTGCCGCTGCTGAGCCCGACCCTCGGCAAGGCCGCCGCGTTCCGGAGCGGCGAAGCCCAGGCGGCGGTATCGGTGGCGTTGCGCTTCGACGCCGAGGGGGCTCTGAGCGACTACCACTTCGCGCTCACCACGATCAAGCCCGATCTGAGCATCGGCGCGGCGGCACTTCAGGCCCTGGCGGAGCGCAAACCGAAGGCCCGCACCGTCCCCGCGGCCCTCAAGCCGGTCAAGGAGCAGCTACCCCAGCTGGAGGCCCTTCTGGCGCTTGCGGCCAGCCTGCGCCAGCGGCGCCTGGCCGCCGGCTCCATCGACCTCGACCTGCCCAGGCCCGCCCTCGAGAGCCTCGGCGATCTGGCCATCCCGGACCCTGAAGAACGCCGCCAGGGCTGGCTGGTGCAGCTTCCGCCCCACCAGCCGATGGCCCTGCTGCGGGAGCTGCTGCTGCCGGCGGGCCAGGCCCTCGGCCGCCATCTCGCCGCCCTCGGCCTGCCCGCCCTGTTCGCGGTCAACCCCCCCGCCGATGCCACCGACGTGAATGAGGTGGCCAAGGCGGCCCTCGGGCTCGACATTCCCCTGGAGCTGGCCGACGACGGCAATGCGCCGGCCGTGGCGGAGCTGACAGCCGCCTTCGCCGCCACCGACCGCAGCCGGGTCCTCCAACGCCAGCTCAGTGAGATCCTTCCGCCGGTGCAGCTCAGCGCCACACCCGCGCCCCATGGCCTGGCAGCGGAGAGCGTGGCTTTCGCCCCCTGGACCCTGCCCTCGGTGCACTACGCCGACCTCTGGAACCAGCAGCTGCTGGTGCTGCTGCTGAGCGAGGGCAAGGACCGGCCCAGCGTCCGCCACAAAACCAGGGTGGACCTGGCCGGCCCGAGCTGTCACGGCGCGATCGACTGGCCCCTGCTGACACCCACCCTGCTGGCCGAGCTGCAGCACGGACGCAGCCCCGCCCTGATCCAGCGGCTCAACGCCCGCTCCCGGTTCGTGCTCGAGCTGCAGGCCGACCTGCTGGCCATGGCCCAAGCCCGGGCCGCCGAACCGCTGGTGGGGCAGACCCTGACAGGGGTGATCAGCGGCATCCAGAGCTACGGGTTCTTCGTGGAGATCCCCCCCTCCCAGGTGGAGGGTCTGGTGCATGTCAGCTCCCTGAAGGACGACTGGTACGAGTACCGCTCGCGCCAGAACCGCCTGGTGGGCCGGAAGAACCGCCGGACCTACCGGCTGGGCGACCGCGTCGAGGTGGAGATCCAGAAGGTGGACGTGCTGCGTCACCAGATCGATCTGGCCGTGCTGGTGGGGGAGGAGGACGAGCTCGCCTCCGGCGACGCCCGGACCCCGCCGGCCGACGACCTCGGGGGGACCGCCCCGAACGACGCTCAGGAGGCGTGAGCAATGGCTCCACCGGCTGGCCCGCCGCTGGGCCCCGTCGTGCTGGCGGTTTCCGGCGCCTCCGCCATGCCCCTGGCGGAGCGCGCCCTGCAGCTCCTCCTGGAGGCCGGCGACACGGTGGAGCTGATCACCAGCCGGGGGGCAATCGGCGTCTGGCTGGCCGAGCAGGGCGTGCGCATTCCCGCCGAGCCCGATCTCCAGAGCCGCTTCTGGCGGGAGCGCACCGGCAGCAGCGGCGGAACCCTGCACTGCCACCGCTGGAATGACCAGGCGGCGGCCATCGCCAGCGGCAGCTTCTCCACCCGTGGCATGGTGATTCTGCCCGCCAGCATGGGAACGGTGGGGCGGATCGCCAGTGGTGTGGCCCTCGATCTGGTGGAGCGGGTGGCCGATGTGCACCTCAAGGAGGGGCGACCGCTCGTGATCGCGCCGCGGGAGACGCCCTGGAACCTGGTCCACCTGCGCAACCTCACCGCCCTGGCCGAGGCGGGCGCCCGGATCGCCCCCCCCATTCCCGCCTGGTATCACCGGCCCACCAGCCTCGAGGAGATGGTGGATTTTCTGGTGGTGCGGGTGTTCGATTGTCTGGGTTACGACCTCGGTGCCCTGAAGCGCTGGGAGGGCCCCGTGCCGGTGCCTTCCGGCCGCTGAACGCATCCTTGAGGAGCAGAGGCCCCCTCCGTGCTGCACCGTCTCCTGCTGATCCCCCTGCTGGCCCCCCTGCTGGCCGTGCTGCTGGTGGCAGCGCTCAACCCCCGCCCCAACACCCGGCTGCGGCTGCTGATCTGGACCTCACCGGCCCTGCCGATCGGCCTCTGGATCGGGGCGGCGGCCGCTGGGGGGGCGGCGCTGAGTGCCGGCCTCACCGCCCTGGCCCTCCAGCCCGCCGAGCGGTTGCCGATGCGGCGGCGGAGCCGCAGCGATCCCTTCTCCGGAGGCGGTGTCGACCCCGAGCCCTGGGAGGAGCGGGCCCAGGCCAGACGCCCGCCCGCCGGCCAGGGCAGGGAGACCGGCCGATCCCCGGCCCAGCCGGAGCGCTCCCCCCAGGATCCCGCTCCCACCGTGGCCGTCCCATTCCGGATCCTCCGCCGCGGTCGCGGTTCGGCGACGGAGCAGGCCCCCACCGCCGGGGCGGCCACGGCGCGCAGCCCATCGACCGGAGTCTCCGACAGCGAAGGCTGGGACAGTGGCGTCAGCGACGACTGGTAGCGATCCAGACGACCTGCCTAGAGTTTTCACCACTGTTTCGACACGAGGTCTGCGCCGGTGAGTGACTCAGCCAGCCCCGCTCCCGCCAAACCCACACCGGCGGCTGCCCCGGCCCCGGCCAAGGCGAAGCCCCCCGCGCCCGAGGACAAACCCTTCGCGGAGTTCATTCCCCAGCTCTTTCTCCCGTCCCTGACCCAGGCGATCGAGGCCCATGGCGGTCCCGCTCCCCAGCTCGTCTTTGAGCAGGGCCCGATGCCCGTGGTGGGGCTCCCCTGCTGGATGGTGCAGGGCCGTTTCCCCGGCGAGCGTCGCTTCTGGCTCTGCTTCACCGAGGCCGCCATCACGGCCACCAAGACCATCGCCCTGGCCGAGGGAGGGAGCACCCCGAGCCTGCTGGAGCCCTTCCTCGGCGATGAGAAAAAGATGACACTCCCCCTGCTGGTGTCCCGGGTGATCTCCCGGTTGAACGGCCAGAAGTGGCTCGGTCCCAACTGAACCGGCCCATTCCTTCCGGCGCTCGGCCGGCGCTTCACATCTCCGGCTGCCCTGGCTGGAACCCGCCTACGATGGCCCCATCGCCCTGATCCGTCGCCCGAATGGTGCCCCCGATCGCCGCTCCCGCCGCCACCGCTGGAAGCCAGGCTCCGGCCTTCAAGGACCCCGTCAAGGACACCATCCTGACGCCGCGGTTCTACACCACAGATTTTGAGGCGATGGCCGCGATGGACCTGCGCCCCAATGTGGTTGAGCTGGAGGCGATCTGCGAGGAGTTCCGCAAGGACTACAACCGTCACCACTTCGTTCGTAACGAGGAATTCGAAGGTGCCGCCGACAAGCTCGATCCGGAAACCCGCAAGGTCTTCGTCGAGTTTCTCGAGCAGAGCTGCACCTCGGAGTTCTCCGGTTTTCTGCTCTATAAGGAGCTGAGCCGCCGCATCAAAACCAAGAACCCCCTGCTCTCCGAGTGCTTCGCCCACATGGCCCGTGATGAGGCCCGCCATGCCGGGTTCCTCAACAAGGCCATGGGTGACTTCGGCCTTCAGCTCGACCTGGGGTTCCTGACCGCCAACAAGGCCTACACCTTCTTCAAGCCCAAGTTCATCTTCTACGCCACCTATCTTTCTGAGAAGATCGGCTACTGGCGTTACATTGCCATTTACCGCCACCTCGAGAAGCATCCGGAGAGCAAGATCTTCCCGATCTTCAATTTCTTCGAGAACTGGTGCCAGGACGAAAACCGCCACGGCGACTTCTTCGATGCCCTGATGAAAGCCCAGCCCGACACGGTGCGAGGTCTGCAGGCCCGTCTCTGGTGCCGGTTCTTCCTGCTGGCCGTGTTCGCCACCATGTACGTCCGCGACGTGGCCCGCAAGGAGTTCTACGAAGCCCTTGGCCTTGATGCCCGCGCCTACGACAAGGTCGTGATCGCCAAAACCAACGTGACCTCCGCCCGGGTCTTCCCGGTGGTGCTCAACGTCGAGCATCCGAAGTTCTACGTGCGACTCGAGCGCATCGTGCAGAACAACGCGGCCCTCACCGCCGCCGACCAGAGTGACGCTCCCGCCCCGGTCCGGGCCCTTCGCAAGCTCCCCTTCTGGGCCGCCAACGGGCTGGAGATGGCCAAGCTGTTCCTGATGGCCCCGATCCCCAGCGATCGGTTCCAGCCCGCCATCCGCTGAACCCCGCCGCTGCACCAGGCCGCGGAGCTGATCCCCGCCAGCGGCGCGGAGAGCCACAGGGTTCGCCAGCATGGCCGCATCCCGGCTTGGCCCAGCAGCGTTCCCCCTTGCGGCAGAGCCACCCCAGTCCCCACTCCACCCCCTGCCGTGCTCGCTCCCTCCCCCGCCGCAGCAACCAGCACTGATCTGTTCGGAACCGGCTGGCGGCCCCAGCTGGAGACCGTGCTCGCCGCCGGCCGATCGGCCGGAGCCAGCCTCGTGGAGCTGTTCCTTGAGGGTACCGATCACCTGGGTGTGCTGGCGGAGCAGGACCGGATCACCAGTGTCAGTCCGGCCTTCGGCCGGGGCGCCGGCATCCGGGTCTTCCGGGGAGATCGGGATGGGTTCGTCTCCACCAACGACCTGAGCGAGGCGGGGCTCCTGCGTGCTCTCGACCAGGCGCTCGGCATGCTCGGCCTCGAGCGCCATGGCGCCGGCCGCTCCGACTTCGAGGGGCTGGCGGCCCTGCGCGACCACGCCGCTGCCAAGGCCGACTGGCTCACCCACTGCCCCGGCCTAGCGGAAGCCACCGGGCGGCTGCTCGAGGGCACGGCCCTGCTGGAGCGCCACGGAACCCACCTGCAGGCGCGGCGGGGCAGCTACGCACGGGACTGGCAGGAGGTGCTGGTGGCCGCCAGCGACGGCACGTTCGCCCACGACATCCGCCTGCACCAATCGGTGGGGCTCAACACCCTCGCCGCCGACGGCGAGCACCGGGCCAGCCTGGGTCGCCGTTACGGCAGTTCCGGCACCCCCGACGACCTGCGCCGCTGGGACCCGGATGCCGCCGCGATTGATCTCTGCGCCAGCGCCGCCTCGATGCTCCACGCTGACTACGTGGAAGCGGGCACCTACCCGGTGGTGCTGGCCAACCGCTTCGGTGGCGTGATCTTCCATGAGGCCTGCGGCCACCTGCTCGAAACCACCCAAGTGGAGCGGGGCACCACCCCCTTCGCCGACAAGGTGGAGCAGGCGATCGCCCACGAAGCCGTCACCGCCATCGACGAAGGGGTCAGCGACGGGGCCTTCGGCAGCCTTTCGATGGACGACGAAGGGATGGAGCCCCAGCGCACCGTGTTGATCGAAAACGGCGTGCTGAAGCGCTTTCTCTCCGACCGAGCCGGCGAACTACGCACCGGTCACCCCCGCACCGGCAGCGGCCGCCGCCAAAGCCACTCCTTCGCCGCCGCCAGCCGCATGCGCAACACCTACATCGCGGCCGGTCCCCACACTCCCCAGCAGCTGATCGAATCGGTGGAGCGTGGTCTTTACTGCAAATCGATGGGGGGCGGCAGTGTGGGACCCACCGGACAATTCAATTTCGCCGTGGAGGAGGGCTATCTGATCGAGAACGGCGCGCTCACCAAGCCGGTCAAGGGCGCCACGCTGATCGGCGAAGCCCGGGAAGTGATGCCCCGGATTTCCATGTGCGCCAACGATCTGGAGCTGGCGGCGGGCTTCTGCGGCTCCATCAGCGGCAGCATCTTCGTGACTGTCGGCCAGCCCCACATCAAGGTGGACGCCATCACCGTGGGAGGCCGTTGAGCATGGCCAGCACCAGCACCGCTTCGGCCGGCACCGCCCCGGACCAGTTCGATGCCGCCCGCCTGGGTGAACGGCTCCAGGTTCTGGCCAGCGACCTGGCCATCCGCCGCTGGGACCTCGGGGCCGCCTGCAGCACCGACACCTCCGTTCAGGTCGACCGGGGCGAGGCGAAACAGCTCAAGGGAGCCCAGCGCAGTTCGCTGACAGTGCGGGTCTGGAACGATGACGGGTTGGTGGGGATCACCAGCACCAGTGATCTGTCCGAGGGCGGACTGGTGCGGGCCCTGGCCGGCGCCCGTGATGCCAGTGCCTACGGCAATCCCGACGACACCCCCGCCTTTTCTTCCGAGGCCACCGCCCCTCTGGCGCCTCTGGAGCAGCCCCTGAGCCCCCCCCTGCCGATCCTCGAGCTGCTCGGTCGCCTCCAGGGGGCGGAACGGGAGTTGCTCGGGCGCCATCCAGCCATCAGCACAGTGCCGTACAACGGCCTGGCCCAGCGCTCCAGCGATCGCCTCTACCTCAACAGTGACGGTGCCTGCCGCCAGCAGCGCCTGTCCACCGCCAGCCTCTACCTCTACGCCAGGGCCGAGGAAGCGGGCCGGAAGCCCCGCAGCAGTGGCGCCGTACGTTTGGCCTACGGCGCCGATCAGCTCGATGTGTCCGGCTGCATCGAGGAGGCGGCCCAGCTGACGATCAGCCATCTCGATTACGCCCCGATCGAGACCGGCCGCTACTGCTGCATCTTTAGCCCCGAAGCCTTCCTCGATCTGATCGGGGCCTTCTCCAGCCTGTTCAACGCCCGGGCCGTGCTCGATGGCGTCAGCCTCAGCAGCCGCGAAGCTCTGGGCCAGCCCCTGGCCGCCCCGTTCCTCTCGATCCACGACAACGGCCTCCATCCCGGCAACGTGGGCGCCTCCAGTTTCGATGGGGAGGGCACACCGGTGCGGCCTCTGCCCCTGGTGGAGGGAGGACGGCTCACCCACTTCCTGCATTCGGAGGCCACCGCCCGCGCCTTCGGCCAGCCGCCCACCGGCCATGCCGGCCTGGGAGCCAAGGTGTCGGTGGGGCCCCACTGGTTCGAGATCGGCGCCACCCCCGGCTCCGGAGGCGGCGCCGCCGGGCTCGATCGCCACGCCGCCGATGGGGTCGTCTGGATCGATTCCCTCTCAGCTCTCCATGCCGGGGTCAAGGCCAGCCAGGGGTCCTTTTCCCTGCCCTTCGATGGCTGGCTGCTGCGGGGGGGGGAGGCTCGCTCGATCGAGGCGGCCACGGTGGCCGGTGACATCCGCACCCTGTTGAAGAGACTGGTGGGCTTCGAGGGGGAGCCCAAGATCACCCCCGACGGCCTCTCCCCCCACGTGTGGGTGGAGGGTCTCTCGATCACCGGCGAGTCCTGAGGCCCACCTGCGGACAAGCCCGCCATGAAGATCCTGTTCTGGGGCACTCCGGGCTATGCGGTGCCCAGCCTTGAGGCGCTGGTGCTGGCAGGCCATGAGCTGGTGGGGGTCGTGAGCCAGCCCGACCGGCGCCGCGGACGTGGTTCGACCCTGGTGCCCTCGGCCGTGAAGAGCCGGGCCCTGGAGCTGGGACTGCCGGTGCTCACCCCCTGCCGGATCCGGCGCGAGCCGGAGACCCAGGAGCAGTTGGCGGCGCTGGGGGCGGAGGCCTCAGTGGTGGTGGCCTTCGGACAGTTGCTGCCCCCCGAAGTGCTGGCCCAGCCGCCGCTGGGCTGCTGGAACGGCCACGGTTCGCTGCTGCCCCGCTGGCGCGGCGCCGCCCCGATCCAGTGGTGCCTGATCGAAGGCGACAGCGACACCGGCGTGGGGATCATGGCGATGGAGGAGGGCCTTGACACGGGGCCGGTGCTGCTGGAGCGGCGGGTCACGATCGACCTGCTGGAGAACGCCACCCAACTGGGAGTGCGTCTGAGCCGGCTCACCGCCGAGCTGCTGGTGGAGGCGATGCCCCGGATTGCCCGGGTGGGGCCAGGCCCGCAAGCCGAGCGCTGGCACGGGCTTGGCCTCAAACCCCAGAGCCGGGAGGGCCTCACCCAGGCGCGGCTGCTGCAGAAGCAGGATGCCCACATCGACTGGAGCGCCTCCGCCCTGGCCATCCACCGGCGGGTGATGGGTCTGCATCCAGGGGCCGTGAGCCCGTGGGGGCAACGGCGCCTCAAACTGCTCGCCACCGAGCCCCTGGTGCCGCGCCTGAGCGATTGGCTCACGCCAGCCGGCGCCGCGCTGGCGCACCGGTGGGGCGAGCCGGGATCCACCGCCCAGGCCGAAGCCAGGGCTGCGGATCCCGGCCACGTGCTGGAGCGGGCCCGGGGCACCGGTCTGGTGGTGGCCACCGGCGGTTGCCCCCTGCTGATCCGGGAGGCCCAACTGGAGGGGAAACGGGCCCTGAGGGACGACGCGCTGCTGCAGCAGCTGGGGGCCCGGTTGGGGGATCGGCTGGGATGAAACCAGACGGGCAGCCCGCGGGTCTGCACCGCGACGCCGGCATCTGGATCCTGAGTGGGCTCAGCGAACCTGGGGCTGCGGGGGCTGGTCCGGCCGGGGAGGGTGCCGAGGGTGACGGTGGGGAGCCGGGCCCGGCTCCATCGGAGAGCATGGTTGGATCCACTTTCCCCGGCGATCCGCAGCACCATGAGCCAACCCAACACGCCGCCCTGGCAGGGGCTGAACCAATCGGCGCTGCTGCGGTTCCTGCTGCTGCTCGCCTGCGGCTGGGCGCTGGTGCAGCTGGTGGCCTTCTTCCGGCCCGTGCTCACCCTGTTCATCGCCGCAGCAGTGCTGGCGGTGTTGCTGGAGTATCCGGTGCGCCGGCTGGTGGCCCTGGGCTGCAGCCGGGGCCTGGCGATCCTGCTCACCGGCCTGGCCGCCTTCGGCAGCGGCAGCCTGTTCGTGGCCGTGCTCGGCTTCCAGCTGATCAACCAGGGCAGCAGCCTGCTCAACGATCTGGTGCTGGGCCTGCAGCGCCCCGATCTGCCCTTCCACGATTATTTCAAGACGATTCAGCTGGCCCAGGTGCTGGACCTGCTGCGCAGCAGCCTCGGCAGCGGCCTGGGGATGATCGGTGGCGCCTTCTCGAACGTGTTCGCCGGCGTGATTCTGCTGGTGATCGTGGTCTACATGCTGGTGGACAACGGCGCCACCTGGACCCAGGTGCTGCAGCTGTTGCCTGCGGAGGTGCGCGGGCGTTTCGACCGCAGCGTGCAGAAGAACGTGTTGGGGTTCCTGCGCGGCCAGATCACCCTGATGCTGTTTCTGAGCCTGGCCAGCTTTCTGGTGTTCGCCCTGCTGGGGGTGAAGTTCTCCCTGATCCTGGCGATCGTGGTGGGGGTGCTGGATGCCATCCCCGGCATCGGCGCCACCCTCGGGGTGATCGTGGCCACCAGCGTGGTGTTCCTCACCCAGGGCCAGTGGCTGGCCCTTCAGGTGGTGATCGCCTCGGTGGTGCTGCAGCAGATCCAGGACAATGTGGTCCATCCCCGCGTGATGGGCCGGGCCCTGCAGATCCGCCCGGTGGTGCTGTTCTTTGCCCTGTTCGTGGGCGAGCGGCTGGCGGGCCTGCTGGGGGTGTTCCTGGCCATTCCCGTCACCGGCATGATCCTGGGCTGGGGAAAGGAGGAGCTCCCAACCTCCCCCACACCCCCGGAGGAGGATGCCCTGCGGCCAGGATCCTGAAGGGCCCCAGCTGATTCTTCCCCCGCCCGGGCGGCGGGTGGACGGACTCAGCCCCGCCCCCGGGGCCGGCTTTCCCGCGAGAGGGGTTGGCTGCGGGGGGTGCCGCTGCGGGGGCCGTTGCGGCGTGGCACAGGGCCGCCTGGACCACCCCGCTGACCGCCACCTCCCCGGCGCGCCCCCCCTTTGCCCCGCCCGCCGCTGAGATCCAGGGGGGGGGCCGAGAGGATGGTGGGCTCGAAGCCAGGGATTTCCTGCCGGGGCAGGGGGTTGCCGATCAGCTTCTCGATCGCCCGCAGCAGTTCATGTTCCTCGGCGGCCACCAGCGAAAGGGCGTGGCCGCTCTGGCCAGCCCGGCCGGTGCGCCCGATGCGGTGGACATAGTCCTCAGCCACGTTGGGCAGGTCGAGGTTCACCACATGGGGAAGCTGCTGGATGTCGAGGCCGCGGGCGGCCAGATCGGTGGCCACCAGCACCCGCAGCTCTCCGCTCTTGAAGCTGGCCAGCGCCCGGGTACGGGCCCCCTGGCTTTTGTTGCCGTGGATGGCCATGGAGGTCACCCCCTCCTGGCAGAGCCGCTCGGCCAGCCGGTTGGCGCCGTGCTTGGTGCGGGAGAACACCAGCACCTGCTGCCAGTTATTGGTCCGGATCAGGTGGGAGAGCAGATCCCCCTTGCGGGCCATGTCGCAGGGGTGCATCACCTGCTCCACCAGGGGCGCCGCCCGGTTCTCCGGGGTGGCCTGCAGCTGCACCGGCTGGTGCAGGAGACCCTGGGCCAGTCGGCGGATGGAGGGATTGAACGTGGCGGAGAAGAGCAGGTTCTGCCGCTTCGGGGGCAGCAGGGCCAGAATCTTCTGGATATCGCGGATGAAGCCCATATCGAGCATGCGGTCGGCCTCATCGAGCACCAGGATCTCGAGCCGGTCGAAACGGATCGCGTTCTGCTGATACAGGTCCATCAGCCGGCCGGGGGTGGCCACCAGCACGTCGGCACCGCGACGCAACCGCTGCATCTGCGGGTTGACCTTGACGCCACCGAAGACCACGTCGCTGCGGAGATCGAGGTAGCGGCCGTAGTCGCGCACGCTCTCGGCCACCTGGGCCGCCAGCTCCCGGGTGGGGGTGAGCACCAGGGCACGCACCTGGTTGTTGCGGGCATGGGGGCCGTGGCGCAACCGCTCCAGCATCGGCAGGGTGAAGCCGGCCGTCTTGCCCGTGCCGGTCTGGGCGGCCGCCATCACATCCTGTCCGCCGAGCACGGCGGGAATCGACTGGATCTGAATCGGCGAGGGAGTGGTGTAGCCCTTGGCGGCGATGGCCTTGAGGAGAGGTTCGGAGAGACCGAAGGAGGCGAAATCGACGACGGCGGGGGTGAGCGAACGGGTCTGCTCCTGTCCCGGAGCTGGGTGGGTCAGAAGGGAAATCGGAGCAATCCGCGCAAGACCACCACTCTAGGCGGGCGGAACTGGGATCATGCCTGCAGGGCCCGTCCCATCGCTGTCCGGCCATCGCCATGAACCCCACCCTCTACACCCGTCTGCGGCAGGCGAACCGGAGCAGCGAACGGACCTGGACAGCTCCCCTGCGGCCCCGGCCGAACGGCGTTGTCGTGGTTCCTGCCACCCACGCCCCGCCCCCAGGACCGGAACCGGCCGATCAACGGCTCAGCCAGGTCCAGGCGGACCCTGGATACGAGCCCCTCGCCGATGCCGGTAGGGACGGTGCCCTGACGGCCGGGGTCCCCCAGCCCGAGACAGCAGCGGCGGAGGCACCCGCACCGGCGCCGAGACGGCAGCCGGTGATCATCACACCACCGGTCTCCTCAACCTCCTCCTCCCGGCGGTGGGTGGTGCTGCTGCTCTGGATGGTCCTGGTGGTGATCGATGGAGCGGCGGCGGCCGTCGCGTTGGCCCGCAGTCTTCGGACGGTCTGGCACCAGGCCGGCCGCCCACGGCCCGAAGCGGCAACGACGGTCAACCCCGCGGAAACGAGGCCCTGGCGCTCAGCGGTGGCGGTGAGCTGACGACGGCCTAGCTGGCCTTGCCCGAACCAACGGGCACCTTGCCCACCCCCAGCTCGCGCAGGTTCTGGAGCAGGGCCTGCAGCACCTGCTTGGCATCGCCGAAGACCATGGAGGTCTGGGGCAGCTCGAACAGGTCGTTGCGGATGCCGGCATAGCCCGAACCCAGGCTGCGCTTGACGACGAACACCGAGCGCGCCTGATCCACCTCCAGCACGGGCATGCCGTACAGGGGGCTGGAGGGGTCACTCTTGGCGCGGGGATTCACCACGTCGTTGGCCCCGAGAACGATCACCACATCGGTCCGCGGAAAGTCCGGATTGATGGCATCCATCTCGATCAGCTGGTCGTAGGGCACGTCGGCCTCGGCCAGCAGCACGTTCATATGGCCAGGCATCCGCCCCGCCACCGGGTGAATGGCGTACTTCACCTCCACGCCATGGGTCTCCAGCAGCCGGGCCAGCTCCTTGAGGCTGTGCTGGGCCTGGGCCACCGCCAGGCCGTAGCCCGGCACGAAGATCACCCGTTCGGCGGCCTCGAGGGTGAGGGCACACTCCTCGGGGCTGCAGGAGGTGACATTGGTGTAGTCCTCACGGCCGCCGGCGGCACCGTCCTCGCTCGGGGCGCCGCCGAGGGCGCCGCCGAAGAGCACTGAGGGGAGGGAGCGGTTCATCGCCGTGCACATCACCTGGGTGAGGATCAGGCCGGCGGCGCCCACCATGGCTCCGGCCACGATCAGCAGTTCGCTGCCCACCACGAAGCCGGCGGCGGCGGCGGCCACACCCGAATAGGAGTTGAGCAGGGAAATCACCACCGGCATGTCGGCACCGCCGACCGGCAGGGTGAGGCCCACTCCCAGCAGCAACGCCAGCACGGTGAGGGGAATCAGGGCCAGCAGCAGGCCCTTGAGCACCAGGGCGCAGCAGACCAGGCAGGCCACCGTCATCAGGATGTTGACCGCATGGCGCTGGGGCTTGAGGGTCCAGGGCGGTGTGCCGATCCACTCCTTGAGCTTGCCCATCGCCACCAGGGAGCCGCTGAAGGTGATCGCCCCCACCAGCACCGACACCAGCACCGACACCTGACCCAAGAGGTTCAATCCGCCGGGCAGCTGCACGGCCCCGAGGGCCACCAGCAGGGACGACATGCCGCCACAGCCGTTGAACAGGGCCACGGTCTCGGGCATGGCGGTCATGGCGACCCGGAAGGCCAGCAGCGCCCCCAGGCCTCCCCCGGCGGCCAGCCCCCCCAGCATCCAGGGCCAGCCCGCCAGCCCCTGCTGGGCCAGCAGGCCTACGACGGCCAGGACCAGGGCCAGGGCCGCCAGGCCATTGGAGCTGCGGGCGGTGCGGATCTTGGCCAGACCCTTGAGGCCGAAGGCCAGCAGCAGCACGGCGCCCAGTTCGATCGTCAATTCGCCCATCAGGTGGTCTCCTTGCGTCGGAACATGGCCAGCATCCTGTCGGTGACCAGGAAGCCCCCGACCACGTTGAAGAGGGCGAAGCCGAGGGCCACCGCTCCCACGGCCCGCAGCGCCGGGCTGGGCGCCTCGCTGATCAGGGCCAGAGCGGCCAGCAGGGTGATGCCGCTGATCGCGTTCGCCCCGGACATCAGGGGAGTGTGCAGGGTGGGGGGCACCTTGCCGATCAGCTCCAGCCCGAGAAGGCTACCGAGCACGAGCACCCAGAGCGCCTGGGTGAGGCCGAGTCCGCCGCTCATGCCACCACCTCCTCAAGCGAAGGCCAGAGGTCGGAGCGGCGACAGAGCCCCCCATGGGTGATCAGGCACGATTCGAGCAAGGGGTCCTCCGGATTGAGTGTCAGGCCGTCCTCGGCGAGCAGGGATTCGAGCAGCGCCATCAGGTTGCGGGCATAAAGGGCGCTGGCATGGTGGGGAACGGTGGAGGGCAGGTTGGAAGCGCCGATGATCCGCACTCCTCCGATCTCCACCGTGCGATCGGGCTGGCTGCCGGCGCAGTTGCCACCGCTCGAGACGGCCAGATCGACCACCACCGAACCCGGCCGCAGGGCACCGAGCATCTCCTCGGTGATCAGCAGGGGGGCCGGGCGCCCCGGCACCTGGGCGGTGGTGATCACCGCGTCGGCCTCGGCCAGGTGGGTGGTGAGCTGCTGGCGCTGGGCCTCCAGGAAGGAGGCGCCCGCCTCGCGGGCATAGCCACCGCTCTCGCCGGGGGCCTCGCGGGCGGGGGGGTCGATGAAGCGGGCTCCGAGCGATTCCACCTGCTCCCGGGCCGCGGGCCGCACATCACTCACCTTCACCACCGCCCCCAGGCGACGGGCGGTGGCCACGGCCTGCAGGCCGGCCACCCCGGCCCCGAGCACCAGCACCTTGGCGGGCTGGACGGTGCCGGCCGCCGTCATCAGCATCGGGAAGAAGCGATCCAGCTCGGCGGCCGCCAGCAGCACGGCCTTGTAGCCGGCGATGTTGGCTTGCGACGAGAGCACATCCATCGACTGGGCCCGGCTGATGCGGGGCAACAGCTCCAGGGCGATCGCCGACACCCCCCCGGCACTGAGGCGCTCGATCAGGGGGCGGTTGGCGTACGGGTCGAGCAGACCGACCAGCACCGAGCCGGCGGACAGGCGTTCGAGACCACCGCTGCCGCCATCCCCCTCGGCCAGCGGGGGCTGAACACACAACACCGCCTCGGCCCGGCCCCAGCTCTCGGAGCAGCCCACCGAAACGATCGCGGCGCCGCTCTCCCGGTAGGCATCGTCACTGAATCCGGCGGCCAGACCCGCCCCTTGTTCGAGGGAGATCTCACACCCCCGGGCCAACAGGCGGCGAACCGTTTCCGGCGAGGCGGCCACCCGTTGCTCCCGTAGCCGTTGTTCCGCCGGAACCAGCACCCTGACCACGCATCTCTCCAGCGAGCTCCCCTCCATTGACAGGCCCAGGGGTCTGGCAATGCAAGCGCTCGAGGCCACGTGTGTTCATGCCACCACACGAACCGAGGCGTCGCCCTCCAGGCCCAGCGGCCTGGCCCTGTGTGACGAGCACTACCCCATCCCCCCCAGGACCTGCCTAATCAGGACAGAGTTCCATCCGCAGCACCCCGGCCATGGCCTCCTTCACCATCACCCTGGAAGACGGAACGAGCTTCAGCTGTCCCGACGATCAGTACATCCTCGATGCGGCCGAGGAGCAGTCGATCGACATGCCCTACTCCTGCCGGGCCGGTGCCTGCAGCACCTGTGCCGGCAAGATCCTCTCCGGAAGTGTCGATCAGTCGGATCAGAGTTTCCTCGACGATGAGCAGATCGCTCAGGGCTATGCCCTGCTCTGCGTCAGCTATCCCCTGGCTGACTGCACGATCAAGCCGGGGGTGGAAGAGGAGCTCTGAGGCTCAGATGGCCTCCACCGGCCGGTAGCGCGGATGCCAGGTGGCCTGATCCAGCCGCTCGATCGCCTGCTCCGGCGTCGTGGCCAGACGGGCCACCCCTTCCGCCACCGCAGCCAGCGCCACGGCCACCGCCACCGCCCTCGAGACGGAGCGCACGTCGGAGAGGTCGGGCATCAGGGGGGCCTCGGGATCGCTCGCCGCCGGGATCCTGGAGGCCAGGGCTTCCAGGCCCGCATCGATCATCGCCTCGCTCACCCGGCTGGCACCAACGGCCACCGCCGCGAATCCCAGACCGGGAAAGAGGAAGCAGTTGTTGCACTGGCCGATGCGGCGATGGACGCCACGGACCCGCACCGGAGCGAACGGGCTGCCACTGGCCACCAGGGCCCGCCCACCGGTCCAGGCGAGCAGATCGGTGGGCGTGGCTTCTGCCAGGGCCGTGGGATTGGAGAGCGGCAGGATGATCGGCCGCTCCACCCCCGCCGCCATCGCCTCCACCACCGCCCGATCGAACGCACCGGCCACCGTGGAGGTCCCGATCAGCACGGTGGGATGCACCTGCTTCACCACCTCCAGCAGGCCGATGCGTCCGGCCCCGTCCGGCTCGAACGCCCCCATCTCCTCGGACGGACGGGCAAAGGCGGCCGCACAGGGAAGTGAATCCGAGTGGCCCTGAGCGACCAGGCCCCGGCGATCGATCGCCCAGATCCGCCGTCGGGCCTCCTGGGCGGGGAGGCCGGCCCGGCTCAGCAGCCGCACAAGACCTTCAGCGATGCCGCAGCCGGCCGTGCCGGCGCCGAAGACGACGATGCGGTGATCCACCAGGGGCAGGTCGGCGCCGCGGGAGGCCGCCAGCACCGCCGCGCAGGCCACGCCGCGGGTGCCCTGGATGTCGTCGTTGAAACTGGGCAGTTGCTCCCGATAGGTGGCCAAGAGCTGGTGGGCGTGGCCGGCTCCGAAGTCCTCCCAGTGGAGGAGCGCCGAGGGGAACACCCGCTGCACCGCCTCGACCAGCCGGGCCATGAAGCGATCGTAGGCGTCCCCGGCCAGGCGGGGCTGGCGCCAGCCCGGATAGAGGGGATCGGCCAGAAGCTCCTGGCGATCGGTGCCCACATCCAGCACCACCGGCAGCACCCGCTGGGGATCCAGGCCGGCGCAGAGGGTGTAGACGGCCAGCTTGCCGAAGCAGATCTCGATGCCACCGATGCCCTGGTCACCGATGCCCAGGATGCCCTGGGCATCGGTGACCAGGATCAGGTCCACCGGGCCGGGCACCACCTGGCGCAGGATGGCGGCGAGTCGCTCCTGATCGGGCGCGGCCAGGTAGACCCCACCGGTGGGACTGCGGTAATCGAGGCTGAACCGCTGGATCATCTCCCCGACGGTGGGGGTGTACACGATCGGCAGCACCGCGTCGATGTGATCGGCCAGAAAGCGGTGGAACAGGGTGGTGTTGGCCTGGCGCAGAGCCCGGGCAAAGCGGAACCGCTCCAGCGGGCTCGGCAGGGACTCGTAGGCGGCCCAGACCCGGGCGACCTGGGTGTCGAGGCTCTCGACCGCATGGGGCAGGAGCCCCTCCAGGCCGAGGGCCTCGCGTTCGGCGCGGCTGAAGGCCGTTCCTTTGTTGAGGCCGGGATCCCCCAGCAGCTGACGTCCCCGCAGGCGGGTGCGGAGGGGCGGGAGCATGGACGCGGGCGGGGATGCCGACCCATTGTGCGTGCTCAGAGCAGCCGGACCACGCTGCCGACCAGGGCCATCACCAGCAGGACCGTGCTCGCCAGGAAGCTGAGCACAAATCCCACCGTCCTCTGCTCGGCCGCCTGCAGATACCCGACCGCGTAGGCGATGCGGCCCACCACCCAGATCGCCCCGACCAGGGAAGCCGCCAGCGGGTTCGAGACCATCACCGCCACCCAGAGGGCCGGCAGCATGATGACCACCTGCTCCAGGGTGTTCTGCTGAACCCTCAGGGCCCGCTCGAAAGCTGGTGGGCCGCCCATCTGGGGGGGCATCACCCCGTGGCGCTGGCGCGAGCGGCCCACCACCAAGGCCGTGGCCTGGGTGACCAGCAGCGCCAGAACGGTGACCAGGCCGGGCAGGGCGTAGGCATTCGGGGCAGGCATGGCAGGGGCTGCGGCGGTGGCCGATCCTCTCACTGGCCCCGGCGACGCAGTTCCCGGGTGAACTCCGACGCCAGCCGGTCCTGGGTGAGCCGGGTGCGGATCCAGCCGATGCAGTCCAGGCAGCGGAACAGCAACCAGGTGACGAACAGGACCTGCAGCAGCGGTTTCAGGGAAGGCCGTTCACGGCTGCCGGCAAGGTAGCGGCTCCAGGCCGTGGCGCCCCATCACGGCACCACAACGCCAGACCGCCTCCGCGGCCGCGGGCCGCCAGCCAGTCCACGCCCTGGCCTTCGGAGCGATGGCCGTCCCGCTCGCAGGCGATCAGGGCGAAAAAGGGCAGCTCTCCGGGACGCTGCCGGGCGAAGTCCAGGGGCTGGGCGAGCGGTTTCTCCAGCAGGGTGAGGGATCCGAGCCGAAGGAGGAGCCGGTCGAACCGGAACAGGAGCAGGGGCCGTCGACCCTCCAGGCGGGCCCGGCCCACGAAGCGGAGTTCGAGGGCGCCGAGCCCCACCCTGTTGGCGAGCTGCAGCTCCTGCGCCGTCGCGCCGGCGGTGAGACTCAGGCGTGCTCCCAGGGCCTGCAGCAGGGTGCCGGCGAGCCGGGCGGGGCGATCGCCGTTGCGGGGCCAGGTGGCCGTCAACTGCCAGTGTCCGATCAGATCGGCGGGATCGATGCCGGAACCGTTCGGGCGGCAGCGGCGCTCGCGGCTAAGCAGCTCGGCTCCATCGGGGAGTGGCACGGCGATCCTCCTAGGGAACACTATGGAATCAGCATCGCCTCAGGCAAGCCGCCTAGGTTCACCCCTGCCAGCGATTTCCGCCCATGGCCCCGACAGACCAAACCGCCCGCCAGGTGCCATGGCAGATCGCCGGGGCGGTCTTCTTCCCTCTGGCCTTGCTGGGATGGTGGCTGGCCTCGATCGGCTTCTTCCAGCCCCCAGCGGGATGACCGGACCCGGAGCGGGCCGGGAGGATCAGACGCTCGGGCGCGACGGGCCGAGGGACGCTAGATAACGGCGCCGCTGGCCGGACGCCCAGGGCTCATCGCGGTGGAGGGGGCAGGTGGGTCCGGTCACCCCAGACGGCTCCAGGGAAGCTCCTGGACTCTGGATCGTGTCGTCGTGTTCGTTCATGCCTCGATGGTACGCGCCACGGGGGCGGAGCCAAGGGAGGCTCCGCGACGGGAAGGCCCCTCAGCGGGGACAGGATGCCCCACCGAAGTCGGCGGGCTCCAGCTGGATCGTGCAGTGGACGATGCCGAGCCCAGCCAGGCGTTCGCTGACCTGATTGAGCAGGGCACGGTCATCCGTCTCGGAGGCCCGGCGCGCCAGTTGAGCCGTGAGGGCCACCCGAGAAGTGCTCATCCCCCAGACGTGGAGATGATGGACTCCCACCACCCCGGGAAGGGACAGGAGCGTCTGCTCGACCCGATCCAGATCGACGGACCGGGGCACGCCGTCGAGGGCCACGAGGGTGGCCTCCCGCAACAACCCCCAGCCACTCCAGGCCACCACCAGACCCACCCCGATCGCCGTGAGCGGATCCAGCCAGCTCCAGCCGGTGAGACCCACCAGGAGGGCACTGACGAGAACTGCCACCGAAACCGCCGCATCGGTGAGCAGGTGAATGACGGCGGCCCGGCGGTTCAGGTCGTGGTGATGATCGTCGCCGAACAGGCGAGCCGACAGCAGGTTCACGACGATGCCGGCCGCCGCTGCCCAGGCCACCGGAGCGCTGACCATGGGCACCGGAGCCCAGAGGCGCTGGATCGCCTCAACGGTAACCACCGCTGCCGCCATCAGGATCAGCACCGCATTGGCCAGGGAGGCCAGCTGGGTGCTCCGGCCAAGGCCGTAGGTGAACCGCTGGGTCGGCGGACGCCGGCTGAGGCGCTCGGCGCTCCACCCGAAGGTGAGACCGGCCACGTCACCGAGATTGTGAACGGCGTCGCCGATCAGGGCCAGGGAGCCGAAGCTGAAGCCGATCACCAGCTGCAGCGCCGTCAGCAGCACGTTGAGCAGGATGCTCCAGCGGAAGGCATGCCTCGCGCCTGCGCGTCGCTGGGCCGGGGAGACAGGATGCTGGTGATCCATGGGCTGAACAGGCGGAGAGGGGTCTGGCCCCGGCTGGTCGAGGACTCCCGGCTAGTGTCCCGCCCCGGGCGCGCCGCACCGATCAACGCACGCATCGACCCATGGAATGCACCCCGGACCACCTGATCGAACGGCTCCAACTGATACCCCACCCGGAAGGGGGCTGGTATCGGGAGCTGCATCGATCCACGCTGGAGATTCGGAGGTGTACCGATGGGGCCTCGCGGAATGGACTCACGCTGATCGCCTATCTCCTCGGCCGCGACGCCGTCAGCCGTTGGCACAGGCTCAACGGCAGTGATGAAATCTGGTTGCATGCCGCTGGCGATCCCCTGGAGCTCTGGGCCCTGAATCCCCAGGGTGGTCGGGCGAAGCGCACCCTCCTCGGTCCAGCCGATCGGGACGAGCCGGGAATCGAGAGCGTCGCCCGGATCCCGGCCGGTTGGTGGCAGGCCGCCCGCAGCCGGGGGAACTGGACTCTGGTGCACTGCTGCGTGGGCCCCGGGTTCGACTTCGCTGACTTCAGCCTGCTGGGGGAACGGCCCGCCGCGGAACATCCAGCGGGGGCCATGGCGGATCTGCTCTGATCCGCTTTGCTCCTGTCAGACGATGGCTGGCGAGCCGTGTGCGCTCAGGCAACCGGCGCTTCGAGCGCCACCGCCATCGTCCAGGCCTCGGCCACCAGACCCACTCCAGAGAACCGCCGGCCCGGGAAGGCCGCTTCGAACGCAAATGGACGGTGCCCCAGGGAAGGATCAGCTGCAGCAGGGAAGCTCATGGTGTGAAGTTGAAACCCGCCATGGGGGAGCGAGCCGGCAAAAAGTTTGAAACCAGCTTCATAGATGGTCCAGACACAGCAACACCTGAGCTCGAAGGACACAACTGGAGCCGCCGCAGGAAGGGGCCAACCCATGTAATTGAAAATTGCGGTCCAGTCATGGCCAGCGGCATGCTCGATATCGACTCCAAAGGGTGCCCCCGATCGAACACCGACCAGGACCAGACCACGGGAATGGGACACCGAGGCATGCAGATCGATCAGGGGCTGCTGATGGAGGTAGAGCGACGGTGGAGTACCCGGCGCCCCCCGGAGTTCAAGGTCAGAAGCTGAGATCTGATCCAGCTGGAACCAGCGGTGGAGCAGCAACTTACTGATCAATCGGCTGGTGACAAAATCAGCGGCCCGCAACGAGTGTCGTAAACCGGCAAGCTGCCGCTGCTCCTCGCTGGATAGGAATTGTCTGGACAGATGCCGGCATAGCAGGGGGTCAGCTGCCTGCACCAGCATCAAGGGCATTCGTCAGTCCACCTGGTTGAAGATCTGCTGTGAGGTGGCATCTGCACTGGCAAGAATGGTCAGGATCGATCGGCTGTGCTCCAGCAGGAGGTGATAGCCCAGGCCGGGATCCTCCTGCGTGGCCGCGGCAGCAGGGGCAGCGGTGGGGATGGGAGTGGGCTCCATGGGGGGAGAAGCCTTCGCGGCGACAGGGGCCTGGGGGAGAACTCCGTTGGACGGGGGAGTTGGAGGGCCCAAGCTGAGCTCGGCTTCGGCATCGGGTTGCAGGGAGGCCAAAAAGTCTTTGAGGCCGGCGGAGTTGTACTGGGGAATCTCTGAGAGAACCGAAACAGCGGTTTTCGGTCGAGTCACCGTGGTCAATCCAGTTCGATAGCGTTCGATAAAGAGTGAATCAAGAGCAGGAAGATCCAGGTCGAGGCCAGAGGTCCACAGCGTTGCGACTGACTGGAGAAAGGCTGTTGTGCTGTCTTTGCGGGAAGTTCCGAGCGAAACCGCCACCACATCTGGGCAGTCAGAAAGAGCTTCCTTGGTATAGCTCGTCAAGGTGGTATTTGGGCCAAGTTCGATGAAGTACCTGGCACCATCAGCGTACATTCGTCGAATAGTCTCTTCGTAGCGAACTGGGTGAAGCCATTGGTCGATAAAAATCCGGGTACCCTCATCCAGGTCGTTGGGATAGGGTTCGGTCGTCAGGCAGCTGTAAACAGCAGCATGATGCGGTTCAAACTGAATCGAGTGGGGATACTCCCGATAGAGTCTTCGGTGGGTTTCGGCCCCCTGCTGAAAGTATCGTGTGTGGTAGGGGCGGGTCAGCGGTGTCGGCAACAGGGATCCACCGGCGGCCAGAACCTGCTCTTCGAGATCCTTGCTGAAAGCCGCCTCAGAAAACACGACCCGCTGGGAGCGGCAGTTGTCAGAAATCAGCGACCATTCCGAACGCCGCTCCAGAATTTCCTTGAGTTGACCTGTACTCAGGCCTGAGATGGCAAAAGTTGAACCCTCTGGAAATTCATCAATGGAATCGGCCTGAGAGAAGAATTCATGGATTTGCTTGACTCGGGTTTTCAGGTCTTCTTCATTTCGCATCGTTGCCAAGCTGCCTGAAAGCATCACTGCATTCGATTCACCCTGGCTATGGCCAACAATCTGATCAGGGCTAAGTCCGATACGAGAGGCAATCTCATAGAACGACATCAAGCAAGCGGCAATGATCTGGGTGGCCGAATCCTGGGCATACAGAAGCTCAATGCGCCGGGAATTTGCCGCCTTAGCACAACTCAGATCAGAGTTCGGCATGCAGGTAACCAAACCCAGAGGAATATCACGCTCCAGGGCCTCATCCATAAAATTATACCAATACGAAAAAAGGTCAATATTATTTGTTAGATCACTGAGCATCTCAGGAGCCTGCACACCTTCACCCGGAACAAGAAAGGCGATCTTGCCTCGTGGTCTGGCCGATTCCGAATAGATGAAGTGACGCCCGCGATGGGTCGCTGCGGATGAATCTCCCGCCAGCCAGGCCGTCGCGTCTCGGAGGCCCTCACCAAGCTTGCTGAGCGAGGCCGCGAAGATCACAAGCCTGATCGGCAGCTCGGAGCTTCCGCTCTGGCCCGACGGAGATCGGAACATCACGGCCCGATTGATCGCCTCCACCTCCACCTGTGTGATCAGCTGCTCCAACTCAGATCGTGAGGATGCCGCCAGAAAGATGGCTCGGCCCGTGGTGCTGTAACCCTGATGTCGATACTGCAACAGACCTCGATAGGTCCGCCCCGATGAATCCGTGCTAAGGACGGTTTCTTCGGTCTCCTGATGCGGCTGTGGGGCCAACCTGGGATAGGGAAACAGGATGGAAGGAGCGGAGCAAGGCTGGTGCAGGCCCACATGCTCCTGAATTAACAAATGACCATTGATACCACCAAACCCAAATGAGTTGATGGCGGCAATCCTGGGCTTGGCGGAAGAATGAAACCAGCGACGCAGTGAGCGGTTAATGTAAAAAGGAGTGGAGTGGTCAGAAACCGCCTCCAGAGGATCTGGACAGATCGATGGGGGGATCAATTTGTTCTGTAGTGCCAGCGAGATCTTGATCAGACTGGCAACACCGGAAGCTGGAATCGTGTGACCAATCAAGGATTTAATCGATCCAATAGCAATCGTGGACAGGCCTCGATGACAATCAGCAAAGACCTCCAACATGGACGAAAGTTCAGTGTTGTCTCCATGCGGAATGCCAGTTGCATGCACCTCCACCAAAGAAACGTCCGAAGGCTTGATCTCACATTTTTCGTAGGCCCGTTTCATCGCTGCGATCTGCCCCTGGCGATTCGGTGCCAACAGACCTTCTCCCTTGCCATCGCTGGCCAGAGCAACGGAACGAATCACCGAATAGATCGTATCGCCAGATTGAACGGCATCTTCCAAACGCTTGAGCGCAATGAAGCCGACACCCTCGGATAGCAGTGTTCCAGATGCCGTTTTCGACATGGGGAAGATTCCTTCTTCTGACAACGCATTGATCGTGCAGAAAAGTTGATAGATCGGAAAATTCATGGTGGCCTGAACTCCACCAACCAACATCAGATCAGCATCACCGGTATCCAGCTGCTTGATCGCGTGATCCACGGCAATCATGCCTGAAGTGCAAGCACCATCAACAAGATAATTGGGACCAAGCAGACCAAGACGGTTGGCGATGGTACCCGAAACGACATTGGAGATCAGGTTGGGGGTGATCGCCGGATCGGCCACCAGTTCATAGGTTGACGACAGCAGGGAGCGGAGTTGTTTACGGCGATCACCACTCAGGGAAGCGCCGGCGGAATCAGCAAGAACATCGATGAAATGTTCCATGATCATTCCATTCATCAACGCACCGACAATGCCGCGATGGGGGTGGTCACCCATACCGACCACAACCCCAGTTCGCTCATGGGGAATCCAGGCTGGCTCCCGGCCTCTGAGGCCATCGGCCACAGCCTCAGCAGCCACCTGAAGGCAAAGATACTGGGATGGATCTCCCTCGACGAGATTGGGAGGAAAGGCAAACCGAAGGGAATCAATCCAACTATTTTCGGCAATCGATCCGTATTTTTTTGTATAAATTGTGGAGTATGATTCGCGCGGGTTAGATCTGTCCTGATTTTTATTGTAGTAGAGGTTAGCCCAAGAATCAGTCATCTCCTTTAGAAGAGACTCTCCTTTCACCAATGCCTTCCAGTACGATGAAGTATCGGTAATTCCGGGATACCTGCAAGCCATGCCTACAATTGCGTAGCCCTGCATAGAAGCCAAGTCACTCATATGACACTAGCATGAGTATGTCGGAAGAAAGCCATACCTGGATTTGCGCACAAGGGGGGTCCCTGGCGACAGCCACCCCTCAATGATGCTGAACTCGTCTGTACGACATCCCATCATCCAGGCCAGACCCAATTACGAGTTCAGGCCGAGCCCACGGGAGCCGTAAGGATCCGACCCATCACTCCATGGAGCGTCAGCAGGATGGATGGGGGCTGTTGTGGTGAGGGCAGAAGCCTGTACTGGGGCGGATCATTCGTTCAGAAACGCGAGGATGGCAGCACCCGTTGAACTTCCTGGCTCACCAATACTGGTGTGAATACGCTTGTGATCAAATGAATGGCCGGAAAGCGAGGCCTGAAATGCAGGGCATTGATTAAGCGTAGTGGCAAACGATTTGATTTCCGCCTGCTGTTTCCCAGGTCGCTGATTGGAATACATAATCAACACCTCAGTTGGAGAGGGTCTGCTTGGACAGGCGTTCTTCACGAGTTGAGCAGGAACCCACTCAGATAGAAGAGACCTCTGATCCTTATTAGCACCGGTTCCAAAGATCACGGCCAAGCTCTGCCTATAACGAGATACTTTACCTGTGTACCAGTTGGAATCATTGAGAATGAACTGTTGATAGGCATCAGCTGTTGACCGGTACTTCGGGCTGGTGGCTGTCAACGCTGCCAGATAGGCTCCTGCCGAATGACCCAGCATGGCAGCCCTGTTCATGCTGCAGGCGGGATTGGTTGTACTCAGATTCGTCTTCAGCCAAGCCGTCGCTGCAACCAGGGAGTCCATCTGCTGCTCGATCAATCCCTCCACGGGTCGCCCGTACACCGGATAGTTAACTGAGACCAGACAGACTCCATGGCGATTGAAGAACGTCGGCATGGAGCCGACACTCCGTTTATCCCCACGCATCAGGGATCCGCCGTGAACATAAACCAGCGTTGGACAGTTGCCCTTGGTCGTCTTCGTGCAAGCAAAGATGTCCAGCGTATTGCTTCCGGCCGGAGCGCCCGGGATCAGGGGTGAATAGGTGTTCCCACTAGTCGACACATTGACCGGTCGGGAGGCTGTCGATGGCCTCTCGCCCTGCATGCGGCGCCGGAACGATCGAGCCATGGCGCAACCGGAAAGCATGGTCTCCAGCACCAGGAGGATGGCCAGGAGAGGCAGCGTCGATGCCCATCGGCCATTTTGCCGATGGGCCGCAGGGGGATGGTCCGGTTGGGGAGATCGTGCCATGGGGCCGCTGGGATTCGTTTCAACAGTTCATTCATCAAGCTGACATCTGGATGTGCCAAGCTTTTGACGGCCAGATATTGGGTCGTTCAGAGATCTGTGAATAGGGCTGAATAAAGCCTGCTTCAACATCACTGAATGACAGAACCTATGATGGATTTCATTGAATACGCTACCATGCCCCCACGTTTAGTCCCAACTGAACGGCACCTGATCAGCCTCCACATCCTCCAAAACGTGAACGACACGAACCGTGGCTGGCCTGCCGCCCATCCAGGATCAACGGGCGAGCGGCAGAATCGGTGTGCAAACCCCCATTCAAGCCTGCCGCCTCAGCTAAGCTTCAATCAGATGATCTGAATCACAGACATGGACAATCCCGAGAGTGAAGTCGATCAATCACTTCACGTCGAAATGGTCAATCAACTGAATCTGCTTCCCAACAAATTCCATCAAATCTCAGCCGAAGATATTGACCATCTCAATGAGATTTCAACCAAGGAAGCGGAGAGACAGCTGAGTTTGACATCCTCTGCGATGAAGTTGTTTTCCAATTTTGAAAAGTTGCTGCCCATTGGACCCATCGCAGCCAAGAAACTGGGAGGATTTGCTGGGAATACAAAAGATGAGCGCAGATCATCATAAGTTAACAAAGGCCAGAGCTGGCCACCCTGGATCAGGCTATCGCCTTGCCCCAGGGAAGCACAAACCAAGAAAGCCCAACTAGAGGGATATGATTTGACATCCACTCTTAGGATTTATACGATATTCACCTCGATCCGAATCTGATGTGCGAGTCAGCACTTTAGGTCCGAATGGATTGGCCGTACAGACATGAACCTTGCTATTCCAGTTAATAATGTTTCTGATCCCAAAATTATAGATGTTATCAAAGCCATTATGGGTCCTGCAATTCCAATCAACTCCATCTGTTGAAGACCAGAGTTCAGACCCCCCATAGGACGACAGAAAGACTTGCATGCTATCCCAATCCAGAAGTCGTCCAAATCTGGTTTTTCGCTCTTCCCGCAGTGCCCAGAGGCCGAAGATTGACCAATCCATGGTGCCGAGATAGAGACGATCATCAATACTGACAATCTTCCAGATATAGGCATTAAAGTAGTTACCAAAGCCAGGACCGCGTCCACTCAGTGGGAGCAGGCCATCCCTCGGGTTCGCACAGACCAGCTCGAGGTCATCATTCGGGGCAAGCCGCAGCACTTCAGCCGCCGCAGGGCCGACATTATTAGTCCGATCATGCCCACCATTTTGAATACCTGTACCGACATATAGATAGCCTCGATGACTACATAGGGAGATAATTCCTTGATTCAGCGCACCACGACCACCACCATCTTTGACAACCATCTCCCAATCAAAAGCAAACTTTCCTGTTCGCTTTCCTCTCCACAATTGGAATCCGTTGATGCCACCCGTTCCAGCATAAAGCAGACCTTGATGGATGCAAAGTTCATAAACAACAACGACTTCAGGGAACGTTCCCAGGCCCTCTCCATTAATGGAGAACCATTCTCCCGTTGTTGGATCATCTGTTGCAAAGATCGTGGTGATTCCAGCTCCGTTCACATTGCCATTGGAGGCACCTGTAATGGTGGTGACCAAGAGTTCTTCATACTGGAGTAGGGAGCGTATCGAGGTGAGGGTGATTTCGTTGGATGAAAAAGCTGAAATTATACTGGGTTTAGGCAGTCGCTCAAACTGATGCCCGTCGTAGGTGACCATCAGATCGGGTCCGTCCCCCCGTGATCTGGATGTGGAAGCAACATACAGAGCCTTATCGGTGGAGCCCTCTTTAAAGGTGCACATGCTCCGGTATCCATAATGGCGCCGAAACGGAGTCCCGATCTCCGGAAGAAACCAATCAGCTTGATGAACTCGCGTGGGTGCGGGTGAATCCGGTCGGAAACACCAGATCTCTGCCGCCGATACGTTATCTTCGAAGGCCTGCTCGTAATTCTTGTACTCAATCGGCACTGGCCACATGTCGATGTGGACATTGGGCATGCCGAAGCGTAGAAAGACCAGATTGGCGCGGCCCGTGCCAATGTACATGGCGCCTTTGAATACGGCCGCAGAGTAGGCGTAGGCGTTATAGGGATCGCCAAAGCCATTGGCACAGACAGGAGCCGGCTGGACTTTGGTACAGATGGCAGTTGTCATCGATCAGGCCTGATAACTGGGGATGTTGCCCATGAGAGCTTGACTCACATCTGAGAGCGAATGGAGCGCTGGAAATGACTTCCAGATATCGGCTCGATCATTCACTATCCGATTTTCGAGGAAGAATTTAAGGTCACCCGCATACGCGTTCGTTTCGATCTGATGGGTCTGATCCCCGCCATAGGGATTGGCACAGCTGGCGTGGTAGGGGAGTTGAAGGAAGGAAAGGAGCGCCCCCATGGTCTGCTCTGGGCTTGTAACCAGGTCTTCATAACTGACATAATGCAGCCGAGCATCATCAATCCCAGGAAGAATGGATTGAATATTCTGATGACAGAGCGCCCAGATCATCTCGGGGATGGTTGTGGAATCGCCTTCGTAGCGGCGCGCGAATGGAATAATTTCCTGGAGCTGGGAGTCAATCAGTGACTTCAGCACCGCCGAGGGGTGACGCCCAAGATAGATGAAGCGTGCCTCCGGAAACTGGGCGGAAATCCGCTCCAATGTTTGCTTGCTATAGGCATAGGAAGGCGTGTTGTCAACCAGGTAAGCTTTGCTGAACCCATCCTCGATTTCCGTGAAGAAATTTAAGATGGGCTCTTCCCTGGCGATATAGTCAATCTCTCGCTGGTTGGAATCATCCAGGGAGATTCCGTTGATCTTGGCGCGAAGCCGAGCGGTTCCCCCGAGCAGATGCCTGGTTTCAGGCTGATTCAGGGCCTCGTTCCGCTGCGCATAGGTGTCATAATGCAGAAGGTGCAATTCTTCCGGGGATTCAATATCCGGGTGCTGATCCAGCATCCGCTGAAGCAGGGTGGATCCGGATCGTGGAGAAGAGAGGACAAAGGCCAGCTGATAGCCGGTGCGGATGGGTTCGGGATCCGAAAACGTTGGTTTCTGGATCAGTGATTTGAACTGTTCAAACTCTGAAGGACCGAATAGGGAGCGCTGATACTTCCTGTCGTCAGCTGGTTGCTGCGGCTGATCAGACGATGAAGCGGGTGTCGAAATGGCAGCAGAGGCGGCTGCCACCTCCTGCTCGACATAGTCACTGAGCTGGCCAATACTCAGGTCAGCAACATACTGACCTTCGACCGGCATGACCAGCTTGATGAAGGACAAGCGTTCGGTGGTGAGAGTCTGACACTTCTGAAAGAGAGAGACAAAGTCGACCGAAGTCAGGCCCAGATCGGCAATCAGATTAGTTCTTGCAGAAAGAGACTCATCATAGAAAATATCATTATCTTGGCAGTAGTCATCAATAATGTGAATGACTTCTTGGAGCATCGCCGATCGAAAGCTGATTGAGGATAACACGATCTGAAGGATCGTTCAGCCCTGGGTGGCAGTGCCGGCGGTTCAGCCGCACCGGGCGCCCCCGTCATCGCGAGACGATCACACGGCTACCGGGACGTGATAATTGGCGATCCGGGCGAATCCTTCCGGATCGAGGGAGGCACCGCCCACCAGCACCCCGTCGATCTGGGGTTGTGCCATGAGCAGGTCGATGTTGTTGGCTTTGACCGAGCCTCCGTACTGAATCACCACATCGTCATGGCCAACCCACCCGCGGATCAGTCCGCAGATGCGGTTCGCCTCTTCAGCCCCGCAGGTCTTGCCGGTACCGATGGCCCAGATCGGTTCATAGGCCACCACCAGTCTTGTGGGGTCGAGGCCGTCGAGCCCCTGATCCACCTGACGGCGAATCACCCGTTCGGCCTCCCCGGCCTCCCGCTGGGAGTCACTTTCGCCGACGCAGAGAATCGGGATCAGTCCGGCTTTCTGGGCCGCCCGGGCCCGCAGATTGATCTGTTCATCGGTTTCGCTGTAGTACTTGCGGGGCTCACTGTGGCCCACGATGGCGTGGGTGGCCCCATGTTCCAGGAGCATCGGGGCGGAGATCATGCCGGTGTAGGCGCCCTCGAGATCCCAGTGGACATTCTGGGCGGAGAGCTTGAGCCCACTTCCGGCGATGGCCTCCCCCAGGGCTTCCATGGCGGTGAAGGGAGGGGCCAGAACGACGACACGATCGGGGGGCAACTGCTGCACCCGTGGCAGGAAGTCAGCCGCATAGTCCCGCGCCTGGGCGCAGGTCATGTGCATCTTCCAGTTGCCCGCGATCACGGCCTTGCGCAACGGACTGCCTCCCTGAGTCGTGCCCATCAACCTAGGTGGCTGTGGGGACCGTCAGACTCCGGCCACCCAGCTCGACACGCTCGCCACCGACCAGCTGGCGGCCCCGTCGCCGCTCCACCGCACCATCGACCCGCACCTCCCCCTGCTGGACCCGGACCTTGGCCTCGCCGCCCGTGCTCACCAGTCCCTGCCATTTGAGGAATTGATCCAGCCGCACCGGTGGGAGGCGCCCTGGAGGCGCTGATAGGGTTCGCCGATGCTCGCACCCCCTTCGGCCGGCTTCCGCGGGTTGTTGCCGCTGCTGAGGCCCCATCGCCCCAGGCTCCTGGCCGGGGGGGCCTGCATGCTGGTCTTCGTGGCCTGCTGGCCCCTGCTGGCCTGGTTGGCCGGCCGGCTGATCCCGGCGATCGGGGCCGGCGATTTCCCTGAAGTGCTCCGGGTGATCGCGCTGGCCCTCGGGGTGTTTCTGGTGCAGAAGTGCGCCCAGTTCGGCCAGGACACACTGCTGGCGGCTCCGGCACTCCAGGTGAGTCAGGCCCTGCGCAGCCGGCTGTTCGCCCGGCTGCAACGCCTGGAGTTCAGCGCCCTGGAAACGCTCTCCGCCGGTGATCTGACCTACCGGCTCACCGAGGACGCCGACCGGGTCGGAGAGGTGATCTACAAGACGATCCAGGACAGCACCCCCAGCCTGCTCCAGCTCGTCGTGGTGTTCGGCTACATGGTCTTTCTCGACTGGAAGCTGTCCATGGCCACCCTGCTGCTCGCCCCGGTGGTGGCCGTGCTGGTGAGTGGCTTCGGTGCCCGGGTGATGGGGGCGGCCGAACGCAGCCAGAAACAGGTGAGCGAGCTGGCCGGGCTGCTGGGAGAGGCGATCGGCGGGCTGCCCCTGGTGCGGGCCTTCGCCGCCGAGGACTGGCTCCAGCAGCGCTTCGAGCAGGAGATCGACCTGCACCGGCGGGCCCGGTACCGCACCTTGAGCCTGCTGGCCCTGCAGCATCCGGTGGTGGGTTTCATCGAGGCGGCCGGCATTCTCTCGGTGCTGCTGATCGGAGCCGCCCGCATCCAGGCCGGCGGCCTCGACAGCCAGGGCTTCAGTTCCTACGTGGCCGCCCTGCTGATGCTGATCGATCCGATCTCCCATCTCACCACCAACTACAACGAGTTCCAGCAGGGCCAGGCCTCGCTGAAGCGGTTGGGCGAGATCGAGCGGGAGCCGGTGGAACGTCCGGACCGCAGCGATGCCCAGCCGCTCGGACCGGTCAGGGGAGACCTCCGGCTCAGCGATGTGTGGTTCGGCTACGATCCCTGCCAACCGGTGCTGCGCGGCCTCGATCTGGCCGCCCGACCCGGACAGCTGGTGGCCCTGGTCGGCCCTTCCGGGGGCGGCAAGAGCACCCTGTTCTCCCTGCTGCTGCGCTTCAACACCGCCCAGAGCGGCCAGGTGCTGCTCGACGGCCAGGACCTGGCCAGCCTCAGGGCCAGGGACCTGCGCCGGGCGGTGGCCCTCGTTCCCCAGCAGAGCAGCGTTTTCTCCGGCACGGTGGAGGAGGCGATCCGGTTCGGTCGCAACGCCAGCACCGAGCAGGTGCGGGAAGCGGCACGGCTGGCCAACGCGGCCGGATTCATCGAGGAGCTCCCCCATGGCTACGCTTCACGCGTCGAGGAGCGGGGCAGCAATTTTTCAGGAGGTCAGTTGCAACGGCTCGCCATCGCCCGTGCCGTACTGGGTGATCCAGCCGTGCTCCTGCTCGATGAGGCCACCAGCGCCCTGGACGCCGAGGCGGAGGACGCCGTACAGCAGGGCCTGAGGCGGGCGATGGAGGGCCGCACCGTGCTGGTGATCGCCCACCGGCTGGCCACGGTGCAGGGGGCCGACCAGATCCTGGTCCTCGATGGGGGTCGCATTGTGGAGCGGGGCAGCCATGATCAGCTGATGGCCCGTCCCGGTCGCTACCGCGAGCTCTGCGAGCGTCAGCTGATCCGGGTGGCCGCCTGACCTGTGACCGTCCCTCGCGCGCTGCGGCCATGGCCGACATGACCCTGTGGGAGTACCGGGTCATCCACATCAACGTGGAGAACAGTTCCCCGCCCGTGCCCCCCGATCCCCGGATGGCCAGCCAGCGGCTGCAGGGGGTCCTCAGTCCGGAGTTCATCGCCCGGGAATTCCCCGATCTCTATGGCGGACCACCCCCGCCGCGCCATCCCGCCGAGCAGCTGCAGTATTACCTCAACCTGCTGGGGCGCCAGGGCTGGGAGCTGGTGGAAGCGGCCCAGGTGGGCCCCCTGCTGATGTTCTTCTTCAAGCGGCCGCTGCGGCCGGCTCCCGCCAAGCTGCCCCCGGCCAGCTCGGCCGCCCAGGCGCCGTAACCTGTCGGCGACGACACGGTTGCAACTTTGACGGCTACTCCCTCCCAACCCCCGGTGCTCACCTTCGAGGGCAAGCGCTATGAGCTCAATGCCCTTCCCGACGACGTGAAGGAACTGGTGCGGGGCATGCAGGTGGCCGATGCCCAGCTGCGGCTCTACGAGGACACGCTCAAGGTGCTCGCGGTGGGGCGGCAATCGATGGCCTTCCAGCTCAATGAACGGCTGAAGGCGATTCCGCCGCTGCCCGATGGGCTCTGAAGCCCGCCCACCGGCACCGCACCAGCGCGCCGCTCAGAGCGCCTGAAGATCCTCGAAGCGGAACGTCTGGCGGCTCGGGTCGGCGGCGACTCCAGCCGCGTCTTCCGCTCCTTCGGTGGCCTGGGTTTCGATCAGCCGCTCCACCAGTACCCAGGGGCCCTGGCCAGCGAGGGGCACGAAGGTGTCGGTGAAGAAGCTGGGGCCGCCTCGGGCGGCGCCGGTGGCGGGATCGCTGTACTGACTGGTGTAGGTGTGGCTGAGGTAGCCGGCCCCGGTGTCGGTGGTGCTGCCGGTGAAGATCGTCACCACAGTGCCATGGATCTGACGGTGCACCATCGTCACCACGTCGTTGGCGATGCGGTAGCGATCGCCCGCGTTCTTGCCCCCCACGATCACCTCCACACCCACGGCGTCGGTATCACCGGCCGTGAAGGTGTTGGCTCCGTGGGTCTGCTCGAAGCTGCGGCGCACCCGGTGGATGCAGACCTCCCAGAGCTGGCTGGCCAGGGCCTTGGAGGCGTCCTCATCCTCGATGCCCTCCAGACTCGCCTTGAGGTCGGGCCCCACCCGGAAGGAACCGGCCACCTGGCGCTCGCCCGCCAGCCAGATGCAGCGGCCTCGGTAGCCGGCGAAGCCGGGCTCCCAGGTGTAGCGGTTCTCATAGGCGGCACGGAAGCGATCCCGCAGGTCGGTGCCCGGGGCGATGGGGGCGGCGGTCGCTGAAAGGGGGGCTGAACGGGGGGCGGTGCTGGTCAAGGCCGGTGGGAGCGCGGTCCGCTCACCCTAACGAGGGCCCCGGGCATGGATGTCCTGGAGGGCGGCCACCGTGAGTTTTCGGGTCTGGAGCGTGGCGATGGCTTCCACCGCGGCATGGGCCCCGGCCACGGTGGTCACGGTGGGCACGGCGTAGTCGAGGGCGGCCCGGCGCAGGTAGGTGTCATCGAAGGCGGCCTGACGCCCGATCGGGGTGTTGATGATCAGCTGAATGCGGCCGGAGCGGATCGCATCCTCGATGTTGGGACGTCCCTCATGCACCTTAAGGATGTCCTCCACCTCCAAGCCCCCCCGGCGGAGCGCCGCGGCCGTGCCGCTGGTGGCGACCAGGGCCAGGCCCAGCTCCGCCAGGCGGCGGGCAACCGGCAGCAGGGAGGGCTTGTCGCGGTCGTGGGTGGAGAGAAACACCGTGCCGCCGGTGGGGAGGCTCTCCCCGGCCGCGATCTCAGCCTTGGCGTAGGCCATGCCGAAGCTGTCGGCCGAGCCCATCACCTCCCCGGTGGAGCGCATCTCCGGACCCAGCAACGTGTCGGATCCAGGGAAGCGCCGGAAGGGCAGCACCGCTTCCTTGATGTTCTGCAGCGGGGGTCTGGGTTCCTCCGTCAGCCCCAGGTCGCCCAGGGTGCGGCCCGCCATCAGCTGACTGGCGATCTTGGCCAGCGGCACGCCGGTGGCCTTGGCCACGAACGGCACCGTGCGCGAGGCGCGGGGATTGGCCTCGATGATGAACACCCGCTCCCCCTCGTCGGGGTCGACCTGGACGGCGAACTGGAGATTGATCAGGCCAGTCACCTTCAGCGCCAGGGCCAGGGCTTCGCTCCAGCGGCGAATCGTCGCCAACGACGACCCGCTGAGGGACACCGCCGGCAGACAGCAGGCCGAGTCGCCGGAATGGATGCCGGCGGGCTCGATGTGCTCCATCAGGCCTCCGATCACCACCCGGCCCTCCCGGTCGGCCAGCGCATCCACATCCACCTCGATGGCGTTCTCGAGGTACTGATCGATCAGCACCGGATGGTCGGGCTCCACCTGGACCGCCTCAAGCATGTAGCGGTTGAGCTCCTCCTCGTCGAACACCACCTCCATGGCCCGTCCCCCCAGCACATAGCTGGGGCGCACCACCACGGGGTAGCCCACCCGAGCCGCCACGACCCGGGCCTCGGCCTGGCTGCGGGCGAGACCGTTGCGGGGCTGGCGGATGTCCAGACGGCGCAGGATCGCCTCGAACTGCTCCCGGTCCTCGGCCTGATCGATCGACTCGGGCGAGGTTCCCCAGAGACGGGTACCGCTGGCCAGCCCCTCCGGCGTGGCCAGCCAGCGCAGCAGGGGCAGGGCCAGCTTCAGGGGGGTCTGGCCACCGAACTGCACGATCACCCCTTCTGGTCGCTCCGCCTCGATCACATTGAGCACGTCCTCGAGGGTGAGGGGCTCGAAATAGAGCCGGTCGCTGGTGTCGTAGTCGGTGGAGACGGTTTCCGGATTGCTGTTCACCATCACCGTGGCGAAACCCTCGGCCCGCAGGGCGAAGGAGGCGTGGCAGCAGCAGTAGTCGAACTCGATGCCTTGGCCGATCCGGTTCGGTCCCCCGCCGAGAATCATCACCTTGCGGCGTCCCTCGGGCTGAACCTCATCCTGGGGCGACAGAGGGATGGGGACGCCATCGGCGCCGATCCGCTCCAGGGGGCGCTCGTAGGTGGCGTAGTGATAAGGAGTGGTGGAGGCGAATTCGGCCGCGCAGGTGTCCACCGTCTTGAACAGGGCATTCACCCCCAGCCCCTGGCGGGTCCTCCGCACCGTGAGCTCGTCGGATCCGGTGGCCCAGGCGATCTGGCGGTCGGAGAAGCCCAGTTGCTTGAGCTCCAGCAGGGACGCCGCGCCCAGTTGGTCCAGAGTCCTGTTCTGGAGCAGGGTCACCTCGGCCTCAATCAGGCGGCGCAGCTTGGCCAGGAACCAGGGATCGATGGCGCTCAGCCGGTGGATCTCCCCATCGCCCCGGCCCGCCACCATGGCGGCGCGCACCGCGAAGATCCGATCGGGCGACGGGGTGCGCAGCAGCCGATCGAGATCGGTGGGCTCGATGGGCTCGTCGGGCCGGTCGCAGCCCCAGCCAGCGTGGCCGGTTTCGAGCGAACGCACCGCCTTCTGGAAGGATTCCTCAAAGCAGCGGCCGATCGCCATCGCCTCCCCCACCGACTTCATTGAGGTGCTCAGCACGGCCGGGCTGCCGCGGAACTTCTCGAAGGCGAAGCGGGGAATCTTGGTGACCACGTAATCGATCGTGGGCTCGAAGCAGGCCGGCGTGGCCCCGGTGATGTCGTTGACGATCTCGTCGAGGGTGTAGCCCACCGCCAGGCGGGCGGCGATCTTGGCGATCGGGAAGCCCGTGGCCTTCGACGCCAGCGCCGAGGAGCGGCTCACCCGCGGGTTCATCTCGATCACCACCACATCGCCGTTGGCGGGGTTGATCGCGAACTGGATGTTGCTGCCGCCGGTGTCCACACCGATCTCGCGGATGATCGCGATCGACTGGTCGCGCAGCCGCTGGTACTCGCGGTCGGTGAGGGTCTGGGCGGGGGCCACGGTGATCGAATCGCCGGTGTGCACCCCCATCGGATCGAGGTTCTCGATCGAGCACACGATCACCACGTTGTCAGCGCTGTCGCGCATCACCTCCAGCTCGAACTCCTTCCAGCCGATCAGCGACTGCTCGATCAGGATCTGGCGGACCGGGCTGGCCTCCAGGCCGCTCTTGCAGAAGGCGCGGAATTCCTCGGGGTTGTAGGCGATGCCGCCGCCGGAGCCCCCGAGGGTGAAGGCGGGCCGGATGATGCGGGGATAGCCTCCGATCTGCTCCCCGACCGCCTCGGCCTCCTCCGGGGTGGAGGCGATGCCGGACGGACAGACCGCCACCCCGATGCGCTCCATCGCCTGCTTGAAGAGCAGGCGGTCCTCCGCCATGCGGATCGCTTCGAGATTCGCCCCGATCAGCTCCACGCCGAAGCGCTCCAGGGTGCCGTCCTCGGCCAGGCTGACGGCCAGGTTCAGGGCGGTCTGGCCCCCCATGGTGGGCAGCAGGGCGTCCGGGCGCTCGAGGGCGATGATCCGCGCCACCAGCTCGGGGGTGAGCGGCTCGATGTAGGTGCGATCCGCCATGTCCGGATCGGTCATGATCGAGGCGGGGTTGCTGTTCACCAGCACCACTTCGAACCCTTCGTCCCGCAGGGCCTTGCAGGCCTGGGTGCCGGAGTAGTCGAATTCACAGGCCTGGCCGATCACGATCGGCCCGGAGCCCAGCAGCAGGATGCGACGCAGATCCGACCGGCGGGGCATGGGCGGAGCTTGAGCGGCCAAACTCGCCCAGCCTCTCATGGCTTCCGGCCCCATCGGCCCGCCCCGACAACCGCCGCTCCGTTCCCACCCCGGGCACGGGAACCGGGAAGGGCTGGTGTTCTCGCTAACGTGGCATTCTGCAGACTGTCCCCAGCGGCTCCATGAGCGAACTCCAGCGCCTGAAAGGGCTCCTGCCGCCTGAGATGCAGAGCTGGGTGTTCGTGGAAGCCTCCGCCTCCGCCGACCCTCCTCTGATCACGATCGAGGAGATCGGCCGCGACGAGGTCGAGATCCAGGTCGACCTCCTGACCTGGGACAAACTCGCCCTTGACCACCGCAATCTGCTCTTCTGGCACGAGGTGGGCCGCATCCAGAACGACGCCGTTCCCCGCGATGGCTGGGAGATGGCGGCCCTGGCCATCGGCCTGGGGGGGGCGATCGGTGAGCTCTGGGTGCAGGACGGCCTGCTCCTGCTGATGGCCATGGGTCTGTCGGGTTTCGCCGGTTACCGGCTCTACCTCAAAAACAACAACGAGAAGCGGCTCCAGGACGCCATCGCCGCCGACGAGCGGGCGATCTCCCTGGCCACCCGCTTCGGCTACACGATTCCCAACGCCTACAAGAGCCTGGGTGGCGCCCTCAAGGAGCTGGTGGAGCAGACCCGCAAGAAGCGCCGCCGGGCGTTCTACGAAGACCGGCTCGAGGCGCTGCGCAAGAGCGCCGGCCGGGCCCGGGCCGAAATGGCCCAGCAGCAGGGAAGCCGCCAGTCCGTCACCAGTGAGAACGTTTATGGATGACACCACGGCCAGCCACCCGACGATCCAACCCGGCGACAGCCGCGCCCTCGCCCTGGCTGCGGCCGACGCCTGTGACGACCGCAAGGCCGTGGACATCCTGCTGATCCGGGTGGACGAGGTCTCCTCCCTGGCCGACTGGTTCGTGATCTGCTCGGGCCTCTCCGATGTGCAGGTGCGGGCGATCGCCCGGTCGGTCGAGGATCGCCTGGACGTCGACGCCGGCCGCCTTCCCCTGCGCCGGGAGGGCCAGAGCGAAGGACACTGGGTCCTGCTCGATTACGGCGAATTGATCGTGCATGTACTCACCCCCGACGAGCGCCGCTACTACGACCTTGAGGCGTTCTGGGGGCACGGGGAGAAGGTGCCGTTCCTAGGCTCGGGGGAGCCTTTGCCGATCTGAGGGATGGACGATCCGAGGCCAGCCCCCCGGATCACCACCACCGGATCGCCGCCCCCGGAGAGCCATGGACCAGGCCTGCTCGGAGATCCCCAGTCCGGTCCCGCTCAACCAGCGGCCCCTGGAGGAGTACCGCCAGTTGCTGGCCTCCTGGTTCTTCGCCTGGCCGGCCGATGGCCTGGCAGGGGTGATCAGGCCCCTGGTGGGCAGCTGGTTGCTCACCTTCCCCGTCTCCCTGCTGATCGCCAGCGGCAGTTGGCCCCTGCGTCACAACCTTCCCCGCCTGGTGGTGATGGGAGCCGTGGCCGCCGTGCTGCCGTCCCTGCTGCTGCTCGCCCGACAGTGGCTGGGTTGGAGCTATGTCCACCGTCGCCTGATCAGCGAGCGGGTGGACTATGAGGAATCCGGCTGGTACGACGGCCAGGTGTGGGAGAAACCCCTCGCCTGGCGGCAGCAGGATCTGCTGGTGGCACACCATCAGGTGAAGCCCGTGCTGGATCGCCTGCGGCGGGTGATGGCGGGGACGCTGACCCTGCTGCTGGGGGGGGCCGGCCTCTGCCAGGCTCTCTGACGCCGAGAAGCCCCCACTGCTGGCCTATCCCCCCCTGCGATGACCCTGCCCATCAGCTTCGGCACAGCCCAGAGGCCCGGTGTCCCCCCCCTGGAGGTGACCCTGCGGCGGAACGGGATCGTCGAGTCCATCCACCGGGTTCATGCGGTGGTCTGTGACCGGCGCGGCCGGGTGCTGATGCGCTCCGGCGATCCCCAGCACCTCAGTTTCGTGCGCTCGGCGCTCAAGCCCTTCCAGGCCCTGGGCTTCGTCAACAGCGGTGCCGCCGACCAGACCGGCAGCGGCGACCGTGGTCTGGCCATCGCCTGCGCTTCCCATGCCGGCACCGCCGCCCATGCCCGCGAGGCCTTCAAGCTCCTCTGGAGCGCCGATCTGGATGCGGAGTGGCTGCAGTGCCCCACCCCGGCGGGCGGCCAGAGCCCGCTCCAGCACAACTGCTCCGGGAAGCACGCCGCCTTCCTCACCACCTGCCGGCGGATGCACTGGCCCCTGGAGAGCTATCTGCAGGTGGACCACCCCCTGCAACAGCAGGTGCTGCGAGGAGTGGGCGAGCTGCTCGGCCTGCCGGGGGCCGAACTGGTCACCGCCCGCGACGATTGCGGAGCCCCCACCCTGCAGCTGCCCCTGGCCCAGATGGCCCTGCTCTTCGCCCACCTGGGCGCCTCCGAGCAGGCCGGTCTGGAGCGGCTCAGCCGGGCCATGCTGGCCCACCCCGAGCTGGTGGCCGGTGAGGGGCAGTTCGACACCGAGCTGATGCGGCGAGGCCACGGCATGGTGGTCAGCAAGGGGGGCGCCGAAGGCATCCAGTGCCTGACCCGCATGGGCGAGGGGCTGGGGCTGGCGATCAAGGTGGAGGATGGGGCCCGAAGGGCCAAGCAGGCGGTGGCCCTGCACCTGCTGCGCCAGCTGGAATGGCTCACGCCCCTCACCCTTGAGGAACTGGCGGCTCAGTTCCTGCTGCCGGGGGAGGGCCTGGAGCTCTGTGTCCAGGGGGAACTCCGCTTCGACGCCGCCAATCGCTGAACCAGGCGTCCGGCACCGGGGGCTCCGATTGCGGGATGGCCCCACCGACTGATACTGTCCACAAGGCGCCGCGGGGTAGAGCAGTCTGGTAGCTCGTCGGGCTCATAACCCGAAGGTCAGGAGTTCAAATCTCCTCCCCGCCACCATTTGCAAACACCCGGTCCCCCCCTGGGAGGCCGGGTTTTTTACTGGCGATCCCCTCGCTCGATCCCCGGGGCCAGGGGGTCCGCCGCCAGCCGCTCCTTCCTCCCTGACCAGCGCGTGACCCCGGACTCCCTGGACGCCCCTGCCTACGACGCCGTGGTGGTGGGCTCGGGCGCCGCCGGTGGAGTGGCCGCCATGGTGCTCGCCGACGCCGGTCTGCGGGTGCTGGTGCTGGAGGCCGGATCCGAGCCCAGCAGTCCGGCCCGGGCCTTCGGCCGCGAACCGCTCAACAGCCTGCGCCGCCTCGCCAATCTCAGCAGCGGCCGCCAGCTCCGCCAGAGCCAGCATCCGGGTTACTGGAAAACCAACCCGGCCCTCTACGTCGACGAGATCGAGAACCCCTACACCACCCCCGCCGACCGGCCCTTTCTCTGGAGCCGGGGGCGGCAGGTGGGGGGCCGGAGCCTCACCTGGGGCGGGATCACCCTGCGCCTCTCCGACCACGAGTTCCGGGCCGGTGAGCGGGATGGGCACGGGCCCAGCTGGCCGATCGGCAGCGTTGACCTCTCCCCGTACTACAGCCGGCTGGAGCGGATGCTCGGAGTCCATGGTCAGCGGGACGGGCTGCCCCAGCTCCCCGATGGGGAGTACCTGCCCCCCCTTCCCTTCACTCCGGCCGAACGGCATTTGCAGGGGGCCATCGGCCAGGAGTTGGGCCTGCCCCTGATCCACTCCCGCGGCTTCGCCCGCCCCGTCCGCTCAGGGGTCCCTGCCTGGCCTCGATCCAGCTCCCAGGGGGGCGCCCTGGGACGGGCCCTGGCCAGCGGGCGGGTGACCCTGCGCAGCAACGCGGTGGTGAGCCATGTGGAACTGGTGCCGGGCGGCGGCTGGGCCGAGAGCGTGATCACGGTGGATCGCACCAGCCGGCGGCGGCAGCGGGTCCGGGCCGCCCTGGTGGTGCTCTGCGCCTCCACGCTGGAAACGGTGCGGATCCTGTTGCATTCCGGCCCGTCGCACCGGAGCAACGGCCTGGAGGATCCATCCGGGTGCCTGGGCCACTACCTGATGGATCACATCTCCACCAGCCGCTTCTTCGCCCTGCCGGATCAGCCCGCTCCGGCGGAGCCCGCCGAGCTCTCGGGGGCCGGCAGCGTCTTCATCCCCAACACCGTCAACCTTGATCCGGGCGGGGCACTGCCGTTCCGGCGGGGCTACGGTCTGTGGGCGGCCATCCAGCGCTTCGATCCCCCCGGCCTGCTCAAGCGGCGCTCGACAGAGGCGGTGGGCTTCCTGATCGGCCATGGCGAAGTGCTGCCGCAGCCCCACAACCGGCTGAGCCTCGATGGCAGCGCCGCCGACGCCTGGGGGCTGCCCGTTCCCCACATCGACGTGCACTGGGGGGAGAACGAGCGGCTCCTGGTGCGCCACATGCAGGAGCGCATGGAGGAGGTGGTGGAGGTCGGCGGCGGCCGCATCCAGCCCCTCGAAGACCTCTTCCTGTTTCCCCTGGCCGAGCCGCTGCTGCGGGGCAGTGCGGCCCTTTCCGCAGGACCGGCCCCCCCCGGCTACTACATCCATGAGCTGGGGGGAGCCCGGATGGCCACCAGGGCCGATCAGGGCGTGGTGGACCGGTGGAACCGCTGCTGGAGAGCGCCGAATCTGCTGGTCACCGATGGCGCCTGCTGGCCGAGCGCCGGCTGGCAGAGCCCCACGCTCACGATCATGGCCCTCACCTGGAGGGCCTGCGAACGAGCGGCGCTGGACCTGCGCCAGGGCCGCTCCGCCAACTCCGCCTCGAAGACGGCCACAAGGGGCGGACGGTCCGTGTGAGCACCCCCTGACCCGGCAGCTCAAGCGGTGTCAATGACCACAACCGGGGCCCGGAGGGCGGCGCACAATCAGCAGGCGACCTTTCAACGGGTCGGGCAAGGGAGAACAAGAGCGGGGGCGGCAGCTCCCGCTTTTTTTTGTCCTGCCCCTGCCGGGGCGTCCGCTCAACCGGGGCCGGTCCGCATGAACAGCCCATTGAGGTAGTGCTGGGTCACGCAACGATCGGTGCAGCCGTTCTGGAACAGGAAGCCCGCCAGAGCCGAGCTGATCAGGCGGTACTGGTCCCAGTGGGGATGGCCGCGGAGGAAGTCGTGCATGCCCTCGAAGAGGGCCTCCGGAATTTCCGCCTCGAGGCTGATGCGGGCCATCTCCGCCTCTGGATCGCCGCGCTCGTTCATCGTCTCGTCCCATGGATCACGGACACAGAAAGCCACGGATGGGGGCTCGCCGTCAAAGGGGGCTTCCGGAGCGCGCCCATCCCGCATCAGCCTGAGACAGGCCTGCGGTGCGGGAGATGTGACCGGATGCCCCGGGGCACGGCCCCAGCGCAAAGGCGACGACCCGGACTGTCAAGCCATGGACCTGGGGAACACCACAATCCCCAGCCCCGACGGTCCCAAGACCGATTCACCCCGGAAGTCTGTGGAAAAACCCCGGTTGGGCTGGGGAAAACGACCTGGAGCTGGGGAAATCCTCCACTGATGAGCAGAGCTGATCAATGCTTGGTCTCTTGCGACTTGACCGGCGGCGAGACGGATGAGGCAGCTCCCAGGCTGCGGGGACCGAGGGGGTGGTCGGCATGGGGGTAGCGACCATGGCCGTGGTCCTGGGGGTGCTCATGGCCGTTGGCGTGGGTGTGGTCATGGGGGTGGTTATGGGCCGGGAGCGGCGCCCCGCCTCCAGCCAGGGGGATCGGCACCCCATCGGGCTGGCAGGCCCCGGTGCATTCGCTTTCACAGAGCAGGCAGCTCACCACCAGGCCCTCGACATGGTGATGGTGGCTGCGCTGGGGGGCCCCCACCTCGGTCTCGAAGCCCAGCACCTGGGCCCGGTACTTGCAGAGCGAGCAGTTCATCTGGGTGTCTCCGCGCACCACCTCCTGCACACGCTCCCGGAAGGTGTCGAGCACGAGGGGGTGATCGCCCAGATAGCCGGCCTCCAGGATCTCCATGGCGGGGTGGTCGGCCGCCACCAGGCGGGTGTGCTGGCGGATTCGGCTGACCAGCACACCGGAGAAGAGGAAGTAGGGGAACACCAGCAGGCGCCGGAACCCCAGCTTGACCACGTGGCGGAGACCGGGCTCCACCAGTGGGAAGGTGACCCCGGAGAAGAGGGTCTCGCCCCAGCCGAAGCCAAAGCCCTCCACCAGCATGCGGGTCACCTTGCTGACGTTGGAGTTGGCATCGGGATCGGAGGACCCCCGTCCGACCACCACCAGCAGGGTCTCGTGCAGGGGAATGTCCCGGGGGGCCGCGGCGAGAGCCTCCCGCAGACGGGCCCCGGCGGCCTGGATCATCTTGAGATCGACGCCGAGCTCGCGGCCGTAGTCGATCCGCAGGCCCGTCTCGGCGGCATAGGTGTTGAGCACCGAGGGGATGTCATTCTTGGCGTGGCCAGCGGCGAAGAGCATGCCGGGCACCGCCAGCACATGCTCCACACCCTGCTCCCGCAGGCGATCGAGACCGTCCCTCAGGATCGGCCTGGCGAATTCGAGATAGCCGTACTCGACCGGCAGACCGGTCAGGCGGCCGCGGAGGGCCTCCGCCAGCTGGGCGAATTCAGCGACGGCGAGACGATTGCGGCTGCCATGGCCGCAGATCAATACGCCGAGCTTGCCGTGGGGGCCGATCGCCGCCAGGGGCGGCGCTGGAGAAGAACGCATGGACTGACCTGCCTGGAAGGACCCTATCGCTCCTGGGCGATCCCCCCGGAGAGGGCCAACGGCATTAGAAGGGCAAATGACTGAGATGGCCCCCAGTTTGTCAAGAGCGCGCAAGGATCCGTTACATTGTGATCCGTCGCTTGACCTCCATGACCTCCTCCACCGGCCTGCGCTCCACCCCGTTCGCCAGCTCCAGCGGCCAGGCGGATCCCTCCTGGTACAGCAGTGCCGCCGCAGCCCAGATCCATGAAGAGCAGCTGCGTCGCGTCGAGCTCTTCAACGGCCGGGCCGCCATGCTGGGCTTCCTGATCGGCGTGCTGACCGAGGCCCTCACCGGCCAGGGCATCCTGCACCAGATCGGCCTCGGCACCCTGCTCTCCCAGGGCTGAACGGCGTCCGGAAGTTGGTGCTCAGAGATGGGCGAAGCTGGGCCGGCTCACGGAGGCCGGCATCGGTCCGTCGAGGCCTTCGAAGAAATCGAGGGCCCGACGCACGTCCTCCAGCAGCATCTCGGCCATGTCACCGCTGAAATCGGCCCGGATCACCAACCGCAGGACGGAGCGATCCTGCTGATGGGCCGGGAGTGTGTAGGCCGGAATCAGCCAGCCGCGCTCCCGCAGCTTGTCGCTGAGGTTGTACACCGTGTAGGTGGTGATCCCCGGATCCAGCTCCAGGGCGAACACCGGCAACTGACCGCGGGGGTGACTCACCAGACGCAGGGGACCCATGGCTGCGAGGCCATCGGCCAGTTGACAGGCAATCCCCTCCAGCATCTGCATCCGAGCCCGGTAGCCCCCCCAGCCCAGGTGCAGAAAATTGAAGTACTGCGCCACCACCTGGGCGCCAGGCCTCGAGAAATTGAGCGCAAAGCTCGGCATCTCTCCACCGAGGTAGTTCACTCGGAAGACCAGATCCTCGGGCAAGGCGGCACGATCGCGCCAGACCACCCAACCCACCCCAGGGAACACACCGCCATACTTGTGGCCGCTCGTGTTGATCGACTGCACCCTCGGCAGGCGAAAATCCCAGGGCCATTCGGGTGAATTGAACGGGGCCACAAACGCCCCTGAGGCCCCATCCACATGGATCGGGATGTCAAGACCCGTGCTGGCCTGCAGGGCGTCAAGACAATGCTGGATGCCGTCGATCGGTTCGTAACTGCCGTCGAAGGTGCTGCCCACGATGCCCACCACCGCGATTGTGTTGGCATCGCAGCGGGCCACGGCCTCCTCGCCGTTCAACTGGAGCCGGCCCGCCTCGAGGGGCACCAGTCGCGGCTCCACGTCGAAGAAGCGGCAGAACTTGTCCCAGCAGATCTGGGTGTTGGCCCCCATGACCAGGTTGGGGCGATCCGCCGGTTCCCCCGCAGCCTGACGACGTTGCCGCCAGCGCCACTTCAGCGCCAGCCCGCCGAGCATGCAGGCCTCGCTGGAGCCGGTGGTGGAGGTTCCGATCACCGCCGCCGGATCCGGGGCGTTCCAGAGGGCGGCCAGGATCCGGACGCAGCGCTCCTCCAGTTCGGCGGTCTGGGGGTACTCATCCTTGTCGACCATGTTCTTGTCGGCACACTCATCCATCAGGCGCCGGGCCTGGGGCTCCATCCAGGTGCCCACGAAGGTGGCCAGGTTGAGGCGGGCGTTGCCATCGAGCATCAGCTCGTCATGGATGAGCTGATAGGCCGTCTCGGCCTCCAGGCCGGCTTTGGGCAAGCGATCACGGGGAATCGTCTCGGCCAGGTTCCGATGGGCCATGTGGGGGCTCGTGCCCAGAACCTTCGATCGCCTGCGGTCGCTCATCGGCACTGGCCCGCTGGGGCCGAACTGGCTGGATCCTGCAGGCCTTCCCCTCCGGCGTCAATCCGGATCCGGATGTCCACGCCGCTGCACCCGGGGCGTGGCGCGGAGGGGTCAGGCGCTGTAGGCCTTGCGGGCCGGGATCGGATAGGGAATACGCCGGTGCCGCATCCGTTTCCAGACCCGCACGAAGGCCTGGATCACCAACTCCAGCTCCGCCAGGCTCAGACCGCTGTCGCGCAGCTGGCCGTCGAGGCGGCGGGCATCGATCAGGCGCCGCACCATCGCGCTGGCTTCCCCCTGCGAGGTGCCGGGCGGCAGGGAGCGCAGGGCGGCCTCACAGCCATCGGCCAGCATCAGGATTGCCGTCTCCCGGCTCTGGGGCGTGGGCCCCCGATAGCGAAAGCTCTGCTCCGGGGTGGAGGGATCGCGCTCCCGGGCCTGGTGGAAGAAGTAGCCCATCCGCAGCGTGCCCTGGTGCTCCGGGATGAAATCGGCCAGGGGGCGCGGCAGCCGATGCCGGCGGGCAAGCTTGAGCCCTTCGTCCACATGGGCCTGGAGGATTCGGGCGCTGCCGAAGGGATCATCGAGCTCATCGTGGGGATTGGCCCCTTCCGACTGGTTCTCGATGAACCACTGGGGAGCGTGGAGCTTGCCCACGTCGTGGTAGAGGGACCCGGTGCGAATCAGGTCCACATCCGCTCCGATCGCCCTGGCGCCCTCCTCGGCCAGGCCACAGATCATCAAGGTGTGCTCGAAGGTGCCGGGCGCCTCGATGGAGAGCCGGCGCAACAGCGGCCGCTCCAGATCGGCCAGCTCCAGCAACCGGGCACGGGTGAGCAACCCGAAGGAGCTCTCCACCAACGGCCCCAGCAGCAGTCCCCCCATCAGCAGGGCCCCCATCAGCAGGGCTTCGGAGGCCAGTTCGCTGCCACCCGGGGGCACCCGGGTCCCTCCGTACCAGCGCGAGACGCTCTGGAGCACCAGCCACTGGAGAGCCAGGGCCCCGATCGGCAGCAGGATCGCCAGCTGGACCAACTGGGCGCGGCTGCGCTGGCGACCGGCGAGCACTGCCGCCACCACCGCCACCAGGGCGGCCACCAGCAGCCGGACTTCGCTGTAGTCGTCGAGGGGCTGTGGCCAGAGCAGGCTCGCCACCGCCAGCCAGGCCAGACCGGCCGGTGTGCCGAGCGCCTGGGCCAGCAAGAGTGTGGGCGGCACCAGCAGCGCCAGGGGGCTGGCGGTGTTGCCCAGCCAGAGTTTGAACCCCTGCACCACCAGCAGCATGGCCAGGGCGAGCAGGGCATGGCGCGGCTCCAGGCTGCAACGCCAGCGCCGCAGGATCAGGACCATCACCACGCAGGCGGTCAGAGCCTCGAGCAGATGACCGAGCCAGGCCCGGAGCAGGGGGCGTCGGTCGACCAGGCCGAAGTGATCGAGCACGTCGAAGGCCTGGGAACTGATCGGCTCCCCCTGGCGGGTGATCAGATCGCCCTCTTTCACCACGATGCGGGGAATGCCCTGCTGGGTGAGGATGTCTTCGATCAGCCGCTGACTCATCAGGGCATCGGTGCGGAGATTGGTGCGGCCCTGCAGGTTTGTGGCCAGCAGGCGACTGCCCAGCCCCAGGGCCGGCTCCTCCAGGCCGATCAGCTGCATCCGGGCGGCCTTCTCCAGCTGCTGCAGAGCCACGTTGCCGACCACCCCCTGACTGAGCATGCGCTGCTGGGCGACCCGCAGGGTGAGCTTCCAGTCGTTGAGCTCCTCAGGTGTGCGGCTGACCAGCCAGGCCTGCTCGGCGGGGGTGAGGTTCAGGGGACCCACCCGATCCTGGGGGCTCCGCGCCACCTGCTCGAGCTCCTGGAGCTGCCGCGCGAGCCGCTCCTGCAGCGCCTGGTTCGCCGCGGGGTCCACCACCTGAACCGTGGTGCGGGTACCGAGCTGGGAACGGCGACGCTCGAGGGCTTCGCTGTCGATCACGGTGGCGGCCTCGGGGGCCCGGGCACTGATCGGGGCCGGCACTCCCGGCCGCAGACTCGGCTCCACCAGCCAGGGCCAGCTGGAGAGCAGCGCCACCAGCAGGCAGGCCACCAGCACCGCCAGCCCATCCAGCACCCTCCAGCTGCAGAGTGCCTGGCGCGGTGATTCCCGCCGCAGCAACTGCCGCCACAGCTGCTTGACGCGACCCAGGCGCAGCACCATCACGGCTTCACGGGATGTCCGGCCTCTCGGAACCGAACGCTAGCGAGGTCGCGGCGGCCCCTCCGGCTTGCATGCTGGAGGCTGATGCACCCGTCCCCCATGGCCCTGCGCCTGGATGGCCGCCAGCTGGCGGCGGAGCTGGAGCAGCGCCTGCTGGCGGTGATCGGTGAGCGGCTGCCCCGGGCCGGGCGCCCCCCCGGTCTTGCCGTGTTGCGCATCGGCGACGATCCGGCCAGTGGGGTCTACGTGGCGAACAAGGAGAAGGCCTGCGCTCGCGTCGGGATTCGCAGCCTGGGGGCCCATCTGGGCCCTGCCACCCCGGCCCAGGAGCTGCTGGCCACGATCGAGGCGCTCAACGGCGACCCGGCGGTCGACGGGATCCTGCTGCAGCTGCCCCTGCCCCGGGGGCTCCAGGAGGGGCCCCTGCTGGCGGCAATCGATCCGGCCAAGGATGCCGATGGCCTGCACACTCTCAATCTGGGACGGCTGCTGAAGGGGGAACCGGGGCCGCGCAGCTGCACCCCCGCCGGGGTGATGGCCCTGCTGGGGCGCCACGGGATCGAGCCGGCCGGCCGTCGGGCCGTGGTGGTGGGACGGAGCATCCTGGTGGGTCAACCGATGGCGCTGATGCTCCAGGCCGCCGATGCCACCGTCTCGGTTGCCCATTCCCGCACCAGGGATCTGGCGGCCCTGAGCCGCCAGGCGGAGCTGCTGGTGGTGGCAGCCGGCCAACCCCGGCTGATCGGCGCCGACCACGTGAGTGCCGGCACCGTGGTGGTGGACGTGGGGATCCACCGCACCCCCGGCGGCCTCTGCGGCGACGTGCGCTTTGAGGAGGTGGAGCCGATCGCGTCGGCGATCACGCCTGTTCCGGGCGGGGTGGGGCCGATGACCGTCACCATGCTGCTGGTGAACACCGTGGCGAGCTGGTGCGCCCGCACCGGATCGTCCGACCGGGCGGACACGCCACCTGACAATCCGTTGGCGGATCTGCTGCCCTGACCCCCGACGGCCCGTGGCCTGAGAGAATCCCCGCCAGCGCGCTGGTTCCCATGGCCGTGGCGGTGAGCACGGATTTTGATTTCACCGCCTACCTCGAGGTCGCCCGGGGCCGGGTGGAACGTGCCCTCGATGCCTCCCTGGGGCCGGAGCGGCCGGAGTCCCTACGGGATGCCATGCGCTACTCCCTTCTGGCCGGCGGAAAGCGACTCCGTCCCATCCTCTGCCTGGCGGCCTGCGAACTGGCCGGAGGCGAGAGCGATCAGGCCCTGCCCACCGCCGTGGCGCTGGAGATGATCCACACCATGTCCCTGATCCATGACGATCTTCCGGCCATGGACAACGACGATCTGCGCCGGGGTCGCCCCACCAACCACAAGGTGTACGGCGAAGCCAACGCGATTCTGGCCGGCGACGCCCTGCTCACCCGTGCGTTCGAAATGGTGGCGCTGCGCAGCCCCGGGGTGGCACCGGAGCGGCTGCTGCAGGTGGTGGGGGAGCTCTCACGGGCCGCGGGAGCTCCTGGCCTGGTGGGCGGCCAGGTGGTCGACCTCGAGTGCGAGGGCAAGCAGGTGGATCTCGCCACGCTCGAGTACATCCACCTCCACAAGACCGGTGCCCTGCTGCAGGCCTGTGTGCTCTGCGGCGCCCTGATCGGCGGAGCGGAGCAGACGCTGCTGGATGCGCTGCGGGTGTACTCCCGCGGCATCGGCCTGGCCTTTCAGATCATCGACGACATTCTCGATGTGACCGCCAGCAGCGAGGTGCTCGGCAAGACGGCCGGCAAGGATCTCACCGCCGACAAGACCACCTACCCCAAGTTGCTGGGTCTGGAGGAATCGCGGCGGCGGGCCGAGGGGCTGGTGGCGGAAGCGAAGGGGGCGCTGCAGCCCTGGCAGAACAAGGCCCATCCCCTGCTTGCCCTGGCCGATTTCATCACCAGCCGCGACCGATGACCCCCTCCCCGCCCGCTGACACCCTGCTGCAGCTGCTCGACAACGGCGTTCTGGCCTGGGCCCTGATCGCCTGTGGGCTGGCCCAGCTGGGCAAGCTCCTGGTGGAACTGGTGGAGCACCGCCGCTGGCGACCGGCGGTGCTGTTCGAGACCGGCGGGATGCCATCCAGCCACTCCGCCCTGGTGACAGGAGCCTGCGCCGGCATCGGCTGGGACCTCGGCGTGGAGGATCCCCTGTTTGCCTTCGCCTGCACGATCGCCTTCGTGGTGATGTACGACGCCAGCGGCGTGCGCCGGGCCGCCGGGCTGCAGGCGGAGCGCCTCAATGCCCTGCCGCCCGGGCTCTGGCAGCAACCTCTGCTGCCCGAGCCCCTCAAGGAAAGCCTGGGTCACACCCGGCTGGAGGTGCTGGCCGGCAGCCTGCTGGGACCGGCCATCGCCCTGCCCGGTCTGGCCCTGCTGGGCACCCCCCTGCAGATCGCCCAGGACTGGGGCTGGCTGCCGCTGGCTTGAGTCAGCCGCCCCCCGCCGGTTCCACGCCCCCGTTCACGGCCGGCCAGCTGGAGGCGGTTGAAGCCTTCCTGGCCTGGCTGGGGGCCAAGCACGACGGCCGACCCTTCGTGCTCAGCGGCTATGCCGGCACCGGCAAGACCTTCCTGTCGATGGCCTTCCTGGCGGCCGTGGAGGAGCGCCGGCTCTGCTGGACCGTGGCGGCCCCGACCCACAAGGCGGTCGGTGTGCTCCGCCACTACCTGGAGCGCAGCGGCCTGCGTCCGAGCTGGTTTCCTTCCACCCTGCACCGCCTGCTGCGTCTGAAGCTGCGCCGGGAGGGGGGGCGGGAGGTCTGCGAGGAGACCGAGCAGACCGCCGCCTCGCTCGAACACTTGGCCCTGGTGCTGATCGATGAGGCCTCGATGGTGGACGGCGGACTGCTGGAGGTGGCCCTGCGTTGCGCGCAGCCGTTCGGCACCCGGCTGGTGTTCGTAGGGGACCCGGCCCAGCTGCCGCCGGTGGGGGAACCCGGCAGTCCCGTGTTCAGCCTGGGGCGGGCCCAGCGGTCCTCCCTGGTCGAGGTGGTGCGTCACCAGGGACCCGTGCTGCGTCTGGCCACCGGGCTGCGGCAGGAGACCCTGCCCTGCCGCGTGCCCCCCCGGCTGCCCCGGATCCAGACGCCGGAGGGATCGGTGGCGCTGCTGGAGCGGGGCGCCTGGCTGAAAGCGGCCCAGGCCGCTCTGCAGCGGGCCGCCATGGGGGACGATTCCGACCAGGCCCGCATCCTCTGCTACACCAACCGCTCCCTGGAGCAGTTGGTTCCCCTGGCCCGCCGCGCCATCCATGGGGCCATGGCCGATCAGCTGCCCGTGCTGCCCGGGGAGGTGCTGATGACACGCATGGCCGTGATGGCCCCCGCCTGCCGGGACGGAGAGGAGGGCGGAGAAAAACCCGACATGGTGCTGGCCTCCAACCGCGAGCTGGTGGTGCGTGATGTGACTCCGGAGCGCTGTGACCTCGCCGAGTTCGGAGTGGGGGGCGGCGAGGGCCGCTCCGCTCCGGTGATCGAGACCCTGCTGGTGACGGCGGAGGCCGGCGAGGGCCAGCTCTCCCTCCGGATCCTGCCGCCGGCGGGGTCCGCTCCGCGGCGGCAGCTGGAGGGGGTGCTGGCCGGCCTGCGGGCGGAGGCCCGCGCGGCCGGCCGGGGCGGGGCGGGGGCCCGGGCCCTCTGGAGGCGCTATTTCCTGGTGCGCGACGCCTTCGCCTCGCTGGGGCCTGCCGCCGTCCTCACCGTGCACCGCAGCCAGGGCAGCAGCTTCGGGGAGGTGTTCATCGACGCCGACGTGTTCTGGCCGGAGGATCCCCGCCTGCGGCGCCAGCTGGTTTATGTGGCCGTGAGCCGGGCCCGCAGCGGGGTCTCGATGGTGGCCATGGCGGGCAGCCCGGAGGAACGCCACCAGTGGCAGCGGTGGCTGCAGGAGCCCTGAGATCAGGCCAGCTGGAGACCCTCGATGCCCTGCCAGGTGAGATAGGCCGCCAGGGCCAGGCTGATCGTGCCCATCACCAACTCCCCATTGGCATAGAGCACCTGCTTGCCGCGCCGCAGCGTCGGCAGCACCCGCTCCCGTCCGAAAACTACCCCCAGAAAGGGCAGCAGCAGCAGCAGACTCGCCGCCAGCACGAAGGCCGCGGCCAGGAGGACCTCCTGGCCGCGGCCCAGGCCTGCCGCCAGCAGGGCGGAGGCCCCCTTGGCCAGCAGCACCAGGTCGTCGGGGCTGATCACCTCGATGGCCACGCTCACACCGATCAGAAGCGGCAGGGGCAGGGCACAGAAGCGATCCAGCTGGCGGACCCAGCCGGCCGGTTCGTCCCCTCCGGCCTTGGTGGGCATCAGATCCCTGACCCCCAGAGCCAGCAGCGCACCCGCGCCGATCAGGTCCAGGCCGGTGCGGTGGGTGCTGCCCTGCTCCATGGTCAGCAGCAACCCGTGGCCCACGGTGAGTAACAGGGCCACCATCACGACGATCGTCACCATCCAGCTGAGCACGAGCAGACCCCCACGCCGCAGGGGATCCGGACCGAGCAGCAGCAGCAGGAGCAGACCGATGTGGATCGGGCTCAGGCTGATCCCGCTGCCGTAGGCGATCAGTTCGGCCCAGAGGGTGGCATCGGTCATGCGGACGGAGGGGTGGGAGGCACGTTCCAGCGCAGGATGACGGGTCGCTCCCGTTCGTGGCCGAGCACGCCGAGGGTTCCGGTCTCCAGGGCGAAGAGGGCGCCCCCGGTTGCCCCGAGCCCGAGCCAGGTACCCGTCAGGGCCCGCAGCAGATGCCCATGGGCCACCAGGGCGACCCTGGCCGGCGCCAGGGCGGAGGCAAGAGTGATCACCCGCCGGCAGCGCACCTCCAGCTGGGCGGCGTTCTCGCCGCCCGGACATCCATGGGTCCACACCGTCCAACCGGGCGTGTCGCGGCGGATCTCGGCGGTGGTGCGGCCTTCGTAGTCGCCGTAGTCCCACTCCATCAGATCGTCACAGGGCCGGGCCCCGTCGCCGAGGCCGGCCAGGTCGCAGGTGCGCCGTGCCCGCTGCAGCGGGCTGGTGAGCACCGCGCTGAATCCCATCCCCGCCAGGGCCGGGGCCAGGGCCCGTGCTTCCGCCTCCCCTTGGTCGGTCAGCGGCACATCGGTGCGGCCGGTGTGCCGCCCATCGCGGGCCCAGGCCGTGGCCCCATGGCGCAGCAGCCACAGTTCAAGTCGGATGGGGAGAACGGGTGTCAGGGGCGGATCTCGAACCAGTCGTGGCCACCGAGGGGGATCACACTCGCGCTCACACCGCCGACCTGGGCGGCGGCGGGACCCGATTCACACCAGAGCCGCAGATCCTCGAGGCCCTGGATGCTTCCCTCCGCCTCCAGTTCCACGCGGCCGTCGGCCCGGTTGCGGACCCAGCCACCGAGCCCCAGCGACTGGGCCCGACGGCAGCAGGCCTGCCGGTAGCCCACCCCCTGCACACGGCCGCTCACGATGAGCCTCCAACGCTCAGGGGGGGGGCACCGGCCAGCCGCCCTCGCCTGGCCCCCTGGCCGGACCCCAGGGCGTCGTCCGGGCGGCCACGTCGCGCAGGCGCCGGCAAATCACCGAACATCCAGCCCAGTGGAGGTGAAGCCAGCTGGCGTGAAGCGTCGCGGTGGTCCATCCTTCCAACCTCGTCGGCCAACCCCAGCCTTCAAGCTGCCACAGCGCTCCGAATCCGTCTACCGTCCCATCCCGCAACTCCCAGCGGTGGAACTCGTGGCCGCAGACGGTGTCGCCGCGCCGCAGGGCCAGGCCGTCGCGGAGGGTGGTGGCCCGGCGATAGCCCAGCTGCAGGCGGCCGCGACTGGCGCTGAAGGGCAGCAGGCCGGCCATCGGATGGGCCACTCCGGCCGGATCCTCCAGCTGGCGACCAAGCAGCAGCAGCCCACCGCACTCGGCATAGATGGGAAGGCCGGCGGCGGCTGCGAAACGGAGGTCCCCCAGGCTTCGGCGGCTGGCGGCCAGTTCGGCGGCATGGAGCTCGGGGTACCCGCCGGGGAGGATGACACCACGGCAGCCGGTGGGCAGGGGCTCGTCGGCCAGGGGCTGCCAGGGAACGGCCTCCACCCCCAGGGCCTCGAGAAGTTCGGTGGCCTCCGGATAGCGGAAATGGAAGGCGGGATCGGCGGCGATCGCGATCGGGATCGGTGCTGCAGAGGTGGACCGCACCGGCACGCCGCCGGACTCGGCGCTGCCCGCCAGGCACCAGGGAATCGGATCGGACGCACCCCCGGCCCCGGGGGCCAGGGGGGGTGGGGGCCCCAGCAGGGGAACCAGCCGCTCCAGATCCAGATGACGTTCGGCCAGGGCGGCCCAGGCGTCCTGGCGGGCGTCGAGGTCAGCCAGCTCATGGGCGGGAAGAAGCCCCAGATGCCGGGAGGGCAGGCTCAGATCGGGATGGCGGGGCAGCACGCCCAGCAGGGGCATGGCGATCGAGGCCAGAGCTTCGGCCAGCAGGGAGTGATGGCGCTCCGTGCTCACGCCGTTGAGCACCACGCCGGCCAGGGTCAGGTCGCTCTGATGATCCCGGAACCCCCGCACCAGGGCCGCCAGGGAGCCGGCCTGACGGCTCGCCTCCACCACCAGGACCACGGGCAGTCCGAGCCGGGCCGCCACCTCGGCGGAACTGCCCTCGGTGCCGGGGCCGCGCCCGTCGAACAGACCCATCACCCCCTCCACCAGGCAGTGGTCGGCCTGGGATCCCCACCAGTGGTACGCGCGCTCCAGCCACTCCTCCCCGCAGAGCAGGCGATCGAGGTTGCGGCAGGGGCGACCGCTCACCCGGCCGAGCAACTGGGGATCGAGGTAGTCGGGGCCCACCTTGAAGGTCTGGATCGAGTCGCCGCCACGGCGCAGATGGGCCGCCAGGGCCAGGCTGAGCAGGGTCTTGCCGCTGCCGCTGCAGGGTGCCGCGATCAGGCAGGCCATCGGCTCGACCCCTCAGTCCGTCATCCCTGGGGCAGCAGCTTGGCAGCAAGCGGGGCAGCGGCTGCCAGCAGCGGGTTGGTGGAGTCGTGGCCACCCCCCAGCAGGCGGGCCATTTCCCATTCATCCGTGGCGTGTCGGCCGGGCACGACCTCCTCGGCCAGCTCCATCCGGGCCATGCCGCCGGCCTCGAGGCGCATGCAGCCGCCCGACTCGGAGCAGAGGATCACGCAGAGCGCCTGTTGACCGGGGGTCTCGCAGATCAGCCGCAGGCCGAGGACGGTGCCGGGGTGGCTGCTGGGGACCCCCACCGGGACCGGAGTGAGGTGGAACTGCACCGCCGCGCCATCGGTGCGTTCGAATTCGGCCCGGATCCCCCCATCCGTCCCGGTGTCGCTGGCGACCCAGTGCCAGCCGAGACGGTCGGCAAGCCAGGCCGCCAGGAGGAGGCCCTGCACCGGATGGGAGCCCTCCACATCGATGTCGAGCTGTACGACATGGTTGAGGGCATCCCGCCGACCCGGGGGATCGAACACCATCGCCAGGGATTCGCGCCAGCTCCGCTGGCGCAGCCAGTTGAGGTCATTGACGGCCTGGCCGCTGGCAATGCGGGCCTTGAGCAGATCGAGCACGCGGCGGGGACTGCCCAGGGCCGTGTCAAGCACGAGGCGGCGACCGGGCTGGCAGAGGGCCTCCAGCAGATCGGGGGCCTCGTCGAGGGATCCGTTCCACCAGACCCAGCAGGGCAGATCGGAGGGCACCAGGGGTTTGAGCAGGTCGAGACCCTGTTGCAGGGCCCCGAAATCACCCCGCAGCACCACCACATCCCCGCAGGCGGCGGCACTGCCCTCGCCGGGGAGGGGGCAGTAGGCGGCCACCAGCGTCTCGAGGGGCCGGCCGTGGTCGAGGGTGGGGGCCAGGGTGATCAGGCGCCGCGGCTGGTAGGCGCTGATGGCGGCGTCGATGTGCTGGCCGCGCAGGTCCTCGCCGTGGTGGTCGCCGGGCTGTTGCCCGAGGGCCCAGGCCAGCTTGGGAGAGAGCGGCGAGGTGCTCAGCGGCAGGGAGCTGGCGGGAACCGCCGCACGGGCCGCCTCCAGCAGTTCCGGGCGAACCACCCCAGTGATGGGCCCCTCCAGCCGGCCGGTGCGGATCAGATGCTGCTCCACCCAGGCCGGCTGCCAGACCAGCAGGGTGAAGGTGGAGGCCCCGGAGGAGGACTCGAGATCCTGGCTCCAGAGTTTCTCGAGGTATCCGGTGAGCTCGGGGGGCGGCAGGGCCACCGGGGCCTGAAGGGTCAGCTGGGGAGACATGGGTGGGTGGGGTGGGGATTCAGGAGGTGAGCGGGGTGGGGCCGCCGCTCAGGGCCGGCGCCACATCAGGCCATCGCGGCCGATCAGGCTGTCGGCGGCGGCGGGACCCCAGGTGCGGGCCTCGTAGGGATGGACTGGAAGCTGCCAGGGACTCTCCTCGATCAACTCCAGCAGCGGCGTGTAAAGGCGCCAGGCCGCTTCCACTTCGTCGCCTCGGGTGAACAGAGTGGGGTCCCCCAGCATGGCGTCCGCCAGCAGGCGCACGTAGCCCTCATCGGAGGGTTCCCCAAAGGATTCGTCATAGGAGAAGTGCATGTCCACCGGGCGGCTGCGCATCCCCGACCCGGGTGATTTGACCTCGAAGCGGAAGCCGGCACCCTCGTCGGGCTGGATGCGCAGGATCAGCTGGTTGGCGGTGGGGCTGCCGCCGGCGGCATCGAACAGATGCACGGGAGCCTCCCGGAAGGTCAGCACCACCTCACTCATGCGCTTGGGCAGGCGCTTGCCGGTGCGCAAGTAGAAGGGCACGCCCTGCCAGCGCCAGTTGTCGATGAAGAGCTTCATCGCCACATAGGTTTCGGTGGTGCTGTTGGGGTTAACCCCCGGCTCCTGGCGGTAGCCCGGCAGCGGGCGGCTGGCGCTGCCACCCGGTCCGTACTGGCCCCGGACGCAGCAGTTCCAGGGCTCCAGCTCATCGGCCAGCCGGGCCGACTGGAGCACCTTGGCCTTCTCGTTGCGGATCGCCTCGGGATCGAACCGTCCGGGCGCCTCCATGGTGGTGAGGGCGAGCATCTGGGTCAGGTGGTTCTGCACCATGTCCCGCAGGGCTCCGGAATCCTCGTAGTAGCCAGCCCGCTCTTCCACACCGACCGTTTCCGCGGCGGTGATCTCCACACTGGCGATGTAGTTCCGGTTCCAGATCGGCTCGAAGATCGTGTTGGCGAACCGCAGCACCAGAATGTTCTGGACAGTCTCCTTGCCCAGATAATGATCGATGCGGAACACCTGGCTCTCCTGGGCGCAGGCCTGCACGATCGTGTTGAGCTGCTGGGCGCTGCCGTAGTCGCGGCCGAAGGGTTTTTCGATGACCACCCGGCTGCGCTTGGGATCGCTGAGCAGGCCGGCAGCGGCCAGGGCCTGGCAACCGCTGCCGTAGAACGCCGGGGACACCGACAGGTAGAAGGTGCGATTGCCACGGGTGGCCCGCTGGCGGTCGATGCCCTCAAGGCGCTGGGCAAGCCGCACCAGATGGTCCGGCTGCTGCAGATCGACGGGCTCATAAAAGAGCCCGGCGGCGAACTGATCCCAGGCCCCCTGGTGTTCGGTGGCCACCGTCCCAAGCGCTTCGGCCATGTGGGAGCGGAAGTCCTCGTCGCTCCAGGGCCGTCGCGCGCAGCCCAGAACGGCGAATTCCGTGGGCAGGCGTCGCTGCCGGTACAGCTCGAACAGGGCTGGCACCAGCTTGCGGTGTGTGAGGTCGCCGCTGGCGCCGAAAATCACCAGACACTGGGGCGAGATCACCCGTTCCTGGCGCAGCCCGACCCTCAGCGGATTGGTGAGCGTGACGGTCATGGAGGAGAGGCGGATGGATCCTGAGTACCCACGAAAGCCGGGAACGCCCCCCCGGCGCCGCCGCCGGCGCGCTTCTGTGCTGGTTTCGGAAAAAAGGCCCGCCTCCGGGGGCGGGCCAGGCCCGGCCGCGATGGCGGGCCCGGGGGGAGATCTCAGTAGGTTTCCACGTGCCAGCGCTCGGCCTTCTTGAGCTGGGGACGGAGTTCCGACCAGGTGAGACCCTTGGCGTCGGCAGCGGTGGTCATGGCCTCATCGATGCCCGGCTCCATGCCCCGCAGACCGCACATGTAGACGTGAGTGGAGGGATCTTCGATCAGATCGAAGATTTCCTCGCCGTGTTCGGCAACCCTGTCCTGGATGTACATGCGGCCGCCGCTGGGGTTCTTCTGCTCCCGACTGATCGCTTTGGTGTAGCGGAAGTGATCGGGGTAATCCGCCAGGTAGGTTTGAAAATCCTCCTCGTAGAGAAGGTTGGCGGTGGTGGGAACCCCCATGATCAGCCAAGCTTTGCCGCGGAACTGGTACTCAGGATTGCGGGCCCGCTCGCCCGGATCGAACATGCGACGCAGGAAGGCCCGCATCGGAGCGATGCCGGTGCCGGTGGCCAGCATGATCACATTGGCGTTTTCATCGGCGGGGAGTAGCATCTCCTTGCCCACCGGCCCGGTGATCCTGATCTGGGCCCCGGGTTCAATGTCACAGAGGAAGCTGGAGCAGACCCCATTGATGGTTTCACCGTCTTTCTCATACTGCAGCTGACGCACACAGAGGGAGACGGTGGCATCTTCCTGGTTGTCGCCGTGGCGGGTGCTGGCGATGGAATAGAGGCGGAGCTTGTGGGGCTTGCCGTTGGCATCCACTCCATCGGGAATGATGCCGATGCTCTGCCCCTCCAGGTAGTGAAGATTCCCGGCAGAGAGATCGAAGGTGATGTGATTCACCCTCCCGATCGCCCCCTCCGCCAGCAGGGAGTAATTGCCGAGGACGGTGCCGACGTAGGGATCCTTCGGCTTGTAGAGGTTGACCGGAACGGCTTCGTGCTTGACGGGGGTGGTCACTGGAGGGGCGGCGGCTGGGCTGGGGGCGGGGGGTTCCGAAGCCTGGGGAGCCGGGACGGCAGGATCCTGGCCGGCGGGCGTTACCGAAAGGAGGCGGCCACCCAGCTGATTGATCAGACGAAGGGTGGCCTGCATCCGGGAGAGCGGGATGGTGAAGCGCCTCTCGGCCGTGCGCGTGGCAGCCGTCTGAAGCCCCTCGACCACCAGGGTGAACATGCGGGCATCGGACTGACGGAGCGCTGCTGTCGAGATGCGCATCGAATCCACTGTCTCCGGAAAAGGCGCGCCGATCATAGGCACTCTCTTTGCTCCCCCCCCCTGACGGACCGTCGGCCTTTGCGAACCCAATTCCAGGCATTGCGGCTAGGTTTGTCGGGCAGCTGTGGCCCGACCCGTCCGCCCTGCCCCGAATCCAGCGTTCTCCACAACTTGGCGCAACACTCGGTTCTTCCATCCGTGTCCCCTCCAGCGCTGGTTCCGATCCAGGACAGTTGCAGCCTTGACACCATCCAGCAGGACATGGAGCGCCTGCCGCAAGGCACCCGCCGGCTGGCGGTGCAACTGAGGCTGAGCCTTCCGCCGGAGCTGATCTGGACGGTTCTGACCGACTACGAGAACCTCAGCCGATTCATCCCCAACCTGGATTCCTCCCGCCTGCTCTGGCGCCGAGGGGACCGGGTCGGCCTGGAGCAGGTGGGCTGCCAGCAGTTCTGCGGGCTGCGCTTCTCGGCACGGGTCGAACTGGAATTGCGGGAGCAGCGGGGCGAGGGCCTGCTCAGTTTCATCATGCTGCAGGGGGATTTCCGCCGGTTTGAAGGGTCCTGGCAGATTGGCGACGACCCGATCGGCAGCCGCCTGCTCTACGAACTCACCGTCCAGGGACGTCCCGGGATGCCCATCGGCCTGATCGAGCAGCGCCTGCGGGAGGATCTGGCCGCCAATCTCCGCTCCGTGCAGCGGGAAGCCCTGCGCCGCAGCTCCACCGCAGGCTGCTGAGCCCGGCCTGGGGAGGGGCTGCGTCCGAGCCCCGGCGGCGGACCCCACGCTGGACCCGGGCAGCATCGCCGCGCCAGGTCAGCCGTGGCTGCGCGGAGGGATTTGCATTCTCCGCTGAAGGATTCCTCGATGGAATCCTTCAGCGGAGAATGCGGCATTACCGGCACGATTGGGTGTGTTGCAGGCCGGCTGATGGGGAAATCTTTCAGCCTTCTTGATCCTGAAAGCGGAATGACCTGAATCCGAATGGGCCGATGATCTGCAGTGGTCGTGATACCCCCAAGGGGATTCGAACCCCTGTCGCCTCCGTGAAAGGGAGGTGTCCTAGGCCTCTAGACGATGGGGGCGAGGCCACCGGGGTTGGGCATTCTGGGCCGGCTCCACCGATGGGTGGACGCTACGGGTCGGAGTGTCCCTTCGTCAAGGCTGGGACTGGCCTGGCGAGTTCTGCCCGGTCCACACCGGCACGCTCACGTGGAAACAGGCTCCCTCTCCCGGTTTCGAGACCACCCAGATCCGGCCCCCGTGCACATCGGCGATGCGGCGACAGACCGAGAGCCCGACGCCGTAGCCGGAGGTGGTGGCCGAGGTCTGGGGCAAGCGGACCCGCTCCAGGAAGATGCGCTCCTGTTCCTCGGGAGGAATACCCGGGCCCGTGTCACAGACCCGGATCAGCACCCACTGACGGGTGCGATGGAGCAGGGAGAGGGTCACCTGCCCCCCCTCCGGAGTGAACTTGAGGGCATTCTCCAGCAGGTTCAGCAGCACCTGCCGCATCCGGCGCTGGTCGGCGAAGACGTCGGGAAGATCGGCGGGGATCGCCGTCACGAGATTCAGGTTGCGGCCCACCCAGAGTTTCTCCAGCTCGAGGATCGCCTCGGCAGCCACCGGAGCCAGGGCCAGACGCTGGGGATTGAACAGGGCCTCCCAGCGGGTGGTGCCCACCTCAAGCAGATCCATCGACAGGAGTTCGATGTCATGGAGACGCCGGTCGAGCACGTCGCGGCAGCGACTGTTGTCGATCTGACCGAGCTGGAGGCTCTGCAGGGCCAGCTTGGCCGCCGTGAGCGGTGTGCGCAGCTCATGGGCCACCATCCGCAGCAGACGCTCCTGCACCCGCAACCGCTCGGCCAGGGTTTCATTCTCCTGGCGCAGCACCAGCACCTGGTCTTCCAGCTGCAGCTCCCGCTGGGTGCGACTGCCATCCCGTTCGGCGGGTCGCAGGGTCATGCCCAGATCGCTGACCACCCCGTGCTGCTGCCAACGGGGCAACCAGCCCTTGAGCTGCTCGAGAACGGTGTTGCCCGCGAAGACCTGACAGGGGGGCGGTTCCAGCTTGACCAGCGCCGGTGTCGCCACCAGGCGGTAGAGCTCCAGCAGCTCCGGCTGCTTGGAGGGATCGGCCACGCTCAAACTGATGTCGAATCCACAGTCGTTGCCGTCGAGGTAGCTGAGCACCCCGCGCAGGTCGGCCGAGGCGAGATGGTGGGGTGCCGCGACCAACAGCAGCTTCAGCGGCCTGTTCCGCGGGGAATCCCCCTCCGGGGAAGCCGGGATGGTGGGGCTGGTTTCCCCCGCAGCAGTCACCGTGTCGAGACCCGGAAGGTGGGCTTCACCCTATGGGTTCAACCCGCAACCCCGCGCCACCGCTATGACAAGGGGAAGATCCCCGATCCGCGGCCGGCCACGATGACCTCCAGCGCGGATCGGGCCAAGACACACACCCCCGCTCAGCCCGCCCGACGGGGGGAACCGAGCCGGATTCAGCTGGACAGCAGCCTCAAGCGCTGGTTCTCCCGTAACCTGGGCCTGTGGCGCTCCCGGCGCGTCTACTTCTTCCGGGATCAGGAAGCCGCCGAGCGGGACGACATGCTGCTGCGGATCGAGCGTTTCGACGAGCCGGTGGAGGGGGAAGCTGCCTATCGGTTCTCGTGGTGGCCCGAACGGGATTGCGGCTTCTTCGAGCGGCAGACCAGCCAGGTGGCGGCGGGCAGCATGACGGCCTATCTCTGCGGCCACCAGCTCCGGCGCAGCTCGGGATACCACGGCAGCGCCCCGATCCGATCCCAGATCCGCCAGGTGGACGAGCACGCGCTCACCTTCGAATCCCATCAGCGGGACTGGGATATCCTCGATCACATCCGGCTCGTGGATCAGGACCGCTATCGGACCCGGTCGATCTACTCCTGGCGCGACGGCGAGCTGGAACTGGCCGAAAATCACCACGAACTCCGCCTGGAGGAGGCCGGTGTGCCGTTGGTGATCGATTGATCGACGCCGGCTGTGCAGCAGCATGGGGACTTCATGACGGTTCAGACGTTGCGCCTCACGCCACACCGGATCCAGCCCCTGCTGGTGGCTGCCTCCCTGCTTCTGCCGCTGGGTCTGGTTGCCCCGGGGGCCGAGGCGGCGCCGGCCACGGATGCCGAGATGTCTCTCTACACCAGGATTGCCGCAGTTAACGTCTGCATCGCCCTGGGAGCCGATGTGCCCTTCGACAAGGCCGCCCCCATCGCCGGCGAAACGATTGCCCAGCTCATTCAGGGGCAGCACGGCGGGCAGATCCGCCAGGTGGGGGACCAGCCCCTGAGCATCGAGGAGCTGCGCCGCGGCTCGGTGAATTCAGCCGTGCTCGGAGCCGTGGAGCTCTGCCCGAAACTGGTGCCCGCCGATGTCACCCAATCGGTGGAGGAGGCCCTCAAACAGGAGGAGAGTGGCCCCGCCGCCCCGCCGGCCCGCACCCCCTGAGCGGGGCCCGCTCCGGGAGAGGATGCATCCGGACACATCCGCCGGCGCGGCAGTCGCAGTTCAGGCAGGCCTCGCCGCTTTGCTGATGGCACCCCTTCGGGGCTGACCTCCGCCTGTGACCGCCATGGTGTCCTTCCGTCCCCTCCACCCTTCTCTCCTGCTGGCCGCGGGGCTGGGAGGGATCGCCCTGCTGCTGCCTGGCCACGCCGCCGCCAATCCGTACGCCCCCGTCTACCAGATGGTGCCTGTCTACCAACCGGTGCGGGTGAGTCCGGGACCCGCCGTTCCGGTGCGCAACTGGCCCGCCGCCCCCTACCAGGACTACGCGGCCCCGGTTCCATACGCCCAGGTGCAGCCGGGGCCCATGAGCTGGCAGGAGGCCCAGGCCCAGCAGCAACGCTGCTCGATCGGCCGGCTGGTGGGCGGTGTGCTCGGCGGCGGAATCGGCTATGCCGCCTCCCGTCAGGACGGACGCACCTGGGCGGTGCCCCTGGGGGCCCTGCTCGGGTCCCAGGTGGGCTGCAATACGGGCCAGGGGCGTGCACCGCTGCCCTGGTGAGGCGCTGGGGCCCCCTCCTCGCCCGGGGTGACGGGGCGCCAGGATCGGAGCCCGTTGCTTCCGGGCCCGATGCACCTTGTGCGGCTGGCTGACTACCGCCCCTTCCCCTACAACCTCAAGCGGACGGACCTGACGGTGCGGCTCTTCCATGGCCATGCCGAGGTGGAGGCCTGGCTGGCCTTCGACCCGGCCGCCGTCGGGGCGCCGGCCGGGTCGGCGCCACCCCTGCTGCTGCAGGGGGCGGCTCTGGAACTGCTCGAGCTGGACCTCGATGGAGCCCCCCTGGGCGGGGAGCACTACCGGCTCGATGGCGATCAGCTCCGCATCGACGCCCCGCCCAGCGGCCCCTTCGTGCTCCGCAGCCGGGTACGGATCCATCCCCAGGTCAACACCAGCCTCGAAGGGCTGTACGTCAGTGGCGGGATGTTCACCACCCAGTGCGAGGCGGAAGGATTTCGCCGCATCACCTTCCACCCGGATCGCCCGGATGTGCTGAGTCGCTTCCGGGTGCGGATCGAAGCCGACCGTGACAGCTGCCCGGTGCTCCTCTCCAATGGCAACTGCCAGGAGAGCGGCGCGCTGCCGGGTCCCTCCGCCGAAGACGGCCGGCACTACGCCATCTGGGACGACCCCACGCCCAAACCCTCCTACCTGTTCGCCCTGGTGGCGGGTCGCCTGGAGGAGGTGCGCGATCACTTCATCACTTCCAGCGGCCGGACCGTGCAGTTGCGCCTCCATGTGGAGCAAGGCGACGCCGCGTTCACTGGCCACGCCATGGCTTCGCTGAAGCGTGCGATGGCCTGGGATGAGCAGGTCTACGGGCTGGAATACGACCTCGATGAATTCAACATCGTAGCCGTGCGCCATTTCAACATGGGCGCGATGGAGAACAAGAGCCTCAATATATTTAATTCCAAGCTGGTTCTCGCCGATGCTGCCACGGCCACCGACGCAGAGCTGGAGCGTATCGAAAGTGTGATCGCCCATGAATATTTCCACAACTGGACTGGCAACCGCATCACCTGCCGTGACTGGTTCCAACTCTCGCTTAAGGAAGGCCTGACCGTCTTCCGGGATCAGAGTTTCACGGCGGATCTTCATTCAGCTGCCGTGAAAAGAATTGAAGATGTATCGGTTCTGCGCAACACCCAGTTCCGTGAGGATGCCGGTCCCACAGCCCATCCCGTTCAGCCCGACCACTATTTGGCGATCGACAACTTCTACACCACAACCATCTATGAAAAGGGAGCGGAGCTGATCCGCATGCTGCAGACGCTGCTGGGTTCAGATGGCTTCCAACGCGGCATGGCGCTCTACGTCAAACGCCACGACGGCACAGCCGCCACCTGCGACGACTTCCTGCGGGCGATGCGGGATGGCAACCCCGGCGCCGCCAAGGTCGACTTCGATCGCTTCCGGCTCTGGTACAGCCAGGCGGGCACGCCAGTGCTGCGGATGCTGCGGGACTGGGACGCCGAGACCGGAGCCTTGACGCTGACCGTGACCCAGCACACTCCACCCACCCCTGGGCAGGACGAGAAGTCCGCCGTGGTGATCCCCCTGGTGCTGGGACTGGTGGATCAGGGGGGGGAGCCCATTCCCCTCCGGCTGGCGGAGGAGAGCGCGGAGCAGGCCGAGCGCGCCCGACTGGACCCTTCCTGGGGTCCCCACAGCCGTCTGCTCGTGATCGAGCGGGAGGAGCAGACTCTGCGCTTCGAGGGTCTCGCCCCCCACAGCCATCCGCCGGCCCTGTCGCTGCTGCGGGGCTTTTCGGCTCCGGTGCGGCTCGAGATCGAGCGCCCCCCCACCGAGCTGCTGCACCTGCTGGCCTGCGATGGGGAGCCGTTCGCCCGCTGGGATGCCGGCCAGGCCCTGCTGCGGGAGGTGGTGCAGCAACGGGCCACCGGCCAGCGGGACGAGGAGCTCGAGGAGGGGTTGATCGCGGCGTTCGGGCGCATCCTCCAGGACGGGTCCCTCTCGGAGGCCAACCGCTGCGCTCTGCTGGCCCTGCCGGGATCCGCGGAACTGGAGGAAGCCATGGAGGTGCCCGATCCACCGGCCCTGTTCGCCGCCCTGCGGGGCCTGGAGGCCCGGTTCGGCGAGGCCCTCTCCACCGTGCTACTGGCTGAGCTGCACCGCTGCCGGCCCCAGTGGGACCTGCCCTGGCCCCAGGGCAGTGGCGATCGTCAGCTCACCGGGGTGATCTGGGCGTGGCGGGCCGCCGCCGGCGATCCGGCGATCCGGAAGGAGGCGGCCACGGCGGTGACGGGATCCTCGATGACCCTGGCGCGGGCCGGCCTGCGGGCCCTGCAGCCCCTGGCCTGCCCGGAGCGGGAGGAGGCGATGGCCGCCTTCCTGGAGCGCTGGCAGGAGCGGCCGGTGATCCTGGACGCCTGGTTCGCCCTCGAAGCCAGCGCCCCCTTCGCCGATGGACTGAGCCGGGTGGAGGCCCTGTTGCAGCATCCCCGCTTCGACCCCGCCGCCCCGAATTCGGTGCGAGCCGTGCTCGGCGGCCTGGCCGGGAACGCTCCGGTCTTCCATGCCCTCGACGGCAGCGGCTACCGCTTCATGGCCGAGCGGATCGCCTGGCTCGACGGCCGCAACCCGATCACCGCCTCACGGCTGGCCAAGCTCTTCTGCCGCTGGCAGAGCTACGGCCCGGTGCGGCGGGAACGGATGCGGGACGCCCTGGAGCTCCTGGCCGCCGGGACGCTCTCCTCCAACACCAGCGAGGTGGTGGATCAGAGTCTCGGCCGGGAACTGCGGGGATAGGGATCGGGATACAGCGACTGGTGCAGCCGACCGAAGAAGGCCTGGCGGGCCGATCCCCCCTCCCGGCCGGCATGGACTCCCCAGAGGCCCTCCCAGTAGAAGTAGATGACGCCCATCCCTCTCCTGGAGACCTGCTCCACCTTCTGCTTCAGCACCGGGGTGGCCGTGGTTCGTCCGCCGAAACCGGCCAGCACCCCGATCTGGATCGGCATGCCCCAGCGGCGGGCCTTGACCAGCGCCGCCTGGCTGAGGTCCTTGGTGAAGCCGGCCACGGAATAGGCGTAGTTCTGGACCACCAGCTCATCGACGAGTTCGCCGAGGGCCCAAATCTCCCAGTCCTGCAGCCAGTGGTTGTAGGCGAAGCGGAATGGGCCGGGGGAGTGACTGATCACGGCACCACTGCGATTGCGTCGCAGATCGCTGCGCAGGGCGCGCAGCAGGCCCGTGAGCTGCTGACGTCGCCAGGTCATCCACTCCCGGTCGGTGTAGTTGTCGGGCGGTTCACGGCCCTTGTCCTGCCGGTAGAGCCCCCGGGTGTAGGCGTCGTAGCCGAGTTCCACGGGCCAGGCGAAATGGTCGTCGAGCTGGATGCCATCCACCCCGCAACGGGTGACGATCTCCCCGATCAGGCCCAGGACCCGCTCGCGCACCCCGGGATGGGCCGGGTTGAGCCAGACCCGCAGATCCCGCAGCGGGGACGTCTTGAGATTCGCGCCGTGCATGGCGTAGAGGGTGGAGCCGTCGCGGCGTTTCAGCACCCACTCCGGGTGGCGCCGCACCACCTCGGCGTCGGCCGGCTCCATCAGGCCGTATTCGAACCAGGGAATCACCTTCATGCCCCGGCGCTGACCGGCCTTGGTGATGCGGCAGATCGGATCGAGCGAAGGATTGACCTGCCGGAGCTTCGGCTCCATCGGTGCGAATCGGCTCTGATGGAAGGTGGTGCCGCGGCTCCAGACGTTCGGATAGAGGGTGTTGACGCCGGCGGCGGCCATCTGCTCCACCGCCCGCTCAATCAGGGCGGGGTCGTAGTAGAGCCGGCTGGGACTGTTGGTGAGCCATACCCCCACCCTCTGGCTGGCCGCCAGGGCCGGCAGCGCGGCCAGGGCCTGCAGGGCGGTGGTGAGCGCCACCGTGACCAGGGCCGGCAGGGCCCGCCGGAGACGGGTCCTGGCCGAAGACGGTTCAAGGGGACGGGGATCGGAGAGAAGGGAGGGGATTGCGATAGGGCTGGGACACGACGCTGGACGTTACCCAAGCAAGCCGGGAGCGCAAGCCGACCGGATCAGCTCCATCCCGTCAGCGGAACATCGAGCTCACCGAGCTCTCCTCATGGATCCGCCAGATCGCTTCGCCGAGCATGTTGGCCACCGACAGCACCTGCAGCTGGGGGAAATGGCGCTCGTCGCTGATCGGAATGCTGTTGGTGACCAGCACCTCCTCGAACAGCCCCGGTTCGGAGAGCCGCTCGATCGCCGGCCCCGAGAAGACCGGATGGGTGGCACAGGCCAGCACCCGGCAGGCGCCGCGCTGACGCAGCAGCCGTGCTCCCTGGCAGATCGTGCCGCCAGTGTCGATCATATCGTCGATCAGGATCGCCGTCTTGTCGGCCACATCCCCGATCACCGTGAGACTCTCGGCCACGTTGTGGCCGAAGCGGCGCTTGTCGATGATCGCCAGCGGGGCATCATGCATCTGCTTGGCGAAGGCCCGGGCCCGGGCCACCCCCCCCACATCCGGCGACACCACCACCACTGCGCCCAGGTCGCGGGTGGAGAGGTAATCCACCAGTACGGGGGAGCCGTAGATGTGATCACAGGGGATGTCGAAATAACCCTGGATCTGGGAGGAATGCAGGTCCATGGCCAGCACCCGATCGACACCGGAGGTGACCAGGAGGTTGGCCACCAGCTTGGCGGTGATCGATTCCCGTCCCGCTGTCTTGCGGTCGGCACGGGCATAGCCGTAGTAGGGAACCACCGCCGTGATCTGGCGGGCCGAGGCGCGCCGGCAGGCGTCCACCATGATCAGCAGCTCCATCAGGTGATCGTTCACCGGAGCGCAGGTGGGCTGAATCAGGAAGACATCACAGCCGCGGATCGATTCCTGGATCTGGATGTAGAGCTCACCATCGGCGAAGCGCTTGATCACCCGTGGACCGTCCGGCACGCCCAGGTACGCACCGATCTCCCGGGCCAGGGCCGGGTTGGAGGTGCCGCTGAACAATCTCAGCCGACGGGTGTCGTGGCTGGGGGGCTCGTGCTCCACCCGTTCAGCGGTCAAGAAACTGGTCACGGCTGGCGTGAGCAAGCACGGCTGAAAGCTGATGGTAGAAGCCCCCGGGCCAGCTGAGTGAAACGAACCGTGAAGTCGTCCTCCATGGAGGTCGTCGCGGCCCCCGTCCCCCCCCCCCTGCGTCTGGTGCTGGTCCCCGCTGGCCAGGCCGAGAGGATGGACGCCGCCCTGGAGGGGGCCGCCGCCCGGCTGGGGGCCCGGCTGGAGCTGCCCCGCCATCGACTGGCCGGAGCCGGGGAGTTCAGAGCGGCCGACCCCGACGCCGCCCTGGGGGCGCTCCAGGACCGGGGCGGGCCCTGGCTGGGGACCCTGGCCGCGGACCCCGGTCGATGGCAGCCCTGGGGCGGCCGCTGGGCGGAGGTGCTGGGGGCCTGGCGCCAGCCGGCGCTGCTGCTGATCGACGCCGAAGGGATGGACTCCGGACGGGCCGCGGCCTACGTCGCCCTGCTGGAGCGCTCGGCCGTGCCGCTGCTGGGACTCCTGCAGTGGGGCGAGAGCGTGGTCGGCCGTGACGGAAGCCGCCAGGGGCTGCCCTGGTTGGGCTGTCTTCCCAAGGCCGGATCGGATGGACCTGACCCGGCCGCCCCGGGATCGGGCGAGGAAGAGATGGAGCTGGCCGCGATCAGCGCCCTGGCCCGGCGCTGGAGGCGCCACTGTTCAGAGTGACCTGCGGGGGCCAGAGGGGCCGTGGGGCGGCAGCCTTCAGCTGGCGCAGCGGCTGAGCGGCGGTCCCCACCGGCTCCAGGGGCACCTGATCCACCACCAGGGGCCCGGAGCGCTCCAGGGCGGTGGCTAGCAGGCTGAGCGCCTCGCCCTGGGTCAGGTTGGTGTCCAGCTGGGTGGTGAGCCGCTGCCAGCGCTCCGGCAGCTCGGGCCACTGATCGGGGCGGGCCAGCTGCTGGACCAGGGCGATCAGCACCTGGTGCTGACGCCCGCGGCGGGCCGTCTCACCCCCCGTTGTGTCGCGATAGCGGACGAACTGCTCCACCTCGGGGCCTTTGAGCAGCTGCAACCCTCCCTGGAGATCGATGCCGTAGGCCTGGGCTTTGTCCTGGTATCGCATCGGGGTGTCCAGGCTCAGCTCCAGTCCGCCCAGGCCGTCGACCAGTTCCCTGAGGGCCGAGCGCGGCAGCACCACATAGCGCTCCGGCTGGCCGGGATCGAGCCCCACCAGCTGGGCCACGGCCTCGGCCGTCAGGGCCGGCCCCCCCTGTCGGTAGAGGGAACCGAGCGACTGAAGCTTGGCCTGGCCCGGGAGCTTCACCGCCAGCTCGATCGGGAGGGCCAGCACCCGTGGCGGCCCCTCGGGATCGACGCGCACCAGCAGCAGGCTGTCGCTGTTGGCGGGGCCGGAGGGGGCGGCGCCGTTGGTGGCACTGGCCAGACGGTCGGCATCGCTGCCGACCACCAGCACGGTGATGGGCCGGCTGGTGGGATCGGCCAGCCCCGCGGGGCTGGCGCCGGACGCGTCGACGGCCAGGCCGCGATCGGGTTGGGCCCAGAGCAGATCCAGCAGGCCGATCGCCCCCACCACCCCGAGGACACCGGCGCTGATGGCCAGAAACCTCAGTCCCAGCGCCCGGAGGCTCCGCCGCGGAGACGGCTGGCCGGGTTGCCGCTCGCTGGGCCGGTGGGGGTGGTGCCGATCCGGCACCCCCGCGGAGTGTCCGCCGCTCATGGACCCTTCTGCCGCTGACGACTTCCCTTCACTTTGACGCAGCCGCTTCGCGCGGAGGTGGGCGCCGATAGGTTGTGGAGGTTGCTTCCCCGGCCGGATCGCCCTTGACCGCCGCCTCAAGCCCCGGCCCTTCCCCCTCGCCCCGGCCGCCCCGGCAGGGCGCACCCCACGAGCGGGCCCGGCCCCTGACCAAGGGGGGCACCTACCCGGCCAAGGACCTCTGCAGTCAGTGCGGCCTCTGCGACAGCCGCTGGGTGGCCTACGTGCGCCAGGCCTGCGCCTTCCTCAACCAGCGGTTCGAGACCCTTGAGGAGCAGGCCCACGGCCGCAGCCGGCGCCTCGCCGACGAGAACGAGCTCTATTTCGGCGTGCACCAGCGCATGGTCACGGCCCGGCTGACCCCGCCGATCGAGGGGGCCCAGTGGACCGGGATCGTCAGTCGGATCGGCGTGAGAGCCCTGGAGACCGATCTGGTGGACGCGGTGCTCTGTGTGCAGCAGAGCCCCGACGACCGCTTCACCCCCGTGCCGGTGCTGGCCCGCACACCGGCCGAGGTGCTGGCCGCCCGCGTGAACAAACCCACCCTCTCCCCCAACCTGGAGGTGCTCGAGCAGCTGCCGGGCAGCGGCATCCGCCGGCTGCTGGCGATCGGTGTGGGGTGCCAGATCCAGGCCCTGCGGGCCGTCCAGCCCACCCTCCCCCTTGACGCGCTCTACGTGCTCGGCACCCCCTGCGTGGACAACGTCAGCCGCAAGGGCCTGCAGACCTTTCTGGAGAGCGCCAGCCGCTCGCCGGACACGGTGGTGCACTACGAGTTCATGCAGGATTTCCGGATCCATTTCCGCCATAGCGACGGCAGCACGGAGACCGTGCCGTTCTTCGGCCTCGACACCCCCCGGCTCAAAAGCGTCTTCGCCCCCAGTTGCCTGAGCTGTTTCGATTACACCAATGCCGGTGCTGATCTGGTGGTGGGCTATATGGGGGCCACCTTCGGGCGGCAGTGGCTGGTGGTCCGCAACCCGACGGGCCAGCGGTTGCTCGATCTGGTGGAAGCGGAACTGGACCTGGCTCCGGTCACCAGCCGGGGCGACCGTCGGGCTGCGGTGCAGCAGGGTATCGACGCCTATGACAAGGCCCTGAAGCTGCCGATGTGGCTGGCGGAACTGGTGGGTGCCCTGGTGAAGCGCTTCGGCCCCCAGGGGCTGGAGTACGGCCGCTTCTCGATCGATTCCCATTTCACCCGGAACGCCCTCTGGGTGCGCCGGAACCACCCCGAGCTGGAGGAGCGGCACATCCCGGCCTTCGCGCGCAAGATCGTCGATCGCTACAGGCTGCCCGGTTGATGGTCCCCACCTCCGAACCCGGCCGGCGACCAGCGTCGCGGCGCTGCGGCGTGCTGCTCCATCCCACGGCCCTGCCGGGCACCCCCGGCTGCGGCACCTTCGGGGCCGGGGCGCACCAGTGGATCGATCGGCTCAGCGACGCCGGGATCGGCGCCTGGCAGTTGCTCCCCCTCGCCCCCACCGACGGCACCGGCTCCCCTTACAGCTCCCCCAGCGGTTTCGCGCTCAATCCCTGGTTCCTGGATGCGGAGAGGCTGCTCGAAGACGGGGCCCTCACGCCACAGGACGCCCGGGCCCTGCCGGACGGCCGGCTGGACCGGCTGGATCTCGAGGCCTGCACCGCCCGCAGCGCCGCCCTTGGCCAGGCCCTGCTGCGACGCTGGCCAGAGCAACCGCGGGAGAGCCGGGAGCGGTTCGAACGCTGGTGCGAACGGGAGGCGTTCTGGCTGGAGGATCACGCCCGCTTCATGGTGCTGCGCCAACGGCATGGCGAACGCCCCTGGTGGACCTGGCCGGAACCGCTGGCCCGCCGGCGATGGCACGCCCTGAGCCGCCTCGACCGGGAGCGGTCGGCCCCCCTGCTGCAGGAGAAGCTGCTGCAGTGGCAGCTCCAACAGCAATGGGAGCGGCTGCGGGATCACGCCAGCCGGCGTGGCGTTGATCTGATCGGTGATCTGCCCTTCTACGTGGCCCATGACAGCGCGGATGTCTGGGCCCATCGCCATCTGTTCTCCGTCCGGCCGGATGGCTCCCTCACGGAGCAGAGCGGAGTGCCGCCGGACTACTTCTCCGACACCGGCCAGCTCTGGGGCACTCCGGTGTTCCGCTGGCCGCTCCATCGTCTCACCCGATTCCGCTGGTGGATGCGGCGGCTGGAGCGGCAGCTGGAGCTGCTTGATTGGCTCCGCCTGGACCACTTCCGCGCCCTCGAGGCCTTCTGGAGCGTGCCGGGCGAGGCGGACACCGCCCAGGCGGGCCGCTGGCGGCCTTCCCCGGGGGTGGCCCTGCTGAGCCGGCTCCAGAGCCGCTGGCGACGGGCCGGGACCGGAGTGCTGCCGTTGATCGCCGAAGATCTCGGGGTGATCACCCCGGAGGTGGAGGCCCTGCGGGATCGCTTCACCCTGCCGGGAATGAAGATCCTCCAGTTCGCCTTCGACGGCAACCCCGACAACCCCTACCTGCCCGCGAATTACCGGGGGGATCACTGGGTCGTGTACACCGGCACCCACGACAACGCCACCTGCCTGGGCTGGTGGGACGATCTGGCCGAGCACCAGCGCCGCCAGGTGGGGGAACTCATCGGCAGTCCCATCGAGGCTCCCGGCTGGCAACTGCTGGAGCTGGCCCTCAGCTCCAGTGCCGAACTGGCGGTGGTGCCCCTCCAGGATCTCCTCCACCTCGATGATCGGGCCCGCTTCAACACCCCCGGCACGGCGAGCGGCAACTGGAGCTGGCGGCTGGACCAACCGATCGACAGCCTGGAAGGAGCGTTGCGGGGCCTTGCTGGGCTGGCGCAGCGTTATGGGCGCGCCACCGGTGGGATCCGGTAGGTGCCGTCCTGATCGGGCTCGGCCGGCAGGGGCTTTTCGTTCCAGAGCACCCCGTTCGGACCCGCGGGCGGATCCAAGCTCAGCCGGATCGGCGGCTGCAGTTGCAGCACCAGTTCACCGCTGGCCCCGCGCAGCTCGGAACGCTGGCCGGATTCACTGGCCAGGCTGATGCGGGTCGGCTGGGCCAGCTGCAGGCGGAGGACCCCCACCACCGAGGCACCCCGCCGGCCCCGTTCCTGCTGCTGCAACCGCTGACGTGCCACGCCACGGGAAGCCTGCCGCAGGGGCCGCAGCTCCGGGTAGGCCTCCAGCAGGGCCGCACCCGGATCGGGCGCTTCGGCCTGCTCCTCGGCCGGCAGGGGCGGAACCGGACGGAGAGTCAGCTGATTGGCCGCGGCCAGCCGCTGCTGCTGCAGGTTGAGCAGGTAGACGAGCCCCAGGGTGATCAGGCCATAGAGCGCCGTGCCCTGCCAGGTGGTAAAGACATCGATCGATCCCGGCGTGAAGCGCACCAGCAACGGCCGGGACTCGGAGTCCCGCCCCGCCGGATCGGACTGGGGTGGAAACGCCGGCTCCAGGCTGCCGGCGGGCAGCTCCAGGGAGTGCTCCAGCAGGGGAAGCATCGTGCGCAGGTAAGCGGGCTCCGGCAGGCGCTCGCGCCAGCCACGCTCGAGGGCCTCCAGCACCGGTGTGCTGATCCTGGTGGCGGCGGCGAGCTCGCGCAGCGTCAGCCCCCTGGATTCCCGGCGCTGCCGAAGCAGCCGGCCGCAGGCCAGCAGCGGATCTTCCGGGGCGGGGGGGGGCAGGGGACTGGACGGGCGCGACCAGGGCCACCAGCGCCGCAGGCGACCGGAGACGACGGTGGGGATGCTGGAGCGTGGCATCGATCGGCCGGGTCGCAGCGGGCGTCGAGGTGGATGGCGACAGCCTGGCCGATCAGACCGGGCCGGCGTCGCTGGCCTGGGGGGCCATCGCCTGATCGTCCCACTCCCCGGGCTCCAGGTGGCGCCAACAGCCCTCCGGCAGAGCGCCGAGTTGCAGCGGGCCGATCGCCACCCGCTCCAGGTCCTGGACCGGATGGCCAAGCCGCTGGGCCGTGCGGCGGATCTGCCGGTTTCGGCCCTCCCGCAGGACCAGCTCCAGCAGTGTTCCATGGCGCCGGCTCCGGATCCGACGCAGCGCGACGGGCAGGCTAGGACGCCCGTCGAGCGGTACGCCCAGGCGCCAGCGCTCCAGCACCTCAGGGGACGGATGTCCCTCCACCCACACCTGGTAGGTCTTGCGGTGGCCATGGCGTGGATGGCTCAGGCGCAGGGTCAGATCACCGTCGTTGGTGAGCAGGAGAGCGCCGCGGCTGTCCGCATCGAGGCGCCCCACCGGGTGCAGCCCGGTGCCACGGGAGAGCTCCGGCGGCAGCAGGTCCAGCACGGTGGTGCGGCCGTGGGGATCCCGGCAGCTGCAGAGGACGCCGGCGGGCTTGTGCAGCAGCAGGGTGATCGGCGCGGCCCGCTCCCGCAGGGGCTGGCCGTCAAGCTCGACCCGATCCAGCCGTGGATCGGCCCGGTCGCCAAGCCGGGCCACCGCCCCGTTCACCCGCACCCGCCCCTGGACGAGCAGCTCCTCGGCGCGCCGGCGCGAACAGAGGCCCGCACCGGCCAACAGCTTCTGCAGGCGTTCCGCCGTCATCCCTGTCCCGGTCTGGCCGCAGCCGATCACTCCGGAGTCAGTCTCGCCGCTGCGGGGGGCCGGTGGGAGGCGCCCCTGGCCGGAATGGGACAGTCGATGGTAATTTACGAAACACAAAGGTTTCCTAACTCCCTTTCCGGCTCCATGCCCTCCCTTCCCGTGGCCGCTGCCGACTCCGCCTCCCTCGTGCCCAGCGGCGATCTGGTGCGTTCCTACCTGCGCGACATCGGCCGGGTGCCGCTGCTCAGC
>NZ_JBSJOZ010000026.1:0-5701 GCF_056633155.1 Cryptocyanus atlanticus LEGE 06306
CCCCGCCTCAGAGGTTAACGATGGGCCCTGTCCAGAAAAGCCAGACCACCTCAGATCCACGCTGGCCTGGAGGAGCCCGCGTTGCTGTGTCTCTTGTGATGAACCTCGAGGCCGGAGCCGAGCTGTCCCTTGGCTACGGCGACTCAACCAATGAGGCCGTCTACGAGATCGTTGAGCCGGTTTCCGGTGTTCCCAACCCGGCTCTGTCTTCGCATTTCAGCTACGAGAGCCGCGCTGGATACTGGCGTATCGTTCGGGTTCTGGAGCGTTTCGGCGTGACCTGCACGGTGAGCGCGGCCGGGCGCACGATGGACCGCGCTCCCTGGCTCGGTCGTGATGCGGTTGAACGCGGTTACGAGGTGGCTGCCCATGGCTACCGATGGGAGCGCCATGCCGAAATGACGATCGCCCAAGAGCGTGCTGTGATCGCCGCCGCTGTGGCCGCGATCGAGCGGGCCACAGGCACGAGGCCACTCGGCTGGCACACGAAGGGCGCCGCCTCATCCAACACCCGCCAGCTGCTCGTGAGTGAATTCGGTTTCGAGTACGACTCTGATGCCTACGACGACGACCTCCCCTACACCGTGTCTGTGGCGGGTCAGCCTCACGTAGTGATTCCCTACGCATTTGATACCAATGACATGCGTTTCATGGCCGGTGGTAATTTTGTGCAGGGGGAAGACTTCGCGTCCTATTGCATCGCAGCATTCGACTGGCTGGTGCGTGAAGGCGACTACTATCCGGCCATGATGTCGGTGGGAATCCACCCGCGCCTCATCGGCCGCCCCGGCCGCATCGCGGGGCTGGAGCGCTTTCTGGCCCATGTGACGGCCTCGGGCACGGCATGGATCCCGAGCCGGCTCGAGATCGCTCGTCACTGGAGACAGCACTTCTCCGCAGTCGGCTCGGGCGAGCAGGAAACGCCGTAGCCAACTGCTGCGATGGAGCAGTTCGAGGGATGTGTCGTCGTTGATGGAAGCCGGCAAGGCAGTGTTGCGGCACCCTTGCCAGTTGCAGCAAGATTAAATTGCTCCAGACAGAGCGGTTCATCCAATCGCTTTCGGTTCGCCGTGATCTGAGGGGCCGGGCGAGGGTTCAGGCCAGGATTGAGTGGCTTATCGGCGGTGATCCTGGTGAGGTCAAGCTCGTTGTTGGTGCCAGTATGTCGGAGTTGCGGATAAACTACGACCCTGGATACAGAGTCTACCCCCCACAGAGAGGCTTGGCCTTGAACATCCTTTTCGCTCCTGGAGCCAAGATCTTACAGGACAATAACATTGATGAGGTCTTTCTGCTTGTAGACAACCTGACTGAGAAGACCTGATGAAAAGTTTGAGAAGCGCCTACAACGTTGCCCCTAGTCTATGGATACCGCAGGAGATGGCAGCCTATCTGGAGGGCTGCTTTGAGGAGTCGGATGGAGATGCTGCCTTCATTGCCAAGGCCCTGGGAGAGATCGCACGGACCCTGGGGATGGCACTCATCCCCCGCCCCCCGCGCTCCTAGTTGAACATCGCACGAAATGCCGCCACCATTTCCGCCTCTGGGACCTCACGTAGTTGAGTGGCCACGATCCAGTGGTGACCGAACGGATCACGCACTCGCCCCGCCCGGTCACCATAGAACTGATCGGCCAGCGGGTAGATCTGCTTTGCACCGGCTTCAAGTGCGCGTGAAAAGGTCTCCTCAGCGCTCTCAACGTGGAGGTTGAGGACGACCGATGTGGCACCCAGGGTCGTTGGACTCGTTGAACCGATTGACGGCATCTCGTCCGCCAGCATGATTCGAGTCCCTTCGATCTCAATCTCGGCGTTCATGCAGGTGCCGTCAGGCGCCACAAGGCGCGCACGGACCTCCTTCGCGCCGAAGACGTGCTCGTACCAGGAGATCGCTTCATCGGTGTTCCGGACTTGGAGGTAGGGCGTGATGCCTCTCATCGCGTAGGTTCCTCGATGTGGAGATGGTCAACCAGTCGCAGGCTACACATCGACGAGGCTTTCGAATCCGCCATAGATTAACCGCTTGCCATCAAACGGCATCGGGTTGTTGTCGGGTTTCATCCGCTCGTCGGCAAAGACCTTCGCCATCCCCGCGTCGCGGGCTTCTTTCGACGGCCACTCGATCCACGAGAAGCAGATCGTTTCATCAGGCTTCTGAAGCACTGCCTTCGGAAACGACGTCACAACACCGTCGGGGACGTCGTCGCCCCAGCACTCCACGACCCTCGTCGCGCCGTGTTCTTTGAACACAGCTGCCGAGTATTCCACGTGCGCCTTGTACATCTCACGGTTGGCGGTCGGAACCGCCGCGACGAATCCATCAATCCAGGCCATCAGATCTCTCCTTCTGAATGAAATAGTGCTTCAGATGCGGCGATGCCAATCTTCTTCATTACATCAAGATAATCGCGCGACCTATAGCGTCTCGATCAGGTGCCAGGAGCTGATCGACTGACATAGGCCCCATAGCTGTCGAGGATCGCCTGCCATCCGGTGCGCTGCATCTCTACGCGGTTGCTCGTTTCGAGATCGAAGCTGGTGGTAACCCGGGTCCGGGCACCATCAACCACAAAGGTCGTGCGGGATGTACGCCCATCCTCAAGACGAAGTGTAAGCGCACGAGGGGCATCAACTTCCTTCTAAACCCCTTCGAAATCAAATCCGAACGAGCCGTCGCGCGCTTCCATTCGGGCGATGCCTGATTCCCCTTCTTGATGGCAGTCGGTGTGGTGAAAGCGTCCCAAGCCTGAATGGGTGATGCGGGAACGAACCTTTCGATTGTCATGGCAGTAGTCATGGATGACTTTTCCTTCAGGTTGCGTTGAAAGCAGCATCAAGGGCCGCGATGTTGATCTTGCCCATCTGCATCAACTCTGCCTGCGCGCGTCCCGCGGCCGCAACGTCCGGCGCAGCGAGTAGGCGCGGCAGTGCTTCGGGGATAATTTGCCATGACACGCCCCAACGATCTGTCAGCCACCCACACCTGTTCTCCGCTCCACCATTGGCAATCAATGCTGACCAGAGATAGTCCGTTTCGCCCTGATCCTTGGTCAACACGCTAATTGATACGGCCGGGGAGAGTTTGAGATGGGGCCCAGCTGTCAAGATCATCATCGGTGCACCATGCAGGGTGAACTCGACAATCATCGGATCATCTGGATTGCCTTGCGCGTAGACCGCGTCGATGGCACTCCATGGCAGAAGAGAAACGTAGAACTCTGCGGCTTGCAGTCCGCGCTTCTCGAACCACAGGCAGGTTCGCACCTTGGACCGATCGTTCATGGGTCCTTCTCCATCGTTCGAAAATTGTTAGAACTGGATTTCATGGGACGACGTGACTTACTACTCCAGCAGGGTCCGAGGTCCTGCGTCCATCCACGCCATCAAGCTGCTCAAGCTCGTCGAGCTTCGGGCTGCCAAGGTGTGACGGCGGCTGATCGGGGCCGACCGCAAACAGATCAAGCCTCATATTCACCTGGCCTTGCCATTTGACCCGATCAAACCGGACGGTCATAGCTCCAAAAGCAAAAAAACCGGATCCGGGGTTACCTTAATGGGCTTGAAGCCAACATAGTCCCTGTCGAAAGCAACCGTTGTCTGCCATGAGTGCTGGGGCACCTTCATCGCAATATGCTTTCCGGGGGTGATCATGCCGTTTGCTCCGTCAAGCGAGCCTTGCGCCCGTGAAATTGAGCATCCACGGCGTGCCGAACCTGTCGGTGAACATGGTGAAGCGCTCGGCCCAGAACGTTTCCCCCGGCGGCATCGTCATGTCGGTGGACCCGCCAGCCAAAGCTGAGAAGACCCGGTCGAACTCCTGGCGCGAGGCTGTTTCAAGTTGAATGCGAAACCCCTGTGGACGTTCATACATCTCGTCGGAGTTGTCCGAAGCCATGATCAGAGTCTCACCGAGCCGCACGGCCATATTCATGACAAGATCATCACCTCCAGGCATCCGATCCTCTGGCTTGACGGCATCCTTGTTGAGGACTACGCCTTCGATAACTCCATCGAGAGTTTCTGCGTAGTGCGTCATGGCCTTGAGGCAGTCCCCTTTGAAGAATAGGTAGAGTTGCGGTTTCATCAGCGGCTCCTTTGGTTTCTCGCTGTTGTCATTCGGCGTAGTCCTGTCTTACCTCGGGCAGGTCGAACAGCAGGCGGATGTAGCGCCTGAGGTGGTCGACACTATCGCGCGCAAGCTCGGCATTCTGGCCCGCCTTGGCGAGGATGAAAGCCCCCTGCAGCACGGCTTGGGTGTGTCGTGCAAGGCCTTCCGCGTTCCAGTCGCCAGTGATGCCGCGCTCCAGGCGCGCCGCCTCAATATCAGCGACCAGTGTCGCGGCATGGCCAAAAATGGCTCGGCGGCAGGCCTCGCGAATAGGGACGGAGGTGTCATGCACTTCCTGGATCAGGGTGCCTGCGAGGCACGTGAACTCTGCGGCCGTTCCAGCGATGATGGCCCTGCGGAACGCGATGTACGAGAGCAGGCGGTCAAGTGGATCGGATGCCGCGTGATAGGGCGCGTTTGCGAACAAGGCGCAGGTGGTCTCTGCCCAGAAGTCCGCCACAGCAACACCCAGGTTTTCCTTACTTGAGAAATGATGGAAGAACGCACCTTTGGTCACCTCAGCTGCGCGACACAGGTCGTCGACCGTGGTGGCAGCGAAGCCTTTCGCTCGAATGATGTCGCGCGCGACTTCCAGGAGGCGGGTACGGGCGTCTCCCCGATACGGGGCCAGGCTGGTGGATCGCGGAGTCATACCAGAAACTATACCGACCAGTTGGTATGCTGTCAAGCTTGTGGCTGACTGTTCATTTGGTGCGCCCGAGCAAACGTTTAATCTGCAATTCTGCGTGGACTGGACATTCGGCTAGCCTTGACCAACCCCACCTCAATGGGCGCGATCAGGGCCAAACAACAATGAGCGCTCGGCTGTTGTTGCGAAGGACCACACCCGCGGCAGAACTGCCATTGAGTTCACGATGCGATAGGCAGTTCAGGGTCGAAGGCCGCTGATCTCAACAGCAGCAGCATGTTCAAGTTATACTAAAGTAGGGATCATGAAAGCCAGCACGAGTGCTCGCGAAGGGGCCGGATTTCGCAGTAGGCAAGTGCTTTTGCGTCGGCGCAGTACTTGGCTGTTTGAGGGTTAAAGGCATCCTTGATTCTGCCCACTGCTGTTTAGGCCAAGCATGACCAATGGGTTCAATCAGAAACTTCACAGCAAGCGTTGAATTGGTAATTCTGGAGGTCTTCCATTCGGGCCAACGGGAAAGCTCAACTAGAAAGCTGCAAACCGTAGCGACGTAAAGGGCAAGCCGCTGAGAAGCGTTGTTGTTCATCCATGGACGCGATGCCGCCTGCTTTAGACTCTCAGCTAACCCGTCGGTCAAGCGGACGGCCTAAAGCTTCGCTTTGGGTTCCCTCTGTGATGCGCACTCCGGCCGCCGCTTACATCCACGTTGGAGAGTCTGGCATATTTTGTTCAATGACCCAGGGAGACCCAGTTGGGCAGTCTAGATTGACCGAGCGAAAAGGATCATGCAGAGGAATTTTACAAAGCCAGAATCAATGTCATGACGCCCGCAATATATGCGGGCAAGATGCAACTTATCAACTACAGTATACTTAACGTAATTTAAATACAGGGCACCTCGAAAAATCTTCGTCGCGCCCTGGCAGCCTGTTAAGGATGCAATAG
>NZ_JBSJOZ010000027.1:0-5437 GCF_056633155.1 Cryptocyanus atlanticus LEGE 06306
ACAAGAGTTGGCTATGATTATTCTTGGAACCTGCCGCGAAGCGGCTTAGTTCAACAGTACTTAGGCGGGTCCGCTATCAACACTTGGTGCGTCTCAGCGGGCTGCATAACACCCCTGACATCTTGCCAGGATGACCCAAGATCCCCCTGTTGGCAATGGATCACAGGAGGAGCGCAGGACAGACTGGAATCTTAGACGGACCCGGTATCCAACTGTTCCTTCGGCTACGGAGCCCCGCTCCAAGAAGCACACTCCGTCCTCCGCGATCCACCCCAAGGGGGGTTGAGATCAATCCCGTCCCCTCAAGAGGACGTGACATCCAAGAAACTTGCACCACCGTCCTCCCCGATCCGCACGAATCAAACCAGCGGCGGGCTTGAGGATGACCCACTGCAACCTGGCGGGATGTGAGGTCGCTACTCACTGACGACAACGATTGACCAGCTCCTCCCCCGCCTAATGGGTCAGATCTCAGAAGGCTTGGTGGAGGGCTACAACCCCCGCCTTCAGGTTCGCCCCCGTAGATCTTCAGCTTGATTCAACGAGCAGGCAGAGAACTGACTGAGCTCACTCTGGAGTGCAAGGGAAGCGGTTGCATCCATCACCTTCACTGAAGGCCTCACGTCCTGTTTCGTTGGGGTTGCGGAAGACCCGCTGAGCTGGCAGCACTGTGTCCAGTCACCCCCAGGCCAATGACCCTGACCAATGCCGACATCTCCACCGAGCTCCTGATGGCCACCACCACTACCCTCCAAGAAATCGAGTGCCGCATGAATGCCCGCGCCTTCACCGCCGTACACCACCCCGAGCAGGGTCCAGCAGTGAGGCAGGTGCTGGACCTGCTCCTGGAGTTTCTGGACCGCACCAGCGCCGACGGGGTGATTTGAGCGGACACCCACTACCACTGCATGACTGCTTGCCTACGTTGAAGCCATCACAACGCTCCTGCAGAGCAGCTTGAGGGGGGGGTTGCCCCCAAGGTCGTTGAAGCCAACAGTCACGTGGAAGGCGGCTCAGCGAGCTTTCAACTCTGGTGGCATGTGCGGGCGCTACTCACTGACGACCACGCTCGACCAGCTGCTGCCCCGCCTCAAGGGGCAGCTGCCTGATGACCTGCTGGAGACCTTTCAACCCAACTGCGGGTCCACCATGGAGTGTCCCTGACCACTGGCCTTGTGTTTTTTCGATGAGAGCTGGCCTGGTGCTCAGCTCCCGCTCAGCTCCCGCCTGATGTCACAGTCCCTGAGAAATCAATCGGGGCGACAGGATTCGAACCTGCGACCTAGTGCTCCCAAAGGAACATTGTGGCCCCAGTCTCAGACTGAAGAATCCAGTGCTGATCCGGCTTCCTGACTGGTTTCTGCGTTTGGCAGGATTTGCCAGAATCCGGTAGAAAGGGGCAGATTTCACACAGATCTCACACGCCGTGTGAAGCCATGCCATCCGCAAACGTCTGGGAAGCGGGTTTCCGTGCCGCCGTGAAGGCCTCCACGCCATCCGGCTGGACTGTCACCCCACACAAGGGCCAGGTGCGCCTCCAGGTGCGGGAGACCGGCGCTCCGGGGACACCGCCGCGCAATCAATCGACCGTCATCCCCTACCGCTGGGAAGCGGCAGCCCAGGCCGATGCGCTGCTCCGCATCCGGGTCATCTCCCAGCTGTATGACGGCTCCCTGACCGCTGCCGCGCAGCAAGCGGAGGGCCGCTCCAGCTATGCGGCCATAGATTGGCCCAGCGCCGTGGCCGCCTACCGCCACCAGCGCATCGATATCCAGGCCGTCACCAGCGCCGCCACCTGGGCGAAAAAGTATGCCCCGGTCCTGAGTGACTCCGTCGCGGCAATGGCATCACGCCGCCCGCCCGCCGACGCTCAAACACTTTTCGATCTGGTGTTGAGCAGGTGGAAGCCAGGCAGCCGCTCCAGGCAGATCGCCCGCCAATCCCTCGCCGGCTTCCTGACCTATGCGGTGGCCCGGCAGGGCTTCGGTCGGGCCTGGCAGCCACCGCCAGCTGTCAGGGAAGCCCGCATCCCGAAGCGCGACGGCTGGCCCTTGTCCGATGCGCAGATCCTGCGGTTGATCGATGCGCTGCCAACCACGCTTGCTGGTGAGCGGTGGCGGTTCGCGCTCCAGCTGCTGGCCACCTATGGGCTCAGGCCAGAGGAACTTCGCCACCTTCACCCGATCGATGGCGGCATCACCTGCAGTTACCGCAAGGCGGCTGGGCCAGGCCGGCGCACCAAACCCCGACGGCTACATCCACTTCTGATGCGGGATCTGGAGGGCAGCCCGGTGGACTGGCACCTTCCCCAGCGGCTTGCAGTCGGCGAAGCCCTACCCCCGCTGGGGCAGCCAGGCAAGGGTGGCGAAGCACTGCGCACCTACCTGATGCGCCAACCTATGTGGAGATCCCTTGAGGGCGAAGTAGCCGCCGCAGGGGGAACGCTGACCGGTTACTGCTTTCGTCACCGATACGCGAAGGGCAGCCATGCGGCGGGGCTGCCGGTCGCGCAGGTCGCCACAGCTATGGGTCACACAATCGAGGTGCATCTGGCCGCCTATGCCCGATTCCAGCCGGATGCGGTCGGCGTCGCCTATGAGATGGCGAACCAGTCCACCGCCCCGAACAGGAGCCTGCAGTGAGGAGGTCTCTGGAGGAGCTGCTGGAAGTCCTGGACCGCTCCAGCCCCGACGGGGTGATCTGACTACCACTGCGGCTGCACCCGCCTCCAGCCAGCCTTGAGGAGCCTCTGCCACTGCTCGACCGCCCGCTTACGGGCAAGCCTCTCTCGCCGCTTCAAGAGGGCAGGCTGACCGGGGATCGGCTCCCCTCGGTCGATGAAGACGTAGGCCTCGTAGCGGGCAGCTGGGTCACGGTGGAAGCGGAGGACGTTGCGGCCATTGGGCTCCTGGAGCCAGCCTTCCATAGAGAGGTGAGTAGTACGCCTTTACAATCGCGTGGTCTCCCTTCGATGTGGTTCGCCGTAGCGGCCTCACACTCAATCGTCAGCTGAACAACGTAGCGGGACTATACAACTAGCCAGCTGCCAGTCATTCTCCATACAAGCCTCCAAATCACCTGCAGGCAAGAGAAAGTTCTGCGCCATCCGAATGTAAAGACATAATAGATAAGGGTCAGTCAGCTTTTATGCCGACTTCCTTTAGCTCGCAAAGCGTCTTGGCTTCTTCTGCCGAATAAGGCTGATTCAATTCTACTGATTCACCAGCGCAGACTCCTTGTCTGAACCAGGAGTTCACGGAATCAAATCCCCACACAGTCATACTCTGTTGACGGCGCTTTGGTCCCTCTGCGTAGGGAGTGCAGCCAAGCTTTTTCCAAGCCCCCCCTTCAAGCCAGCGAGAGTCATCATTGCCAAGGTCAATCACGTAGCCCATGGGCTTCTTCTCAATAGATTTTGCGACATAGTTCGTCCCAACTAGCCCTTTGATGCACTCACCAATAGAGCTCTTCTTGCATTCGGCATAAGCCAAGTCAGCAGAGAGTCCGATTTCCTTGAACTTGTTGATGCAGGCAAAGAGAGTCGCTTGGTCAGCCTTGGCTGAGGCTCCGATCAGAGAACCAGCAGTGAAGGCTGCCGCAGCCACGAACGCACGCATGAACAATCCGCATCACTGTTCCCAGCTTGACACAACCTTGCATCAGCCTTGTCAGCCTCGCTGTATCGGCGCACTGGTCATCTCAAGCCCCCGGGTGTACTGATGAGAGGGGTGACATCTTTCCTGAACCCGGGGGGACAGGTACACAGGCTGATTCAATTTAGCTCAGCGCGGACTGAATCTATCCAGCGGGGGACCGTCAGCGATCGGGGCGGCGATCTAACGCAGCGTCCTCGACCACTGATCACCTCCATGGCGACCCTGGCCTTGAACTCGGGGCTGTGGGTGCGGCGCTTGCTCATCGGTGGGAGCCCCTTTCAGGGACGGTGCCCCGCCTCAGAGGTAAACGATGGGGTCTGTCCAGAAAAACCAGACCACCTCAGGGTAAACTATGGCGATAAAGTTCATGCATTGACATTTGGAGGTTCTGTCTCTATTTTCCCTGCATACTTCTAATTCAGGATTTAGTCAAAGGCCGAAGACCTTACTCTCTCAGCCAGCGTATCAAGGATTTCAGCCAAGGAATTCCTTGGGTGCGAGGGACAAGGATAGAAGCCCAAGGTCTGCGTGATCGCCAGTCTGCCGGAAACCCCATTCTCTCTGCCTGGTCTGGCGTTAGCTTCGAAAGAAAGGCTGCATCAAGTCTTTTGTGCCACGACGAATGAGGGGCAACGATAATCATCAGCTTGGCCATCAAGGAAAGATGGTTATACATACGATTCTCCACCCGAGCATTGTCATGTGTCATCACGAGATCAAACTGCTTACCCACTACGTTGGAATGTCTCACAGGGAATCTCTTATCCCATAAGCGCCCATGATGTGCGGCCTGGTTCCGAATCAATAAAAGAATGTGAAGCGAAGTTCTCGCATCGCTCCAGCGGAGAAAGCCAAAATGCCTGGCAATACCTGCCTTAATCCCGCTGCCTTGATTCTCGCGTGTCGCTGATATCCAGTTCAATAACTGCTTAAAAGACATGACCTCACTACTTGCCCATACAGGGGGAAGACTGGGAGACGAGTATGTGCGCCGGTAATGAGCAACAAACTCTTCGTTTTCTCTTTTTAGTTCACGCTCTAGCAAGCCCAATGATGTCCCGTGGTCGAATAGCGTCTCATGATTAGTCTTTGTGTGTGTTTTTATAGTCCTGAACAGATGGGCTTTCGCGTAGAAGTGGGCGTCGTTATATGCAAGGCAGCCTATGTTGACCCACTGAGATCTCAGTGCAACCTCGACTCTATCAATGGCATCTACTACCAATAACCGTAAGACTCTGTCGAGCTCATATAAGGCAAAGACCTTTTCGAACGAAGCACCGGGCTTAAAACAGTGACTTCGTGCGTGGCCGGAAGGAGGAGGAGTTTCGAAAAAGAGTAGGTAGCCGCTTAGTCTGTAGTAGCTAACTTGCTCTAGCTTTTGAGCAGCCCGATCAAAATTCACAATTGCAAGCCCCCTGGATTGAAGAAGGCTTAACTGATCTTTGATGTTGATCGGTGTCTTGGTATAGTGCCGCACGTAAAAATCTGTGAGGACCTCCCCTGGTGGGCATCGTTGAGAGGCCTGGAGAGGTACTAACTCGCAAAACATAGCACCCGCACCTCTGATGTGCGGATGCCTCGGCCTCCTGATGATCCGACAGGCATCGGGGTCGTGTTTGCGGACTGAACTGGTTAAGATGGAGAGGGTGGTCAAGTCGCTTCACGGACGCCATCCATGGTGGTTCAGAGGCGATAGTGCCACCACGGGTGGTGATTGCGGCCGAAGTGTCAAGCGACATCCGGAATTGGTCCTCCGGCGACACGAAATCTGGCCCACCCTG
>NZ_JBSJOZ010000028.1:0-4972 GCF_056633155.1 Cryptocyanus atlanticus LEGE 06306
CTAGATCTAATCATCACGATGCTGGTTTGATCAAGTTCGAGGCGATGAAGTCCAGCGACACGTGTCCAGAGGAAGTTTCCTTACAGAGGTACCCCATGATTCCTGCTGCATCGGTGACGGGGCGGACATCAGCTGGTCGCTGCCGAGAAAGGCACTTAGCATGCTGAGGCAGGTAACCCTTCCACTCAGCCGCCAAGCTTTGAACAGCGTCGAACTCTGGCAGAGGCTGAGGGATGAGAAGGTGACCATGCAGTTGAACACCCATGCCGCGCTCGAGGAAGAACAGCATGGGTGGCAACTTGGTCTTGTTCCACTGGTCTAGGCGCTGGTGGCCAAAATGGCGGCGGATGAGCAGGTTTTTGATATGCTCATTGTCGGTAGACGCCAGGTCGGCATCGTTGCGTCTCTTCTGGTAGTAATGATTGGAGCTGACCTGATTCCAGGTGCTGGTTCTGGGTCGATGCCTGGTCTGTGTTGCGATCGCATTGGGTTGTTCTTTCCCTCTCCAGCATGTCTCCTCAGGAGAGCGAAAGTGATAGCTGATCATATATCTTGGCTGGAAGCCGAGATTCAGCTGATTTTCAAGATAGCCTCGGAGTTCTACTTGCTCCGGTCGTTGAGAGCGATGCGGCCGGCGATTGGTAGTAGTACTATTGGACAACATATTCAGGATCTATACGGTCTATCTTTAGTGTAACAAGTTACACGTGCATAATGCAAGGCGACTATTTCTATGTAGATATGAATATCCGATGTGATGGCGAATGGTGGACTTTCTCAGACCCTCTGCACTGGAAGTCTTACTGCTCCTCTAGTCCCTGGCAGGCTGTTGCCAACGGTTGCCAACTGCCAACAATGGAGTTACGACGCAGGAGAGCTCCATAACCACGGCTATAGAGATTTAATATCTATTCTATATCAAGAATATCAATAACTGTGGCTAGCGGTTGCGCTGGCCGCACGCCACTGCAGGCTAATCGTAACTTAGGCCTAGGCAGTTCCCGCTTACCGCTACCACTAGCTATGAACATGAACTGGATTCCTCTGAGGCAGCGCAAAGCAACCGAAATGGATCTCGGGAACAATTGGTTCGGCCCGCATACTTAGCCTCCCTACTATCCAAGAGGGACTGGTATTGTTCAGCGGGTGTTGTGAGTCGCGTGTTGGACCTCCTTTGAGTGACGGGACGACGTGGCAGTCAAGCTGATGATGTTGGACTTGTGAGTGCTGTGACTTCTGGTCGTTCTGATTCCTGGGCTGAGTATCTTTTGTAAGAATCGTTTATGGGGAAATGATGAGTGTGAAATCGGCGTCCATCTATCAATAGTGTAGAGCAATACTTCTCGGAATCAAAGTCTAGGGATGTCACTTCTTCTACATTCCTGGCATTCCTGCAGTCATGCTGTTGGTGGAGACCTTGACCTTGATCGAAGTCTCTGCTCGTCGCAGAACGAAAACCCTGATTTTTAATCATTCTGTTTGTTTGATAGTACTTCTTCTTTCAGGCTGAGACTTAGAATTTCAAGTTTTCATAAAAACTACCGCGCTGGAAAATCCACCGATTGGCGGTTCAGGGAGTCTTCCGGCCTTTTCCATCTGACTTAATCATTGGGAGGGGGCTAGAAGCCTGAGCGGATCTGTGGCGGTGAACCCGCTGCAGGTCCCTGACGCTCTGCTGGGCATTTCCCCGTTCAGCCACGGGTTCTGGATTGCTTGATGGCGGCCCGGCCTGTGTCCGTGGAGACACCCTGACCAGCAATGACCCGATCAACGATGGAGTAAGACCATGACCACAGGACATCAACCGCCCCAGGGCGGCAAGACTTTTAGCGAGGAGCAGCAAGCGATCATTGACTGCCGCTCTGACTCATTACGGGTGCTGGCCTTTGCCGGCACGGGCAAGACGACGACCATGCGGGCCTATGCCCGGGCCCGCCCGCAGCAGCGCATGCTGTACCTGGCCTTTAACCGCGCTGTGGCGGCAGAAGCTCGGGAGAGCTTTCCTGAAACCGTCAGTTGCTCCACGATCCATGGCCTGGCCTACCGCTCTGTTGGCCATCGCTACCGCCACCAACTGCGGGGAGCCCTGCGGATCGACCAGGTGGTCCTTGCCCTGGCTCTGGAGCGGCGGAGCCGCAAGGATCTGGCCCTGGCGCAGCACGCCCTGGCGGCCCTGCAGCACTTTCTCTGCAGCGGCAGCGTAGATCTGCCTGCCTTTGCAGCATCGCTGTCTCCAGAGAAGCGATACCCCAGTGCGGCTCTAGAGGGAGCAGCGCGGCTGTGGGCCCTCATGGGCGACCCCTGTGATGGGCGTATCCCGATGCTGCATGACGGCTACCTCAAGCTGTACCAGCTCTCCAGCCCGAAGCTGAGGTTTGACGTGATCCTCCTCGATGAGGCCCAGGACACCAACCCGGTGACGCTGGCGATCCTGGAGCAGCAGCACTGCGCCAAGGTGTTGGTGGGCGATCCTCACCAGCAGATCTACCAGTTTCGCCATGCCACCAACGCGATGGCGGCTGCTGGGGAGTGGGATGAACTGGCCCTGACCGGAAGCTTCCGCTTTGGGGAGACGATGGCTGAGGCGGCCAACCGCCTGCTGGCCCTGAAGGGTGAGACCCGGACCGTGAGGGGCCTGAGGCGTTCTCCAGCGCCGCAGACGCGGGCGTTCATCGCCCGCGGGAATGCCGCCCTGTTCAAGCGGGCGGTTGATCTGGCCCAGCACGGGACGCGGCTGTATTGGTGTGGTGGCCTCGATGGGTACCGCCACGATCAGCTGCTGGACCTGTGGCATCTCCGGCGCGGAGAGATGGGCCAGATCCGCGATCGCTTCCTCGCTGGCTTCCAGAGCTACGGGGAGCTGGCCGCCTATGCCGACGAGCAGGACGTGCGGGACCTCAAGGGCTGGTGCGCCCTGCTGGAGTGGCACCCGCACTGGGAGCGAATCCCCGAGGAGATCGCCCAGCTCAGGGGGATGTCACTGGGCCAGCTCGATCCAGGGGTGTGCGCGCTGGCGACGGCCCACAAATCCAAGGGCCTCGAGTTCGGAGCTGTGAGCCTGGCCGATGACTTCCACGCCCACGCGTTGCTGCACGGGATTGGGAGTGACCGGAGCAACTGGGAGTACGGGCCAGAGCAGGCTCCCGCGCTGTGGGATGAGCAGGGCTACCGGGGGGCGGTGGTGCTGCCCGAGGAGGAGCTGAACCTGCGCTATGTGGCTCTCACCCGGGCCCAGGGCCGCTGCAGCTCGCCGCAGTGGTCCACACCGCTGTTCGATGACCTGGCGGAGTTCATCAGGGAGTACCCCAGGTTTCTGCTGGTGAACTCCTCCGAGCAGCTCAAGGCCAAGACCAGCAGTATTTCTAAGGAGGAACAGGGAGAACAAGGGGAGCAGAAGCAGGCCGCACCACCGGCGGCCTCCATGGCTGCTGGTGCTGAGACGTCTGATCGCTCAGCCCCACTCCCGCTTCCAGCACCCCGCAGCCAACGGCCGCAGTGGTTCCTGGGATCGCTCGATGGCACCCACCTCCGCATCATCACCAGCCACTACGCGCGCAGGTACCCGGCCCTGAACTGGGACTGGTTACTGCAGCAGCTGGCGGAACAGCGGCTGGTGACAAGCGATCCAATCACGGCCGTGGAGGCGTTTGTCGTCAACCACCACCTGGATTCGGCTCAGGCTCTCATCGAGCGGTTCCTGCAGGACCTGGCCCTGGTGGTGCAACCGGGCGAGGGCGTGGTGCAGCAGGACGCCTCACCAGATCACTCCGCGATGGAGAGCCCCGGGGCCAGTCAGGACGCGGCAGGAGGCGGCAAGGCAGTTGCGCAGACAGCTCCCCGTTCCGTGGGGACCCGCCTGGCCAGCCTTTGGTGGCGATCAAGGGCGTAGTAGATCGTAGAGAGAAAAGAGGCGTGAAGATCGAACCCAGCGGCCCGTAGCAACAGCTGATCCAGCCTGATCCAGCCTGATCCAGGGAGCGATCGGCAGATCAGTGTTCAGCCACCAGTCATGCGTCCCAGCCCTTCCCGTTGAGGCAGGAAATAAAGGGTAGAAGAGAGAGGGATTGACCATCTGTGGATCCAGAGTCCAGTTGATCGAGGGCGTCGTTTGTGGTTCACCCGCTGCAACGGAACTCCACCCGGCGGCGGGGGTTCAGGGTGTCACGCGGCGCAAGGGCCAGGCGAGTGCGGGACGGTGAGCGCAGCCCCGCACCACTGGAAGGGCCTCAGCAAGCTGAACCCACTCCCGCACCCTTGCGCGCGCGTGATCCGGATCTCCCCTCGCCGCCGCCGGGCTGGGTGGCTCAGGTCACGGTGGCGGGGCGTCTGATGGCGAGTGGAGCGGGTGAACACTCGTAGTAATCCTGCCCCGAGAACGCGGCGGGAGGCCACCTCAACCACGGCCTGAGCCAGATCGTGGTCAATGCCTGGGGCGGAAGCAAACGGACATGGAGGGTCAAGAGGTCAAGGCGATTGCCGCTGACTTCTGCTCATTATCTTGAAGTCTCTGATCATGATGTTCAGCTTGATTGGCCAGTCGAGCCGGCAGCACTGAATCAGAAGGAGCATTGAGTAGCTGTCATAAAAAAAGAATAACGAGAGCACATAAGCAAAGGATAGCCTCATCAAAAGCAACATAAAGACAATGCCTTGACTGACTAAAAGACCACTTGAGTAAATTGAGTAAACCCATGATAAACATCTTCTGTAGGACCTATAGAGTGACCCACCAGATTGATCAACAGCTGAGAGCCCGCGGCATGCATGTCCTGGCAAGCTCCTATCCGCATGAGTCTAGGAACTATAAGTATCTTGTGCATATTGTGCAAGAGCCAGACCGTCTGTTCTTTACCTCTAGAACAGGGCCATCTTGGTATTGGGGATATCGCAAGAACTTGGGCTGCATCGTCCTCGAGCTTGACTATCGCGGAAGCCATATTCTTGGCAAAAGTCTCGAGGGGTTGACCCAGAG